>CAZUZY010000176.1:0-16386 GCA_964624885.1 uncultured Polyangiales bacterium | reverse complement strand
GGGGCCGCGGCGGGCGTCGCGGCGGGCGCGGGCGCCGGTGCCGTCACGTTGATGGTGGTGGCCTCCGCGCTCGCCGCGGCGTTGGCCTGCATCTCCTTGTCGCGCGCGGAGGCGAACTTCTCGATCTGCTGGCCCACGGCCTTGGCGACGAACTTGTACGGCGCCCAGAAGGCCTGCCGGATGGAGATGGGGTGCTCGACGAGCTTGATGATCGTCGCGTCCCAGTCCTTGCCCTTGCGGTCGTAGAAGACGCCGTTGCGGCCGACCTGGAGGTTGTCGGAGTCGCCGCCGGTGAAGGCGACGGCGATGGTCATCTTCTGGCTGGCGTCGTCCTTGCGCGTGCACTCGCAGTAGGCGAGGAACGTGCCGCTCTGGGTCGCGATCGCCGCGTGCGCGCCGGGGTCCTTGACCGGGATCGCGAGGTCGCAGCTGCGCCCGTCGAGGTACAGGGTGCCGGCCTGGAACGCCGCCTTGCGCTTGCGCGAGTAGAAATCGCTGAACGACACGAAGTTGAGGAGCAGCCGGTAGAGATCCCGGTGGTAGCGGATCAGCTTCTCGACCAGCGCGATCGCCGCGGCCTCGGGCGCGAGCGCCTGATCCTTCGCGACGAGGGCGGTCACGTCGGCGCGCGCCGTCGAGCCGAGGAGCTCGCGCACCCGGGCGAGGCCGAGCTTCTCCACCTCGCCGCCCGCCTTCTTGGCGCGCCACGCCTCGAACGGCGCGAGCTTCGCGAGCAGGGTGGCCCAGTCGTCGGCGCCGAGGGTGGCGCGCTCGCCGAGGAGCGGCACCACGGCGGCCTTGCGCAGGGTCTCCATGCGGGCGACCCAGGCCGGGTTCAGGCCCGAACCGAACGGCAGCGCGGGGCTCTTGCCGGCGTCGATGCGGGCGAGCGGGAACGCCGCCACCTCTTCGCCGGTGTCGGTGAGGATGCGGGGCGCGAGGCTCGCGTACTGGGCCTCGTCGTGCGCGAGGGGACCCGCCGCGCGGGCGTCGAACGCGGCCAGGCGACAGCGGGTGAACCAGTCGTCGACCTTGGCGCGCACGGCGGCGACGGCGTCCGCGGCGGCGGTCGTGTCGTCCTTCAGGGGGCGCACGGTCGCGTCGGCTTCGGCCGCGCGGTGCCAGGCGTCGAAGGCCTCGGCGGCCGCGAAGAACACGTCGACCTTGGCCTGCGTCAGGCCGTCCTTGCCGCTGCGATCGGCCTCGGCGCCGAAGCACGCGATCACGTCGAGGATCGCCTGCCGGGTCGCGTCGTCGTCGGCCGATTCGGCCGGCAACACGCCGTCGCCGTTGAACTTGGTCTGCGAGAAGATCTTGGCGGTGTCGGTCACGTCGGCGAGCGAGATCGCCTTCTCCGACTTCTTGCCGAGGTCGCTGAGGATCTGGCGGGCCGAGGCCGCGATGGCCTTGCCGTCGGGCTGGGTCTCGTCGATGTGCGAGAGCTCGATGGCGTCGCCACCCTTCACGAGGTCGGTCGCGTCCTTGAGGACCGTGCCGGCCCACTTGGTCGCGGCGATGATCTCCGGGGGGCGGATCCGGTGGTCGCCGTCGGTGTCGATCAGCGTCAGCGTCTTTTCGTCCAGCTCGAGGCCGGTGGTGGGACACGCGAGCGCGACCCAGAGCTTCTGGTCGAGCTGGTCGAGGGCGAGCAAATCCTCGCCGCGATCGAGCAAGACCTGATCGAAGCCACCAACACGATAGAAGCGAAAATGGTGAGCCATCGCGCGGCAACCTAGCCCCCGCGCACCGAGGCCAGCAATGGCTAACACCGGCCCCCCTTGACGCGATGCGCTGGCCACCCAAAGCTAGCGACTGAATGGCGATTCATCGCCACGCATTCCGCTCCCTGCCCCTCGGATCCGAGGGGGACTCGTGATGAGGAGGCCCCGTGTCCCAAGACCTCGCCCAGAACCGCTACAAGGCCGATCTCCGCGACATCCGCTTCCTGGTCTTCGAGCAGTTCAAGCTGCAAGACGTCCTCGGGAAGGGTCCCTACGAGGCGTGGGGTGTCGAGGAGTTCAACATGGTGATGGGCGAGGCCCATCGCTTCGCCGTCGAGGTGCTCGGGCCCCTCAACGCCATCGGTGATCGTCAGGGGTGTCGCCTCGAGAACGGCCAGGTGTTCGCGCCGCCGGGCTTCAAGGAGACCTGGGGCAAGATCTACGAGGGCGGCTGGAAGACGCTCGGCGTCAAGACCGAGTGGGACGGC
Source organism: uncultured Polyangiales bacterium (assembly GCA_964624885.1). Taxonomy (GTDB): domain Bacteria; phylum Myxococcota_A; class Polyangia; order Polyangiales; family JADJMO01; genus JADJMO01. The sequence goes on along the minus strand of CAZUZY010000176.1, from coordinate 14,177 downwards.
CAGCAGGCGCCGCTCACCCTCGCCGTCGTCGTCGAGGAGTTCATGAGCGGCGCGAACACCGCGTTCATGATGTACCCGGGGCTCGCGCACGGCGCGGCCGAGGTCATCGAGACGTTCGGCACGCACGCCCAGAAGGAGCGCTACCTGCGCAAGATGTACCACGGCACCTGGGGCGGCACGATGTGCCTCACCGAGCCGCAGGCCGGGTCCGACGTCGGCGCGGCGCGCACCGTCGCCAAGAAGCGCCCCGACGGCCTCTACGACATCAAGGGCACCAAGCTGTTCATCTCCGGCGGCGACCACGACTTCGCCGAGAACATCGTGCACCTCGTCCTCGCCCGCGTGGAGGGCGCGCCGGCCGGCACCAAGGGCCTCTCGCTCTTCACCGTGCCCAAGCGCCGCATCGACATGGCGACCGGCGCGAGCGGCGAGCTCAACGACGTCACCGTCGGCGGCATCGAGCACAAGATGGGCATCAACGGCAGCTCCACCTGCCTGCTCAACTTCGGCGAGAACGACGGCTGCGTCGGCGAGCTGGTGGGCGACGCCGAGAACCACGGCATGCCGCAGATGTTCAAGATGATGAACGGCGCGCGCATCGGCGTCGGTCTGCAGAGCCTCGCCGTCGCCTCGAGCGCGTACCTCAACGCCCTCGAGTACGCCAAGGAGCGCAAGCAGGGGCCGTCGATCCGCTTCTGGAAGGACGCCACCGCGCCCCGCGTCGCCATCGCCGAGCACGCCGACGTCCGCCGCATGCTGCTCGACATGAAGGCCCGCGTGGAGGGCATCCGCGCGCTCATCATCAAGCTCGCGCGCCACCAGGACGGCTACCTCGTCGCCAAGGGCAACGACGACGCCGCGGCCACCTACCACCTCGGCCAGGTCGACCTCCTCGTGCCGCTCGTGAAGGCCTACGGCAGCGACCAGTCGTTCCGCATCTGCGAGACCGCCATCCAGACCTACGGCGGCGTCGGCTACACCAAGGACTACCCGGTGGAGCAGTACTGCCGCGACTCGAAGATCTTCTCGATCTACGAGGGCACCAACCACATCCAGGCGATGGACCTCGTCGGCCGCAAGCTCGGCCAGAACGGCGGCGCCAACCTGCAGTCGTTCCTCGGCGACGTGCAGAAGTTCATCTCCGAGAACGATGCGCACCCGGTGCTCGGCCCGTGGGTCAAGGAGCTCGCCGCGGCGCACGAGGCCATCGGCGGCACGGCGATGCGCCTGCTCGGCTGGTTCCAGATGGGCCAGATGAGCATGGTGCCGCTCGCGGCCAACCGCTTCCTCGAGATGATGTCGGAGACGGCCATCGGCTGGCTCCTGCTCGAGGGCGCGCGCATCGCGATCGACGCGCAGGCCAAGCTCCCCGAGGGCGACGCCGGCGCGAAGGATCGCGCGTACTACGAGGGCAAGAAGGGCGCGGCGAAGTACTTCGCGCTCAACGTGCTCCCGGGCGTGAAGCTCAAGGCGGAGATCCTGGCCCGCGAGGACACCTCGCCGGTCGACCTGCCCCTCGAGTCGTTCGTCAGCGAGTGAGCCTGCCCGGCGGGATGCAGCGAGCCACACGAGGCCTCCTCGGCGTCGTGTGGCTCGTGGCGTCTTCGGGGGCGTCTTCGGGGTGCCGGCGGGAACCGCCGCGGATCGAGAAGGACCCTGCCGCGCCGGCCAGCGCGTCGGCGGGAGCCTCGGTGGTCGCCCCGCCCCCACCCTCGACCGCGCCGAACCTCCCGCTCGACTGCGCGCTGTGGCTGGAAGCCGACGCGGCCACGCCCCCCGCGTTCCCGCACCCGATCCCCCCTGGCCGCGCGATGGCGCTGGCCTTCGAATGGGCGCGCCGCTCGAAGCTCGGGAAGAGCCCCACGGTGTTCACGGAGAGCGTGCGCTGCCCGAAGACCCGCTGCGTCGAGCCCGACGACTGCTGGTACCACCTGCGCGTGGACGACGCCGCGGCGACCACCACGTCTCACCTGCTGTCGTGGATCGAGGTCCATGCGCAGACCGGCGACCTCCGCTGGGAGGCGCCGCTCCCGGACGGCGGCTACGGCTACCTGTACGAGCCGGCCAAGAAGTGAGCCGCTCTACGCGCGCCCGAGCCACGCGCGGGCGCGGTGCACCTGGTCCTGCACCGCAGCGCGGCTCGTCTCGGCGAGGGTGGCGATCGCGCCCCTGGCCGCGATCGGCGTCCCGACGGACAGCGCCACGTGCGTCTTCCCCGCGCCCGCCACGCGCGCGTAGTGCTCGTCGATCGGCTCCTCGCGGTAATGCGAGTCCTCGCTCGCATACGCGAGGCCCACCGGCAGCACCTCGCCGCGCACCCGCGCGATGGCCATGAAGGCGCCGGCGTGGAACGGCCGCACCTCGTCGCCCACGAAGGTGGTGCCCTCGGGGAACACCCCCACGAGGCGCCCCTTCTCGAGCTTCTCCTTCATCGCGCGGATCGCCGTCGCGCCGCTCTGGGCGTCCGCGCGGTCGACGAACAGGGTGCCGGCCATCTTGGCGAGTGTGCCCGCGATCGGCCAGTGCTCCATCTCGCCCTTGGCGAGCAGGTGCCCGCCGAAGGTGGCCAGCACGAGGAGGATGTCCAGCGTCGAGCGGTGGTTGGCGACGACCAGCCGCGGGCCCTCCGCGGCGGGGATCTCGCCCACCCGCGCGACCTCGACGCCGAGCGTGCGGAGCGCGATCCGGGCCCACGTGCGCACGTAGCGGTCACGGCGTGCGTCGTCGACCGTGCGCACGCGCTGCTCCACCACCAGGGCCGCGGCCATCGACGCCGAGACCGAGGCGAGGACCGAGCTGCGCAGCGCGGCCCGCGCGTTCATCGCGGCGGCGGCTCCGGCTGGTGCTTGGCGATGGCCCCGAGGACCGCGCCGTGCACGCGGCCGTTGCTCGCGAGCACCCGCCCCTCGGGAACGAGGACGGGGCGGCCCCACGGATCGGTGACCTTGCCGCCGGCGGCGAGGACCAGCGCCGACCCGGCCGCGATGTCCCACGGACCGAGCTTGCGCTCCCAGTAGGCGTCGAACGTGCCGTCGGCGACGAGCGCGAGGTCGAGCGCCGCGCTCCCGCACCGCAGCACGCCGTGGGCGCGCTTGAGCAACGCGACGAAGGCGTCGGTGTTGTCGTCCGTGGTCTCGCGACGGTCGAGGGGGAAGCCGGTGGCGAGCAGGGTCTGATCGAGCTCGCCCACCTCGGAGACCGCGAGCCACTGCTCCTTGTTGCGGAACAGATCGCGGCGCGTGCCCCGCAGGTCGGACACGGCACTCCAGACCACGCCGAGCATGGGCGCGTGGACGACGCCCAGGCGGGGCGCCCCCTTCACCGCGAGGCCGACCGCGGCGCAGTGGAACGGGTGTCCGTGGGCGAAGTTGGTGGTGCCGTCGAGCGGGTCGACGAACCAGATGGCCTCGGCGTCCGGGATGCTCTGGGCAGATTCTTCCGCGACGATCGGCAGGCCGCTGCGTCGCAGGATCGGCAGGATCGCGGCCTCCGACGCGCGGTCGCAGTCGGTGACCAGATCGATGGTCGAGGCCTTGAGGGCGTACTGCGTGCGCACGCCCGTGAGGTGGCGCGAGCGCTGCTCCATCTCCTTGGCGCCGGCCGCGGCCGCCTCGCGCGCGAGGGCGAGGAGCTCGAGGAGCGTGGCTTCGTTCATCGGAGGGCTCCGGTCAGGGCCGCGACGACGCCGCCGAACGCGCCGTTGGACATGACGACCACCACGCTCCCGGCGGCGGCGACCTCGCCCACCGCGGCGGGGACCTCGCCGACCGAAGCCGCGCGGACCACCTGCTTGCCCTGCGCGACCAGGTCGCGCTCGAGGCGGTCCAGGTCGAGGCGCTCGTCGGCGGGGATCGTGCTGCGCCCGAGCGGAGGCAGGACGACGACGTCGGCGGGCCCGAACGCCGTGGTGTACCCGCTCTGGTGCATCGCGCGGCACGCGGTGGCGCTGCGCGGCTCGTACACGGCGACCAGGCGGGCCCGGTGGTGGCGCGCGCGGACCGCGCGGAGCGTGGCGTCGACCGCGGTCGGGTGGTGGGCGAAGTCGTCGTAGAGCACGACCCCCTGGCCCGTACGGCCGTCGAGGTGCTGCTCGAGGCGCCGCTTGACCCCGCGGAACCCGCTCGCGCGGGTGGCGGTCTCGCGCACGGGCAGATGGAACGCCTCGCTCGTGACGGCGATGGCAGCGAGGGCGTTGGCGACGTTGTGCGCGCCGAAGACGCCGACCCCGAACCGTCCCGCCGAGCTCGGCCCGACGAAGAGATCGAACGGCTGGAGCACGTCGCCGTCGCCACGCAGGCCCACCTCGTTGGCCGTCCAAACGACGGGCTCGTCGAGGTGCACCTTGCCCGAGGGGAACGGGCGCCCCGCGACGTCGGACGCCGCATACCAGACCACCCGGGCGGCGGTGCGCGCCTCGCCCACGACCCGCACGACGAGCGGGTCGGCCGCGTTGGCGACGAGGAGCCCACCGTCGGGGAGCCGCTCGATCATGCCGCGGAACGCGGCGAGGTAGCTCTCCTCGTCGGGGTAGATGTCGACGTGGTCGTGCTCGATCGAGGTGAGGATGGCGACACGCGGCGCGTAGCCCCACACCTTCGGGACTTTCTCGAAGAACGCCGAGTCGTACTCGTCGCCCTCCACCACGAACGGGGCCAGCGGCGTGGGCGCGGAGAGCGAGCGCTGCGCTCGACCGAGCGCGAACGGTCGCACGCCGGCGGGCACGAGTGGCACCCCACCGACGAGCCACCCCGGCTCGAGGCCAGCGCCGTCCAGCAGGTGGGCGAGGAGGGCCGTCGTCGTGGTCTTGCCGTGGGTGCCACACACCGCGACGACCGGGCGCTCCTTCGTGACCAGCTCCCGCAACGCGGTCGGCATGGAGATGCGACGGATCCCGCGCGCCTCGGCCTCGAGCACCAGCGGGTGGTCCTTGCGGCAGACGTTGCCGACGACGACCAGCTCCGGGTCACCCAGGCCCTCGCGGGGCTTCACCCCCCAGGTCGGGAGCAAGGGCCCCATGGGCGGATCGAACGAGGCGTCCGAGCCCTCGACCTCGTGGCCCGCGTCGTGGAGCAAGCCGGCCAGCGGCGCCATCCCCGCCCCCGAGACCCCGATGAGGTGGACGCGCATGCGGCGTTTCCTATCACGGACGCTCGCGTGCTAACCAGGGGCGTGCTCGTCGCGATCGACATCGGGAACACCAACGTCACGTTGGGGCTCTTCGACGGAGCCGTCCTGCGCCACCGCTTCCGCTTCGAGAGCGCGCGCAACCGCACCAGCGACGAGTACGCGGTGCTCGTGCGCCAACTCCTCGATCTCGAGGGCGTCGACCGCTCCCAGATCACCGGCGCCATCGTCGCGAGCGTCGTGCCCACGCTCACCGACACCATCGGCCAGCTCTGCCAGCGTGCGTTCGGCGTGGCGCCGATGATCGTGGGCCCGGGCACCCGCACCGGCGTCTCCATCCTCATCGACAACCCGCGCGAGGTCGGCGCCGACCGCATCGTCAACGCGGTGGCCGCGCACGACCGGGTCATCCGCTCCGGCGACGGCGAGTCCGGGGTGGTGGTGGTCGACTTCGGCACCGCCACCACCTTCGACGTCGTCTCCCGCAAGGGCGAGTACGTGGGCGGCGTGATCTGCCCGGGCATCCTCATCAGCGCCGACGCGCTGTTCGCCCGCGCCGCCAAGCTGCCGCGCGTCGAGGTGGCCCGCCCTCCCCGCGCGATCGGCAAGAACACCCTGCACGCCATGCAGTCGGGGCTGTTCTTCGGCTACGTCGCGCTGGTCGACGGCATGGTCGCCCGGCTCCGCGCCGAGGCCCAGTACCCGCTCCGTTGCCTCGCGACCGGTGGGCTCGCCAACCTCATCGCCGGTGAGTCGAACGCCATCGAGGAGGTCGACGACGACCTCACCCTCATCGGTCTGCGGCTGCTCTGGGAGCGCAACCACCACGGAGCGCCGGCCTGATGGCGCGTCGCCAGCTCTATCTCTACGTCTGCAACAACCGCCGCCCCGACGGTCACCCGAAGGGCTCGTGCGGCGAGCGCGGGAGCGAGGCGGTGCACGCCGCGCTCAAGAGCGAGATCGCCAAGGCGGGGCTCGCCCAGCAGGTGGCGCGCGCGTGCACGGCGAGCTGCCTGGACGTGTGCAGCCAGGGGGTGGTCGTGGGCGTCTCGCCGGTCGAAGGGCCGGCCTATTTCTACGGCAAGGTCACCCTCGCCGACGTGCCCGACATCGTCGCGGCCCTCCGCGACGGTGGGCGCGTGGAGCGGCTGGTCGTCGGACCCGAGGGCTTCGACTGAGCAGGCTTCGGGCCTCGACGGTCACGCCGTCACGCGCGGATCGAGCGACCGCTGCCGGGCGAACACCCGCTGCGCGAGCAAGAGCCCCACGAACGTGCACGCCGCGGCGCAGAAGAACGCCGCCCCGGGCACGTGGGGGTGCGCGCCCGGCGTGGAGAACCGCGCGAACACCCGCGTCGAGATGAGGGGACCGAGCACGTAGGTGGCGCTCTGCAGGCTGGCGAGGGTGCCCTGCAGCTCGCCCTGCGCGCCCGGGTCGGTCGCGCGGGTCAGGATGGCCTGCAACGCCGGCCCGGCCAGGCCTCCGAGCGCGAAGGGCAGGATGATCACGTAGAGCGCCCAGGGCTGCCACGCGACGCCGAAGCCCACGAAGCCGAGCCCGCTGCAGAGGAGCGCGAGCGTCATGGTGCGACGCTCGCCCAGCGCGCCGACCACGGGTCGCACGAGGCCCCCCTGCACCGTCGCCGCGGCGACGCCCACCACCGCCAGCGAGAGGCCGACGTCGAGCGGGCCCCAGCCGAAGCGGTTCTGGGTGTGGAGCGCCCAGACCGACTGCAGGATCGACTGCGAGAGGTACGAGAGCACGATGGTGCCCGCGAGGCCGAACAGGACGGGGTTCTTGGGGAGGCGCAGCAGCGCGCCGACCGGGTTCGCCCGCGCGAGCTCGAAGGGGCGCCGGCGCTCGACCGGCAGCGACTCGGGGAGCACGAACAGGCCGTAGGCGAAGTTGGCGGCGTTGAGCAGGGCCGCGAGCGCGAACGGCGCGCGCAGATCGATCCGCCCGAGCAGGCCCCCGACCGCCGGTCCCACGATGAAGCCGAGCCCGAACATCGCGCCGACGAGGCCGAAGTTCTGCGCGCGCTTCTCCTCGGGGGTCACGTCGGCGATGTAGGCGGTCGCGGCCGAGAAGCTCGCCCCGCTGATCCCCGCGATGGTGCGGCCGACGAACAGCCAGCCGATCGAGGGCGCGAAGATGGTGAGCACGTAGTTGGTGGCCGCGCCGGCGAGCGAGGCCAGGATCACCTTGCGACGCCCGAAGCGGTCGGAGAGCGCGCCCAGGGTCGGCGCGCAGAGGAACTGCATGGAGGCGTAGGTGGCCGAGAGCACGCCGAACCAGCGGGAGCCGAGCGTGAGATCTCCGCCCACGAAGCTCGCCACCAGGCGCGGCAACACCGGGATGATCACCCCGATGCCGAGGGTGTCGAGGAAGATGACCAGCAGCACGAGCGCCACGCTGGCCGTACGGACGGGCTTCGAGGAGCTCATGACGGAACGACGGGCCCACTAGCACGGCCGGGGCCGAGCACGCGCGCGCTTACTTGAGGACCTTGGCCACGCCGAGCACGTCGGGATCGTTCGGACGCTCCTTGAGGAGGTCCTTGAGCCAGGGCTTCGCCCGCTTGTCGGCCACCGCCGCCATCGCCAGCAGCGCGTCCCGGCGGACGGGCCAGGCCGCCTTCTTGTCCGGCTCCTTGAGGGCCTCGACCTGCTTCTTGGCGTCGGCCACCTTGCCCGACTGCGCGGTGACGTAGGCGCGCAGCCAGGGCTGCTCGTCGGGCGCGAGGAGCGAGTAGCGGCCGAGAAGGGCCAGGGCGTCGGTCGCCTTGCCGAGCCCGCACAGCACGAGGACGCGCTCGACGAGGGCGCTCGGGACGACAGTGCCCTGCTCGACGGCGATCTTCGACAGGCGGTCGGCCTCCTCACCCTTGCCGGTGAGCCGGGCCAGCCGGGCCAGCCGGAGCGCGCGCGCGGGCTTCTGGCCCACATCGCCCCAGCCCTTGCCGAAGGTCTCGGCGGTGGTGACCTCGCCGGCCTCCATCGCCATGTCGAACGCGACGAGGGGACCGAGTTCCCCGAGCTCGCCGAGGGTCTTGAGCTCGGCCACGTCCTTGGCCGTCATGCTCGCGCGGTGCGCGACGACCCAGCGCAGTGGCTTGACGATGCCGGCGAGGTCGGCCCGGTCGAGAGCGCCCGCCTTCGGGTCTTCGAGGGTGGCCGCGAGGCCTGCGTAGTCACCCCGCTCGTAGGCGAGCCATGCCCGGAGCGCCGTCACCTCGGCGTCGCCCTCGGCCGTCACGCCGTCGAGCGCGCGGCCGGCGTCGTCGGGGCGACCCAGCTGGAGGGCGAGGCGGGCGGCCAGCGCGCGGGCCGGCAGGAAGATCGGGCTCACCTCGAGGGCGCGGAGCGCGGCGCGCGAGGCGGTGGCCTCGTCGCCCGCGAGCAGGGCGAGGCGCCCGACCTTGGTCAGATCGCCCGGCTCCCGCGAGAGCCCCATGGCGCGCGAGAGATCCTTCTTCTTCTGCTCCGGGTCGGCCTTGGGGTCGATCGCGGCGAGCGCGGGCGCGATCCACGCGATGTTCGCGGGCCGACGCACGGCCGGGTCGCCGAGCTTGGTGGCCGTGCCGGTCTTGGCCAGGTTCGCGAGCGAGAGCAGGTCTTCCCGCGCCGCGACGAGGTCGGGCTCGACGTTCAGGAGGAGCCTGGTCACGCGGTCGGGATCGGCCGCGAGGGCGGCGAGCTTGGCGAGCGCCAGCTGCGCGGCCACGAGGTCGGGGTCGAGCTCGAGGGCGTGGGCGTAGCGGTCGACGGAGCGGGCATCGCCGGCACGCTCGAGCACCCAGCCGACGGCGAGCTCGCGCCAGGCGTCTTCCTTGGACTTGGCGTCCTTGGGGGTGAGGGTCTTGGCGAGCTGCACCGCCGAGGGCGTGTCGTCGCTGGTGAGCGCCAGGGTCATGCGCGCGAAGGCGAGCTCCGGCTCGGGGATGCCGACGGTCTTGGCGCGCTCGATCGCGGACGCGAGGCCACCCTCCTTGCGGTTCTCGCTGGGCCACAGGTACGAGCGGAGCACGCGGTCCTGCAGCCAGGCGCGGGCGCCGGGCAACGTGCGCGAGTCGAGCTCGAACGCCTTGCCGAGGTCTTTCTCGGCGCGATCGAGGGCGGCGACGCCGGTCTTGCGGACGTCGAGCTCCGCGCGCTGCGTGGCCTGCTCGGCCTCCTTCTGGCGGCGCTGCTTGTAGACCTCACCGCCGTAGAGCGAGCCGACGATGCCACCGACGACCAGCACCCCGAGCACCACGTAGAGCCAGGTGCCGCGCCGGCGCGTGCGGGCGACCTCGCTGCGGGAGAGCCAGGCGACCGGCGCTTTGGCCGCGGCGTCGGGCTCGTAGATGCCCGCGCGCGCGAGGGCGTCGAGCACCTCGTCGCTCTCCCACTGCTGGTGGTGGGCGCGCTCCTTCGGGCTCGGCGCAGCGAGCAGCGGGCCGTGCTCGAACGGGTTCGGCTTCTTGGACTCGAACGGCGAGGAGAGATGCCGGGCCTCGACCAGCGCGTCGGAGTCACCGAGCGTGACCGCCTCGGCGCGGAGGGCGCGGGCCGGGTTGGTGGGCAGGCGCTGCGGGAGTGGCGAGGGATCCTGGGCGGACTGCGGGGGACGCGCGACCGTCGGCCCGTCGTCGTCGAGGAGCGACTTGGTCTCGAGCGGCGCAGCGGCCGGGGCGGCCAGAGACCCGGCGGGGGACGGAGCGGCCGGGGGCGCTGCAACGGGGGCGGTCGGGGGTGCAGGGGCCCGCGGAGCGGCGGCGGGTGGTGCGGCCGGAGGTGGACCCGGCGGGCGCCGCACGAGGGGACGGTTCAGGGCCTCCGCGTCCTCGGCGCCGAGGGTCGGGTGATCGGAGACCACCATCGGCGCGGCGATCCCGCGGGGCAGCGTCGTCGCGTCGGACACCTCGTCGAACGACGGCAGCGCGCGGTCGATCACGGGATCCGGGAAGGTGGGCGGGGCCGGCACCGAGCGGGGGATCGGCGGGGGCACCGTCTTGGGGCGGGCGCTCTCGGCGGGGGCGGCCGCAGGCACCGGCGGCGCCGCAGCACCGGCCGCGCCGTACTGGGTGACCGGCCGCATCTTCTCCTTGATCTCGTCCGGGATCGTCGAGATCTGGGTGGGCTGGTCCTCGGCCGGGTCCTCGACGGGCTTGGGGGGAGGAAGGCTCCGCGAGCCGGTCGGTCGGCGGCTCTGGAGCCCCCCGCCCTGGCGCTCGGCGAGCAGCTTGGTCAGCTCCGCGACCACCGCGGCCTCCCCCTGGGCCTCCTGCAGCGGCTTGAGCTTCTTGGAGAGGGCGAGCCACTCGTCGCTGGGATCGAAGCCGCCCTCGAGCAGATCGTCACCGAGGGCCTCGAGCTGCTGGGAGCGCTCGAGCATCCGCTCGGCCCGCCCGGCGTCTCCCCGCCGGAGCAGCACCTCGCCGAGGTAGCGGTAGGGCCCCCTCGCCTTCTGATCCAGGCGCCCGGCGGCCACGAGGGTCTGCTGCGCGTCGGCGAGCTTGCCCGTGGTGAGCTGGAGCCGGCCGAGGAGGAGCATGATGCGCGCCTCCTTGGCGTGGCGCTGGGCGATCGCGCGCGACACGGCGTCGACGTGGTTGCCCTTCGTCGCGGGGTTGTCGCGCAGCTCTTCGAGGAGGACCTCGGTGTCGGCCACGGTGGGGCGCTTGGCCCACGCTTTGATGCGTTCGACGACGGCGTTGTCCGCGGCCTTCGCATCCTGCCTCTCGGGCGGCTGCATGCGGGAGCCACCCTATCAGAGGTCTGAGTATTTGTCGGCGATCTTTGCGACGTCGGCCCGGAGCTTCGGGTGGGCGAGGATCTTCCGGATCAGGGCCCAGGTGTCGGGGTCCCGCAGCGCCTCGAGGGGATCGGCGCCCTTGGCCTTGCGCGGGATCAGGTCGGGCCCCCCCTCCAGCAGGGCCTGGATCTGCTCCACGGCCTGCTTGGTGGGGAACTTCTCCCCGAGCTCCCAGGCCGCGACGAGGGCCGGGTCCACCTCGAGCGCGAGCGCGAGCTCCTTGGCCGAGCACTTCAGGGCCTTGCGGGCCTGCTTCACTTCGTCCGCGGTCATGGCTTGCCCTCCCCTTCCCCGTCCTGCGCCTTGGGATCGTTGGCTATTTCGGCCAGCAGGGCGTCGATCCGCCCACGCTTCTCCGGAGCCTCGTCGTAGTGGAACGCGAGGGCCGGCGCGTGGCGCAGCTTGAGGCGCTGCCCCACCTCGCGACGGAGGAAGCCGCTGCACCGCTCGAGCGCCTCGAGGACGGTCTTGGGGGTGACCGCCCCGTCGTCGATGGACCGGCGGACCATCACCCGCAGGAGCGAGAGGTCGGCGGTCGGCCGCACCTCCGTGACGGCGACGAACGCGAGGCGCGGGTCGCGGACCTCGCGCAGGAGGAGCTCGGCCAGCACCTGCTGGGCGGCCGCGGCGACGCGATCGGTGCGCTTGACCTCGCTCACAGGGCCTCCGACTCGGTGCCGACATTGAGGATCTCGGTCGAGCGATCGAGGAGGACCGCGTCGCGCACGTCGCCGGCCAGCGAGCCGACCCGCGCGAGCAGCTCGTCGCAGACGACGGCGTCGGCCGACACCACCGCCACGCCGAACGTGGCGCGCTGGTGCAGGTCCTGGTGGGCGACCTCGGCGATGCTCACGTCGAGCCGTGCGCGCACCCGATCGCGGAACGAACGCACGACCTGGCGCTTGTCCTTCAGCGAGCGGGCGCCGGGGATGTGGAACGAAAGGCGGGAGACTCCTACGAACATCAGAGCGTCGCCGCCACCTCTTCGACGTCGTAGCACTCGATGAGATCACCGGGCTTGATGTCGTTGTAGCCGTCGAGGCTGATGCCGCACTCGAAGCCCTTCTCGATCTCGCGCTTGTCCTCCTTGATGTGGCGGAGGCCACCGATCTTGCCCTCCCACACCACGATGGAGTCGCGGATCAGGCGGACCTTGGAGGCGGCGCGCTTCATCGTGCCGTCGACCACCATGCAGCCGGCGACCATGCCGACCTTGCTGATGTTGAAGGCCTGGCGGACCTCGGCGCGGCCGAGGAACTTCTCGACGATCGTCGGCGCGAGCAGGCCTTCCATGGCCTTCTTCACGTCGTCGACCGCGTTGTAGATGATGTTGTAGAGGCGGATCTGCACGCCCTCGGTGTCCGCGAGCTGCTGGGCCTTGCCGGCCGGGCGCACGTTGAAGCCGATGACGATGGCCTTGGACGCGGTGGCGAGGTTGACGTCGCCCTCGGTGATGGCGCCGACCGCGCTGTGCACGACCGTGACCTTGACCTTCTCGCCCGAGAGCTTCTGGAGCGAGTCGGCGACGGCCTCGACCGAGCCCTGCACGTCGGCCTTGATGACGAGCCGGAGCTCGAGCTGCCCCGACTGGGCCGCGCGCGTCGCGAGGTCCTCGAGGGACACCCGGGCCGACTGCGGCATGATCGAGCGCTGCACCTTGGCCTTGCGCTGGTCGGCGAGCTCCTGGGCCTTGCGCGGATCCTTGACGACGTCGACGGAGTCGCCGGCGTTGGGGACGTCGGAGAGGCCGAGGACCTCGACCGGCGTCGACGGGCCGGCCTTGGGGACGGCGCGTCCGTGCTCGTCGGTCATCGCGCGGACCTTGCCGAAGGCGGGGCCGGCGAGGACGAAGTCGCCCACGCGCAGCGTGCCGTCGCGGACGAGGATGCGGGCGACGGGGCCCTTGCCGCGGTCGAGCATGGCCTCGATGACCGTGCCGGTGCCGGGCTTCTTCTCGTTGGCGCGGAGCTCGAGCACCTCGGCCTGGAGGGCCAGCGACTCGAGCAGGGTCTCGATGCCCTGGCCGGTCTTGGCCGAGACGTCGACGAACATGGTGTCGCCGCCGAGCTCCTCGGGCACGAGCTCGAGCTCCATGAGCTCGCGGCGCGGGCGCTGCGGATCCGCCTCCGGCTTGTCGACCTTGTTGACGGCGACGACGATGGGGACCTTGGCGGCGCGGGCGTGGGCCACGGCCTCGCGGGTCTGGGGCATCACGCCGTCGTCGGCGGCGACGACCAGGACCACGATGTCGGTGACCTGGGCGCCGCGGGCGCGCATCTGGGTGAACGCCTCGTGGCCCGGCGTGTCGAGGAAGGCGATGTCGCCGCGGGTCGTCTTCACGCGGTAGGCACCGATGTGCTGGGTGATGCCGCCGGCCTCGCCCGCCGCGACCGTGGTCTTGCGGATGCGGTCGAGGAGGGAGGTCTTGCCGTGGTCGACGTGGCCCATGACGGTGACGACCGGCGGGCGGAGCTCGAGGTCGGTGTCCTCGACCGCCGCGGTCTCCTCACCGCGGACCTCCTTGAGCTGGTCGGCCTCGCTGAAGGCCACGTCCTCGACCGACCAACCGAACTCGCCGGCGAGGATCTTCGCCGTGTCGGAGTCGAGCGAGCTGTTGATGTTCACGCCGCTCATGCCCATCTGCATGAGCTTCATGAGGACGTCGGTGGCCTTGAGGCTCATGCGCGCGGCGAGCGAGGCCAGGGTGACCTTCTCGTCGATCTTGATGACCTTCTTGTGCGCGGCCATCTCCGCGGTCCCGGGGGCCGGCCCCGGACGACGGAGGGTGGCCGGGCCGGCGCCGCGACCCTTCATGCCGGTCGCGCCGCCGATGCCGGGCCGACCGCCCATGCCCGGACGCTGACCGGGCATGCCGGGGCGGATGCCGCCGCCCATGGGGCGACCGGGCGGGCTCGCGTCGCGTCGCGGATCGTACTGGACGCCGCGGCGCTGCATGGTGTTGCCCGAGGCGCCGCCGAGCGGACCACGCATGGTGGTCGAGCGGCTCTGGACGGGCTGGGGCATGGGGACGCCGGGCCGACCGGCCCAGGTCTCGATGCCGGTCTTGGGCGGCGGACGGACCGACTGGCTCGAGCCGACCGAGGGCTGCTCGGGCTCCACGGCCGCGGGGGCCTCGCCGATCGACGAGACGACGTGCGGCTCAGGCGCGTGCTCGACGGGCGGCTCGTAGGCCACCGCGACGGGCTCCTCTCGCGCGGGCTCGGACGCCGCGCGGACGGGCTCTTCGCGCACGGGCT
>CAZUZY010000175.1:8585-16410 GCA_964624885.1 uncultured Polyangiales bacterium | reverse complement strand
GCCGTCCGGTTCGCCGCTCGGTGCCTCGGTCGCGGCTTCGTCGGCCATCGTCAGGGGCGGGTGACGACGCGCGTGCCCGGGTTGGTGTCGCTCGACCACACCGCGTGCCACCCGGTCGGCAGCTGCGGCTCGGTCCACATGAACAGGCGCTTGCTGTCGGCGGGCGAGAGGTTCACGCAGCCGTGGCTGCGCACGCGGCCGTAGTCGGAGTGCCAGAACGCGCCGTGGAGGGCGTAGGAGGTGTGGAAGTACTGGATGTAGGGGACGTCGTCGATGCTGTAGAGCTCGCCGGCGGTGTCGCCGTCCATGGTCGCCGCCACGTGCTTCTCGCGCACCCGGAAGCTGCCCTGCACGGTCGCGAACTGGCCCTTGAGGTTGGTGCCGTCCTTGCCGGTGGACACGAGCGTGGCGAACACCGGCTTGGTGCCCTCGTAGGCCACGAGCGCCTGCGCCTTGATCGACACGTCGATCCACTTCTCGTTCGGCTTGAGGCCGTCCGGGGGGGCCACCTGCTCGATGCGCGTGACGTCCTGCGCGCGGACCCAGCGGCCGTCGAAGGTGGGCAGGTAGGTGAACTGCCCGCTCTTGACCTCCTCGTACCCAGGGGCGGTCGGCGCGAGCAGCCGGATCGGGTTCTGCTTCTTGAGGCGGTCCTTGATGGCGAAGGTCTTCTTGTCCTTGCTCTCGAAGATCCCGGCCTCCTTGATCATCGACCAGGCCACGGGCAGCTGCATGTCGCCCACGAGCTCGACGCCCTTGTACTCGGGCGCCTTGATGAGCGAGACGCTGTCGGCCGGCGCGACCAGGCCCATCGTGGTGCGGTGCCAGTTGCGCCCGTACCAGGAGAAGCTGCGGTCGATGCTGATGGCGAAGCCCTTGGCCATGCGGCGGGCGACGAGGCCCTCGCCCATCATGGTCTCCTTGAGGGAGGGCTTCTCCTTGCCGGCGTCCTTCTCCCACCACGGCACGCTCGCCGCGTCGGGCTCGCCGGCGACGGCGGCGTCGAGCTCGGCCACGACGCCCGCGTCGACGTCGTCACCGTAGGGGTCGTCGTCGCCCTTCTTCTTCTTCTCGACCTTGGGCTGCGGCTTCATCCACGGCTCGTACTCCTGCCACTCCTTGGCCGAGGGAACCTTGCGGTAGAGCGGCGCGCCGTTGCGCCAGTTGAACGCGTACTTGTAGGGGAGCAGCTCCTCGAACGCCGGCGGCGCCGTGGCGAGCCGGACGTTGGGGGCCTCGAGGTTGAGCGAGCCGCCACCCTTGTCGAGGCACACGTAGCCGCGCGGGACGATGGCGACCCAGCCCTCCTTGCAGCTCGGGGAGCGGATGCGCTTGACGGCCTCGCCGGCGACGGCGTCCTTGATCGGCACCTTGGCGCCGGCCCGCAGGTAGCCGATGCGCGGTGAGCTGTAGTTCGGCGACTCGAAGACGTGGGTCTGGAAGTGGGCCGCGCCGAGCAGCACGCCGCTCGAGGCCGCGCCGGCCTCCTTGTCGTCGGTGAAGGCGTCGGCCGGGATGTCGACCAGGTTGTTGCCGCCACCGTCGGTCGGATCGGTGAGCCCCTTGCTGCCCGTGCCGGGGTGGGGCGGGTCCATGGCGGCGGCGCCGGGCGCGACCGCCGAGCTTCCCGCGGCGGGAGGCTGGGGCGGATCGCCCGAGCGCCCGCACGAGGTCAGGGCCGCGTACGCCCCGCCCATCGCGGTGAGCACGGCCACGATCGACCAGGAGATCCCCGGCCCACGCGACGATCCCTGGGCCTCTGGACGCGGCGCGGCCCCCCCCGCGGCGCGGCGGGGACGGCTCTTCTTCTTCGCGTCCTTCCTGGGCATGACTCGGGGGAACGCCGGTCGGTTAGCGCATGTTCCGGCGCGCGGGCTAGTTTCGCGCGCAGGTCACGGCATTGGACGCTCGCGGAGGGGCGGTTTACGTTCGTGACCGGATCGGGCCGGAGCGACCAGACGAGATGACCGAAGCCTCGGAGCAACTGGAGCGTCGCATCGCGGCCCCGGCGCCGCTCGTGTGGGCGCTGGTCGCCGACACCAACCGCTTCGATCGCGCGGCGGGGCTCACCGCGGGGACCTACTCGTTCCGCGAGCTGCCCGACGGACGCCGCGAGCGCGTGGCGCGGGCCCGGCAGGTGGGCTTCGACATCGAGTGGATCGAGCCGGCCTACGACTGGATCGAGGGCCGCTTCGTGCGGGGCCGGCGCACGTTCGTCGCCGGGCCGCCCAAGTCCGGCGGCTTCTCCGTGGAGCTCACCCCCGACGGCGACGGCACCAAGGTGCTCGCGCGGGCGTGGGTCGCCGGCGACGGGGTGCTCGGGTTCGTGGCGCGCACCATCATGCGCCCGCAGTTCCGCACGGCGCTCCGGCGCTACCTCGACGCCATCGAGAAGATCCTGCAGGAGGCGCAGCCCCGGTACGACTGGACCGCGGAGCCGCCCGCCGCCGCCGCGCGCCGCGCCCTCATGACCCAGGCCGCCGACGAGGTCACGACCGGCGTGTGCACGCCGAACGACGCGACCAGCTTCGCCTTCCGCGCGCGCAAGCTCGCCGACGCGCCCGTCGACCCCGCCCTCCGCGACCGGCTCGTCGAGTACCTGCGCACCCGCTCCGACGAGGAGGTGGCCACGCTGCGTCCGTTCGAGGTGGCGGCGGCGTGGGGCGCCGACCGTCGCGAGACGTTGCGGGTGTTCCTGCACGCCGCGCGCGCGGGCTTGCTCGAGCTCGAGTGGCAGATCAACTGCCCCACGTGCCGGGTCGGCGCCGCCACCGCGTCGAGCCTCAAGGACGTCGGGCGGCAGGGCCACTGCGAGGCCTGCCAGATCGAGTACGACCTCGACTTCGCGGAGCATGTGGAGGCGATCTTCCGGGTGAGCCCGAGCATCCGCAAGGTCGAGACCGCCGTCTACTGCGCGAGCTCTCCCTGGTTCCGCCCGCACGTGTTCGCGCAGCTGAGCCTCGAGCCCGGTCAGACCCTCACGCTGCCGGCCGCGCTGCCCCCGGGGGTGATGCTGGTGCGCACGCTCCGCGCCCGACGGCGGGGCGAGTTCCAGGTCGGCGAGCGGCAGCCCGAGCGCGTGCGCATCGCGATCGGTGACGATCTCGGGGTCGAGGCCACGGGCACCGCGGAGCAGGGCGACGCGCGGCTCGAGCTGCACAACGCGAGCGACCGCCCCGAGACCGTGCTCCTCGAGCGCACCGGCTGGAACGCCGACATCGTGCTCGGCAGCGTGATCGCGACGTTCCCCGATTTTCTCGACCTGTTCGCCACCGAGGCGCCGGCCTCGGGCGTCGAGCTCACGGTCTCCACGATGACCGTGCTGTTCAGCGATCTCACCGGCTCCACCGCGCTCTACCAGCGGGTCGGCGACGCCCGCGCCTACGCCATCGTCGGCGAGCACTTCCGCGACATGACCCGCGCCGTCGCCGAGGCCGAGGGCGCCATCGTCAAGACCATGGGCGACGCCGTCATGGCCACGTTCGCCTCGCCGGCCGCGGCCCTCGACGCCGCCTTCACCATGGTCCGGGAGTGCGAGCGCGCGCACGGCGGCCTCGGGCTGTCGGTCAAGATCGGGCTGCACGAGGGGCCGTGCCTCGCGGTGCGGGCCAACGATCGGCTCGACTTCTTCGGCACCACGGTCAACCTCTCCGCGCGCCTGCAGGCCCAGGCCAAGGGCAGCGAGGTCGTGATCACCGAGGCGCTGCTCGACCACGAGGGGGTGCGCGCCAAGGTCGGCGCGCGGTCGCTGCGCCGCTTCACGGCGAGCCTCAAGGGCATCGACGCCGAGCAGCGGCTGGTCGGGATCGACGCGACGGGAGGCGGATGATCACGAAGGTCCACCTCGATCGCTGGTTCCGCGCCGAGCTCGAGCCCCGCGCGAAGCTGGCCCGGATCGCCCGCAGCACGGAGCCGTTCGGCGACCTCGCCGAGTGCGAGCGGGCCCACGCGACCCTGGCCGCGCTCCTCTGGCCGGAGGCCCGCTCGGCGCTGGTGCTGCTCCATGATCTGCGGCAGGCCCCCTCCCGCAACGACCCGGACTTCGAGGCGGTGGTGATCCGCCACGCGCCCCAGATCTTCTCGGGGTTTCGCCGGGTTGCGGTGCTGGTCAAGAACCTCACCGGCAAGCTGCAGGTCGACCGGCTGGCGCGGACGCCCGATTCCCAGCGCGAAGGGCCTCCCCCCTCGTCGCGCCAGGGCCGGGCGACCCCCCAGGTGTTCACCGACGAGGGCGCGGCCATCGGCTACCTGATCGCTTGATTCGCGGCCTGATCGGAGCGAGTCAGGGGGCCTGATGTCGGCGCTCCTTCGCTTCCTCGCCACCACCCGTGGCCGGCTCGCCCTCGTGCTCCTGCCCGTGGTGCTGATCTACGGCGCGCTCCTCCTGAAGAGCCGGGGGGGTGTCCGCCTCGAGAAGGGCATCCAGCTCGAGGCGCTGCGCATGCCGGACAGCGCGCCGATCGGCGGCACGTTGCCCGTCGAGCTCACCTTCAGCACGCCGCAGGGGCTCGACCCGGAGACCTGGGTGTTCCTGCACATCGAGGCCACGGGCGAGGGCGCGGAGCGCAACTGCCGCATCATCTACGACCGCCCGGCACCTCCGGGCCTCCTCGCCGGCACGTGGACCGCGGGCCCCGTCGTGCACAAGGTCGAGGTGCCGGTGCCGGCGACCTGCCGACCCACCAAGTTCCGCGTGTTCTCGGGCCTCTGGAACCGCGGCACCGGCGCGCGCTACGAGGTCGTCGATCCGAAGAGCGTCGACAACCGCCTGCAGATCGCCACGCTCACCCTCGAGCCCACCGGCGCCGCGATGTCGGAGCCGGTGACCACCTCGTCGAGCGGCCTCAAGCGCCGCATCCTCTCGCAGATCCTCGAGCCCTGGTACGGCTGGGCGGCGGGGCTCCTCGCGGCCGCCGTCGCCGCGGTGTTCCTGAGCCGGCGCGTGGAGGAGAAGCCCGACGACGAGGCCCCCGTGCTCGCGGTCGAGGTGCGCTGGGGCGCGTTCGCGGTGCCGGCGCTCGTGCTGGTGCTCGGCATCCTCGTGGTGCTCGAGTTCGTGAAGGACGACGCGTACATCTCGTTCCGCTACGCCCACAACTTCGTCAAGGGCCACGGCCTCACGTTCAACCCGGGCGAGCGGCTCGAGGGCTACACCAACTTCCTCTGGACGCTGCTGCTCGTGCCGTTCGAGGCCCTCGGGTGGGACCTGTTCCAGGTGTGCGAGGTGCTCGGCACGCTGATCTCGATCGGGGTCATCGTGCTGATGACCTTCCACACGATCCGCCTGGATCGCGAGCGCAAGGAGCTCACCCAGCTCTGGGCCGCGATGTGGCTCGCGACCTCGAGCTCGTGGGTGCTGTGGGCCAAGAGCGGCCTCGAGCAGTGCCTCGCCGGCCTCCTGCCGCTCGCCGCGGCGTGGTTCCTGTTCAAGGCGCGCGAGGAGGAGGACGACGCCCGCGCCGTGAAGCTCGGCGCCTACGCCGGCCTGCTCGCGGCGCTCGCCGCCATGACCCGCCCCGAGCTGCACCTGATCGGCGCCATCCTCGGCCTGCCGCTCGTGTGGGACGCGATCCGGGCCCGCAAGCTCCCGAAGCGTGGGGTGGTCTACGCGCTGGTGCTCATCGGCCTGACCGGCGCGTTCCACTTCTTCCGCTACCGCTACTACCACGCGCTCCTGCCCAACACCTTCTACGCGAAGACCGGCAAGAGCGACCTCATCTGGCGCGAGGGGCTCAACCAGCTCCACGAGATGTTCCTGTTCAACGACCTCGGCTTCGTGGTCGTGCTCGTCCCGTTCGCCTTCATGACCAAGAAGCGCATGGTCGAGAAGCTCGTGGCGCTCACCATCGCGGTCGCCTTCATGGCGTTCCTCGTGAAGGTCGGCGTCGACGAGATGCAGTGGTTCCGGCTCTACCTGCCCGCGCTGCCGTTCCTGCTGATCCTCGCGGGCCTCGGGCTGCGCAACCTGCTCGACGCGGTGGGGGCGCTGATCCACCGCGAGGGCCTCGTGCCGGCCGCCGTCGGCTGGGCGCTCGTCGCGTTCGCGGGCTGGAACAGCTTCCAGTTCACCTACAAGGAGCTCAACGGGTTCAACGGTCACGCCGACCTCGCGGGCACCTACCACCCCGACCTCGGCAAGTTCATCACCCGCCACGAGCGTCCCGGCGGCCTCGTCGCGTTCCAGGACATGGGCTCGACGCCGTACCACGCGCCCGACGTCGACTTCCTCGACTTCATCGGCCTCACCGACGGCACCGTCGCGCGCGCGCGGCACGCCTACGGGCTCCACGCGTTCATCGCCAGCGACGAGGGCGGCAACCGCTTCAAGTACAACGCCGAGATGCGGGAGTACTTCTGGCGGCGCAATCCGGAGTGGGCGATCCTCACCGTGTATCCGCCGCGCGATCAGGAGCAGGCGATCGCCGAGCGCTTCGGCCGCGACCCGACCCCGGCCGCCATCGGCAACGCCTACGCCAACAACAGCTTCCAGTTCGGCATCTGGGAGGACCCGCGCTTCCACGCGGGCTACGTGCACGTCCGCACCTGGCAGCGGTCGCGCGGGTACTACCTCTCGCTGTTCCGCCGCAAGGATCTCTGGGACCAGACCCCGGGCGAGGTCGTGTTCGACCAGCCACCGCCCGGCGTCACCGGCGCGAAGGCCACCTTCGACGAGGGGCTCGAGCTGCTCGGCGGCACGCTCGATCCGCAGAACCCAATCCAGCGCCACGAGTTCTTCGTGACCACCTGGTGGAAGCTCCCGGGGCCGCTCGGCAAGGACGTGCTGTTCTTCCTCCACGTGGCCAAGGAGGGCTACCAGGCGCCGATGGACCACGTCCCCGGCGACTCGATGTACCCGGCCGACCGCTGGCAGAAGGGCCAGATCCTCGAGGATCGCGTGCTCTTCCAGCTCCCCATCAACATGAAACCCGGCACGTACAGCGTGTACATCGGCGCCTATCGCAAGAACGGCGACCGCTTCAAGGTGCTCACCGGCCCCAACGACGGTCAGCACCGGGTGCTCGTCGGCACGATCGAGGTGCGGCCCCTGCGGCCGTTCTTCCACCAGCTGATCCCGCCGACGGTGCCCGAGAAGATGCGCAAGTACCCCGAGCGGATCCTCGACGGAAAGAAGCACTGATGCGCCTCCTCTGGTCCCTCCTGTTCGTGACCCTCGCGGGCTGCGGCAACGGCTGCCGCAAGCCCGAACCCGCGGTCGCGGGCGCGCCGTCCGCTTCGGCGAAGCCCTCGACGAGCGCCTCGGTCGCGGCCGACGCGATGGACGTCACCGCGCGGAGCAAGGCGGTGCTGGCCGCGCTCAAGGCCAAGGACGCGACCACGCTCGCCACCTTCGTGCACCCGACCAAGGGCGTGCGCTTCTCGCCCTACGGCTACATCGAGACCGAGGGGGGGGTGGTGCTCAAGCCCGCCGAGATCGTGCCGGCGATGACCGACGCGAAGAAGCTCACGTTCGGCGCGTACGACGGCAGCGGGCAACCCATCGAGCTGAGCCTCGGCGAGTACTGGGCCGAGTTCGTGTGGGACGTGGATTTCACGGCCGGCAAGCTGGTGCTCGATCCGAAGGAGGCCCACGGCAACACGCTGCCGAACCACCGCGAGGTCTACCCGACGGGCCAGGCGGTCGAGCTGTTCCTCGACGGCAGCGATCCCGAGCACGACGGCATGGACTGGCGCGCGCTCCGGCTCGTGTTCGAGGCCCACGAGGGCACGTTGAAGCTGGTCGCGATCGTCCACGACCAGTGGACGATTTGATGCGGCCTTCGGCCGCGTCTCGCGCCCACTAGGGCGCGTCCCGAGCGAAACTGTT
>CAZUZY010000175.1:0-8485 GCA_964624885.1 uncultured Polyangiales bacterium | reverse complement strand
TGCGGCCTTCGGCCGCGTCTCGCGCCCACTAGGGCGCGTCCCGAGCGAAACTGTTTCGCTCGGGTCCCTAGTGCGGCCTTCGGCCGCGTCTCGCGCCCACTAGGGCGCGTCCCGAGCGAAACTGTTTCGCTCGGGTCCCTAGTGCGGCCTTCGGCCGCGTCTCGCGCCCACTAGGGCGCGTCCCGAGCGAAACTGTTTCGCTCGGGTCCCTAGTGCGGCCTTCGGCCGCGTCTCGCGCCCACTAGGGCGCGTCCCGAGCGAAACTGTTCTCTTTCTTGCGGCCTTCGGCCGCGTCTCGCGCCCACTGGGGCGCGTCCCGAGCGAAACTGTTTCGCTCGGGTCCCGGGTGGCCTTCTGCGTATCGCGGCGCGACCCGAGCGAAACTGCTTGCGCGCGTCGCGGTGCGCGGGTTTGCCGCCCTCGTGCTTGCGCAGGCGGAGCGTGCGCCGTAAGGAGCCGCATGCGTCGGCTCGTTGTGCTCGTCGCGATCGCCGTCGGCGTCCGCGCGGCGCGAGCGCAGGCGTGCGACATCGAGGGGCCGTACACCCCGCACGTGGAGCCCGCGACGGTGGTGGTGCCCGCGGGCTACGTCGGCTTCCGTATCGGACCGAGCTTCGGCCTGCTGGTCGGCGCCGAGCTCACCAGCGCCCGCATCGGGTCGCGGCGCACCTACGGCGGCTACGGACGCATCTTCGCCATCGACTCGCCGCACGGCAGCACCTGGGACGCGGAGGCGGGGTTCGCCGTCGGTCCGTCGTTCGAGTCCGACGCGTGCTCGGGTGCGCGGAGGGTCGCCCTCGCGCGGTTCGGCGTCGGCCTCCGCGGCCCGCTCGACGCGCCCGACCGCACGGTCGCCGCGCGCGTCTCGACGATGGGCGCCGCGTTCTTCGCCGGCTTCCTCGGCCTCTCCCTCCCCCTCGGCCGCGGCTTCTCGCCGGAGCTCTCGGTCGGTGTGGGTCTCGGCGTCCCCATCGAGGTGCACTAGGGCGAAGTGCTACGCTCCGGAGGTCATGAGGGCGGCCACGTCGAGCGATTCCACCCCGAACGCGCCCGCGGTCGAGCAAGCCTACGCCGCGACCCCGGCGAACATGATCGGCGAGATCCTCGACGGTGAGCTCCACGTGCTCCCACGGCCACGCCCGCGGCACGCGCGTGCGACGACGCGACTGGTTCGCGGGCTCGGGCCCTTCGACGACGATCCGGGCGAGCCCGGGGGCTGGGTGCTCCTCGTCGAACCGGAGCTGCACCTCGGCCCGAAGCCCGACAAGATCGTCCCGGACCTCGTCGGGTACCACCGCGATCGCTTGCCCGCCGCGGTGTTCGACGAGGGAGCGGCGGGTGCGCTCACCATCGCGCCCGACTGGGTGTGCGAGGTCCTCTCGGAGGGCACCGAGCGGCTCGATCGCGGCGCGAAGATGCGCATCTATCGCCGCGAAGGCGTGCGGCACGTGTGGCTCCTGAGTCCGAACCTCGAGACGCTCGAAGTGTATCGACTGGACGAGGGGCGCTGGATCCTCCTCGACACGTTCGAGGGCGACGGGGCGGTGCATGCGGAGCCTTTCGAGGCGCTCCCGCTGGCCCTCGGTCCCCTGTTCGCCAAGTGAGCGGCGACTCAGGGCGTGTCGAAGAACGCCCCCGGGCTGAAGCCCGGGGCACCGACGGCTGCAGAAGCCCGGGGCATGGACCCCGGGCTCGACGTCACGGCTGGACTGGCTGAACTCCCTTCTGCGGTCCCGTAGCCGCGCGACGTCAGCCAGTGATTCGCGACGTGAAGCCCGGGGTGAAAGCCCCCGGGCTTGGGGTGTTGTCGCTTCAGCCCGGGGGCATGGATCGACAGGCCTTCACACCCCGCGCGCCGCCGGCGGCCACACGTGCTTGTGCACCTGGAGCTGGAAGCGCGCGGGCACGCGATCCTCGAGCATCCAGGCGACCAGGTCCTTGGGGTCGAGCGACCCGAACACCGCCGACAAGAGCACGTGGCCCGCGCGGCGCGCGAGGTCGTGCTCGCGGATCACGCCGCGCGCCCACTCGTAGTCGGCGCGGTCGGCCAGCACGAACTTCACCTCGTCTCGCTCGCCGAGGTGCGCGACGTTCTCCCAGTGGTTGCGCGCGACCTCACCGCTGCCCGGCGCCTTGAGGTCGACGATGCGGTGCACCCGCGGGTCGACGCCGCCGATGTCGCGCTCGCCGCTCGTCTCGAGCAGCACCGTGCGCCCCGCGTCGGCGAGCGCCGTCATCAAGGGCCGGGCGGCCGGCTGCAGCAGCGGCTCGCCCCCGGTGAGCTCCACGAGCGGCGTCGGGTGGGCGAGGGCGTCCGCGAGCACGTCGCGCCAGGGCCGCCGCGTGCCCTCGTAGAACGCGTGCTCGGTGTCGCACCAGCGGCAGCGCAGGTTGCACCCGGTGAGCCGCACGAACGTGCACGGCACGCCCACGAACGAGCTCTCGCCCTGCACGCTCTCGTAGATCTCGTGCACCACGAGCGTCGCGGGTACGTGCCGAGGCAGGCTCCTGCGCAGCGCGGTCGGCTTCGACACGACGGACCTCCCTCGCGCGCGAGGGACGCGGGCTCAGCCCTTGGATTCCTTGGGCTTGGCGGTCGAGCCCTTGTCGTCCTTGACGTCGCCGTCCTTGGCCTCGTCCTCGGACTCGCGCAGGCCCTTCTTGAAGTTCTTGATGCCTTCGCCCATGCCCTTGCCGATGTCCGCGAGCTTGCCGCCGCCGAACAGGATCAGCGCGAGCAGGCAGATGAGCAGGATCTCCGTGGTGCCGAGGCCCATGGAGGCGATGTAGCACCGGGTGCCCACACCCGCAAACGCCCTCTGTGACCACCGCGCCCGAGTGCTACACAGCGCTCCTTCCGATGGCGCCGCCGACGCAACATCTGCTGCAGGTCGACGATCTCACCTTTGGCTACGGCGCCGATCGCCTGTTCGAGGGCGTGGCCTTCTCGCTGTCGGCCGGCGACCGGGTGGCCCTCGTCGCCCCCAACGGGGCAGGAAAGTCCACCCTGCTGCGGTTGCTCGCTGGGGAGCTTCCCCCGGACGACGGCCGCGTGGTGCGCCGCAAGGACGCGACCCTCGGCTACTACCGCCAGTCGCACGAGCTCGACCTCGCGGCCGGCACCATCGACGTCATGGACGCCTTCCTCGCCGGCTTCGGCGAGGTGGTGGCCCTGCGCCATCGGCTGGCCGAGGCGCGCGAGAACCTCGCCCACGCCGCCGACGCCGACGTGGCGCTCGCGCAGCTCACCCGCCTCGAGGACGAGTACCACCTCGCCCACGGCGACGATCTCGAGCGCAAGATCGAGATGCTCGCCCACAAGCTCGGGTTCGCCGACCCGGATCTCTCGCGGTCGGTCACGAGCCTCTCCGGAGGCGAGCGGGGGCGCTTGCTCCTCGGCACCGTGCTCGCGCGCGAGCCCGACATCCTCCTGCTCGACGAGCCGACCAACCACCTCGACCTCGAGACCATCACCTGGCTCGAGCAGCACCTGCGCGGCCTGCGCAGCGCGATCCTGCTCGTGAGCCACGACCGCCGGTTCCTCGACAAGGTCACCACCGCCACCTGCGAGCTCGGGCGCACGAGCTTCCGCACGTATCCGGTGCCCTACGGGCAGTACGTCGAGCAGCGCGCCGCCGACCTCGAGCGCGAGCGGGCCCTCGTCGAGCGCCAGCAGGCGTACATCGACAAGACCGAGGACTTCATCCGCCGCAACATCGCGGGCCAGAAGACCAAGCAGGCGCAGTCGCGCCGCAAGATGCTCGACAAGCTCGACAAGCTCGAGCGCCCCGAGGACGTGTGGGCCGAGGCGCAGAAGCTCCGGCTGCGGTTCGCCGAGGCACCGCGGTCGGGCGACATCGTGCTCGAGGCCAAGGGGCTCTCGGCCGAGCGCGGGGGTCGCGTGCTGTTCTCCGGCCTCGATCTGCTCGTCCGCCGCGGCGACCGGGTGGGCATCGTCGGGCCCAACGGCGCCGGCAAGAGCACCCTGCTCAAGATGCTGGCGGGCAAGGGCGATCCCGCGCTGGACAAGGGCTCGGTGCGCCGCGGCTCCAACCTCGCCTCCGGCTTCTTCGACCAGCACCTCGGCGAGCTCGACCCGAGCAAGACCTCGGTCGAGGAGGTGCGCTCGATCCGCGGCGACCTCAACGTGGAGGCGGCGCGCCAGTACCTCGCGCGCTTCCGCATCACCGGCGACGACGCGCTGCGCTCGATCAGCGGCTTCTCGGGGGGGGAGCGCTCGCGCCTGGCCCTCGCCAAGCTGCTCCTCGAGCCGCGCAACCTGCTCTTCCTCGACGAGCCCACCAACCACCTCGACATCCCGGCCTGCGAGATCCTCGAGGAGGCGCTCGCCGAGGGGTTCGACGGCACGCTCGTGCTCGTGTCCCACGACCGGCAGTTCCTCGAGACGGTGACCACCCGGCTCGTGGTGGTGGGCGACGGGAAGGCCGAGGTGCTGCCCGGGGGGTACGCCGACTATGCTGCCCGCCGCGAGGCGCCGTCGGTCCCGCCTCCGCCGAAGGAGCGTCCGGACAAGCCCAAGGTCGTCGCGGTGGACGAGGGGAAGGCCGAGTTCGCCGCCCGTCGGGCCGCTTCGCGGGAGGTCGAGCGCAAGAAGCGGCGGGTCGCGGAGCTCGAGGCCGCCATCGCGAAGGCCGAGGTCGACCTCGCCACCATGCGCGCCGCGCTGGCCGAGGACCCGAAGGGCGACTGGGCGACCCTGGCCGAACGGGCAGAGCAAGAAAGGTCTGCCTCGCGCGCGCTCGATGCAATGCTAGAAGAGTGGTCTCGGTTGTCCCTGGAGGTCGCCGGCCTCTAGCGTCCGCGGCCCCACCCAGCATGAGCATGAACGCCACGTCCGGTCCCTCGCTTCGCGCCCAGCGTTCGCTCCCCGTCTGGGCCGGCTTCCTCGCGGCCTCGCTCCTCGTGTCCACCCTCGCGGGGGGATGCCGCAAGACGGCGCCGGCCTCGGCCCAGCCCGATCCGGCCAGCTCGGGCGCGGCGGCCCTCCCACCGCTCGTGGTCAAGCCCTCCGCACAGGGCCTCACCTTCAGCTACATCACCACCGACGGGGGCTTCCAGCTCGCCCACAACGTGAACGACGTGCCGCTCGAGGCCCGCGACGCGGTGCGGGTCTGGTCGGAGATCAGCGGCGACGGCATCGCCGGCCCCTGGGTCTACGTGGCCGATCTCCGGGTCGCGCTGCCCGACGGCACCTACAAGGTCGAGACCATGCTCCGGGAGGCCTTCGAGAAGATGGCCACCGAGCGCCGCGGCAAGAAGGGCGACAAGGGCCTCCCGCCCGGCGGTCCGAAGGTGGGCGCGGTCGATCCTCCGGCCGGGCCCGAGCCCAAGGGTCCCAAGGCCGGGGCCGCCCAGGTCATCCTCTATGGCGCCGACTGGTGCAAGCCCTGCCACGCCGCCGAGGCGTACATGAAGAAGCGGGGGATTCCGTACACCCACAAGGACATCGACGACCCCAACGTCAACGAGGAGATGCGCGACAAACTGGCCGCGGCCGGCCTCAAGAGCGGGTCCATCCCGGTGTTCGACGTGGGGGGCAAGATCCTCGTGGGATTCTCGGAGGACAGCCTCGACACCGCCTGGGCCGCGGTCAGCAAGGGCGCGGCCAAGAACTAACCGCAGATCCGCCCTTGACCGGGCCTTGACCGGGTTGGTACGGTCGGCGCCCGTCGTTCCCGGGGATTTCCGCGGGAAAGACGTTTCTGTTTCCGACTGTTCCCGACCATGCAGTGCTGGCGCCGCATCCGCCGGCCGGCCCTCTCCGCCTCCCTTGGCGTCGAGGTCCGGGCGCTGGTCGGCGACGGAGGCGACCAAGGATGCGCGCGCGAGCAGGGGATCCCCCCCGCACGATGGCTCAGAAGATTCTGGCGTCCCGCTCCGACGAGGGCGCGCCGCCGACCGACCTGGTGAAGGCCAAGGTCGATCAGGTCGTGCTGACGCGGAGCCCTTCGCGCGTGCTGGCCGAGGCGTTCGCCCTCGGGCTGAAGAAGACGCAGCTCGAGGCCGCCGTGATCTACGACGGCCGCTGCGTCACCAGCGCCGCGCCGCGACCCGAGGAGCCCGAGCCGGTCCTCGACGATCCCACCTTCGATCCCACCGCGCAGTCGCTCACGCTGGCCCGCGCCGGCATCGGCGTGCCCCCGGCCGTGCACCTGGAGCGGTTCGCCGCCCCGGGCCGCCTCATGCTCACCGACGATCCGCGCCTCGCCACCGTCGGCGGCGCGGGCATGCTCACCGTCGTCGTGTCCAGCGCGCAGCTGGCCCGCGCGCTGGTCGAGGGCGTCGCCACCATCCGCGCGCCCCGCAGCGTGCAGGTCCTCCTCTCCGGTCGCACCCGGCCGTTCGTCTGCGCGCGCGACGCGCTGCACGAGCTCATCCGCCGCGGCCTCGAGGAGACCGTGCGTGGCGTCGAGCAGCGCACCGGCTGCCCCGTCGTGCTCGAGTTCGCCGGGCCGAGCGCCAAGCTCCTCAGCGTGGCCGAGCGCGCGGTGCTGGCTTCGGTCGCCCCGCTGGTCGGCGCCTGCGGCGCGCTCTTCATCAGCGACGAGAAGACCGAGGCCTACCTGCGCGATCAGCGCCGCAGCAAGGCCCACCGCGCCCTCGTGCCCGACGCGGGTGCGCCGTGCGAAGAGGTGGTCAACATCGACCTCGCCACCGTCGATCCGCTGGTCCTCGATCCGGTCGGTGCGGTGCGCAGCGTGCGCGACGTCGCCGGCAAGCCCGTGGCCCAGGTCATCCTCGGCGGCGACGCCACCGCCACGGCCCGCGATTTCCTCGCCGCGGCCACGCTCCTCAAGAGCAAGAAGATCGGGCCCCGGCTCGACTTCCTCATCGCGCCGCCCTCCCGGCAGATCCTCGAGATCCTCGCCAAGACCGGCGCCCTCACCGATCTGCTCGCCACCGGCGCCCGCCTGGTCGAGCCGGATCGCCTCGGCACCTACGGCGAGCTCTATCCGCCGCCTCCGCTCGACATCGGCGTGTCCGTCCGCACCTCGGATCCCGAGCCGTGCGCGCCCGGCGCCGGCTGCTACGTCGTCAGCGCCGAGACCCTCGCGTACACCGTCGCGCACAGCCAGATCGGCGACCCGCGCGCGTTCAAGCGCCCGGTCCGCGTGCAGATCCCCCGCGAGCTCCCGACCGAGGACCAGCTCGTGGTCCGCGAGCGTCGCGACGCGCCGGGCTCCAACAAGAAGCCCCCGATGCTGCCGGTGCCGCCGCTCGCGGCGCCGTTCAAGGGGGAGACAGTCCAGGTGTACGAGCCCGGTCTCGTCTACGCCAAGGGTGGCAAGCCCAACGGTCCCGAGCCGCGTCCGAGCGAGATCGCGGTCGGGCCCTGGCTCGCCGCCTGCGCCTCGCCCGGCGAGGTGCGACAGGTCGCCGGCCGGAGCGCACGCCTCGTCGCGCTCGCCAAGCTGCGCGCGGTGGTCGCCGTCAACATGCCCCTCGGGCTGGTCAGCCAGCTCGCCGGCCACGGCATCGTCTGCCTCAAGGTCGACGAGGCCGGGCTCAAGGCGATCAAGGCCTCCAAGGAGGTGCAGATCCCGGCCCCCGCCGTCCTCGGCGCGCCGGGCGCGGCGATCCTCGCGGGCAAGACCAAGATCCCCGTCACCTGGATCGCGCAGCCCGCCGAGCGCGCCTGGGTGAGCCAGGGCACACAGGCCGCCGCGCCGCCGCCCAAGCGCTGAGCTGTCGCCCGCACCACGGGCCCGCGCCGCGGCGCCTTTGACAAGGCGAAGACGAGCACCAACGATCGAGGAGTGTCCGAGCTCCCCGACCTGCGGTGCGTGCGCTGGGTCGCCTTGAAGGCGCGCCCACCACGAAGGGAGCTGCTCGGTCGAGTGGCGCGCGGGCTCGTGTTCGCGACCGTCGGCGCGTCCATGTTCGCGGAGGGTGACGCCGTCGTCCCGATGGTCATCGGCGGCGTGCTCGGCGGGCTCGCGGGGTCCATGAGCGCGGCGAGCCCGTTCTCCCCGTCGGCGGGGGTGGCGCTCGTGCCCTGGGGACTCCTGGTCGAGCGCAGCGCCGACACCAGCGCGATCCGCTGGAGCGGGGTCACCACGCTCCAGGTCGCCTACCACAAGGCCTACGACGGGTCGGTCTACGCGCGGGTCGAGATCGACTCCATCGCCGGGCGCTTCGTGGGGTTCGCGCCGGACACCGTCGATCTCGGCGCCCTCGGCAACCAGCTCGATCGCGTGGTGGCCACGTCGGCGCGTCCGCTGGCCCTCGATCTCGAGGGGGGTGCGCCCGTCGAGGACGGCGCGCAGTTCGCCGAGCGCACGCTGAGCGCCGCGCGGCGCCTCGTGTCCACGCTCGGCGAGGAGCTCGGTCTGGCACCGGCCTCGTACCGGGGTGCCCAGCTGGCGGCGAGGCAGGAGGAGCCGGTCATCGCCGCGCTGCGCGCGCAGGCCGAGCGGGTGTCGGAGCGCGAGGAGGAGCCGTGGGCGCTCCTCGCGGCGGTGGC
>CAZUZY010000174.1:0-16442 GCA_964624885.1 uncultured Polyangiales bacterium | reverse complement strand
GCCGCTCGCGCGGCAGCGGCACCCGCAGCGGTGCCAGGCGATCGCCACCGGGCGGTGGGAGGAGGGCCAGGTAGGCGAGCGGGCCGAGCTCCTCGGCGGCCGCGAGCCGCAGGGCCTCGGCCTCGATGCGAGCCGCGATCCCCGCCTCGACCCGCGCGGCGGCCTCGCGATCGGCGCCCTCGTGATCGCGGAACCGCTCGTCCAGCGCGAAGTGGCAGGTGTACGAGAAGCCCACGAGGAACAGCCAGGCCTCGGCCTTCACGCGCACCTCGTCGGGGCGCGGTCGGGTGATCGACGGCGGCCCGACGGGCACGACCACCGCGCGCACGGTGACGCGGGCCCGGAGACGCAGCGCGCGGGGAAGGTCTTCGCGCGGGAGCGCCACGTCACACCGCACGAGGCGCGTGCCTTCGGGGAACGAGAACCGCGAGAGGGTGTCGGCCGGAGCCAGGGCGAGGTGGGCCGGCAGGCCGATGCTCTGCTCGAGGAGGGCGTCTTCCTCGCCGCCGACACTCACGAGGTCCGGGTCGGCGAGCGCGCTCGCGATGGCGTCGCCGCCCCCGAGGCCCTCGAGGTGGACGAGGGTGTCGAGGACGAGCGGCTCCATCACCGGCGGATCGGCCAAGGCGAACCTCAGATCGAGAGCTGCACGCGCAACGAGACCTCGTGCAGCACCTTGGCCTCGGCGTCGTTGCCGTTGGCCTTGGTGCCCGGGGCGGCGATCTGGTCGTTCTTGAAGAAGTACCCCGACCACTGGGCGAGGAGCCGCAGGTGGCGGGTCGCGTAGTAGCTCAGGCTCACCTGGGCCGCGTCGACCGAGAGGCTCGTGGTCGTCGCGTCGAGCGCTCCGCGCTTGACCCCGGGGATCAGGACGCCGGCGTCGTCGAACGATCGTGCGATCGAGTCGTAGTCGAGGCGCAGCTGCTCGAAGCGGGCCGCGACGGAGAGCGAGCGGGTCGTGTGCGGCTCGTCGCGCGGGCGGGCGTAGTTGCCGGGGTTCCCGCCGAAGCGCGGCTGGCCGAAGATCCAGTACGCGACCTCGACGTACCAGGTGTGGCCGCTCAGCGTGCCGGAGCGCTCGGTGTTGTTGAACGCGGCGACCTTGGTGTCGACCTCGCGGCGCTCGTCGTGGACGAGGACAGCCTCGGCGCGCAGATCGAAGCGCCGGTACGGCACGAACAGCTCGAGCCCGAGGGCGCGTTGCTCGGAGCTCGGGCGCACCTCGGTGCTGCCGTAGGTGGGCGACCAGAGCTCGTACCCGCCCGGCGTGCGCAGCGCGGCGGCCGGCGAGAGCACGTAGTTGCGGTCGCGGCGACCGTAGCGACCGCTCACCCCGACGTGCGTGTCGCGCAGCGTGCCCGGCAGGCGGTACAGGGGACGCAGGACGAGGCGACCGATCACGTCGCCGCGGTTGTCGGTCGACGGGCGGTTGCTGCCCTCGCCGCCGAACCACCCGAGCGCCCAGGTGAGCGGGCCGTGCTCGCGCCCACCCCAAGCCATGAGGCCGAGGTCACGCACCGAAGGCGCGCCGACGAGACGCGCGGTCATGGAGCGCTCCATGAAGCCGAGGAAGCGCGGGTCGTTCTGGTTCTCCATGGTGAACGGCACGCGGAACTGCCCGACCTGCACCTTGAGGTAGGGGTGCGCGTCGAGGCCCACGAAGTTGTTCACCGGGAGGAAGCGCTTGTCGGGGCCGTACTCGGCCTGCAGCTGGAAGTACCAGCGGTGCAGGAGCCGGCCCGCGAGCTCGAAGCGCGCGCGGCCGATGGCGACCCCGGACTTGAGGCCGGTGCCGTCGGCGCGCTGGTAGTCGGCGACGCCGGGGCCGGCGAAGAGGTACGAGTCGAGCTGCAGGAACCCTCCGGGGCGCACCTCGAACGGGCCCTCGTGCAGGGTGAGCCCCGACGGGCCGTGGCCACCTCGGTGCTCGAGGTGGGGGCTGCTGGTGGTCCCCTTGTGGTGGGGCGGTGGCGCCGCCGGCTCGCTCGAGGGGGGCGCGACGTGGGTCGGGGTGTCGGGCGGGAGCACCGCGGCCGAGCCCGGCTCGGGTGCCGGCGGTTCGGCCTCGGCCGAGCCAGACGCAGGCTCCGGCTCGTCGGCGAGGGCCAGCCGCGGTGCGGCCACGACGACAGCGAGGGACAGCAGGACAGAGAGCGAACGGGTCGACATCGCGCGCCTTTCTTCGCACGGCGTCGCGCGCCCGTCGACCACTCGGTCACGTCCCGTGGGGGGCCTGCTCTTCCTCGTCGGGCGCCCGGGGTCGGGCCAGGAACACGAACATGGCCGGCACGAGGTAGGCGGACAGCACGGTCGACGACCCGAGGCCGCCGACGACGGCCAGGGCGAGGGGCCGGTTGGCCTCGGTCCCGGCCTCGAGCCCGAGGGCCGTCGGCAGGAGGCCGGCGATGGTGGCGAAGCTGGTCATCGTGATGGGGATGAACCGCGCCCGCGCGGCGCCGACGATGGCCTCGAGCACCACCTCGCCGCTCGCGAGCCGGCGCTGGGCCTCGTCGACCAGGAGGATGCCGTTGGAGACCGCGATGCCGAGCACCATCAAGACGCCCATCAGGGCCGTGACCGAGAAGCCCTGACCGGCGGCGATCAGCGCGAGCACGATGCCAACGAGGGAGACCGGGATGGTGAACAGCATGATGAGCGGCAGCCGCAGCGACTTGAACTGGGTCGCCATCACCATGAAGAGCACCATGACGGCGAGGCCGAGGGCGACGCCGAGGCCGCCGAAGGTCTTGCGCATGAGGTCGACCTGACCGACCAGCTCGAAGGGCACGCCGCGCGTGCGGGGGTCGCTCCGCAGGCGGGCCTCCAGATCCGCGGCCGTGGTGCCGAGATCCCGCCCCTCGGTCTGCATCAGCACGTGGGCCGCCCGCTGGAGCTGGTTGCGCTCGATGGCGATGGGGCCGACCGAGCGCGCCACCTTGCCGTAGGCGCCTATCGGGATGGCCCCCGTCTCGGTGAGGCGGACCGGGATGCGCGCGAGATCCGACGGGCTCTTGAGCAGCTTCGCGTCGTACGAGGTGACGACGTAGTACGACTGACCGTTGTTGCCGTCGACCCAGATGCTCGGTGCGTTGATGTTCCCGAGCGTGGCCTCGAGGGTCGACTGGGCCACGGCGCGGGCGCTCACGCCGACGAGCCCCGCCGAGAGGCGGTCGGTCTCGACCCGCACCTCCGGGTAGTCCATCTGCAGCGTGGTCATCACGTCACGCACGCCCGGGACCGTGCGCGCCACCTCGGCCACGAGCTTCGCCCGCGCGTCCAGCTCCTGCAGGTTCTCCCCGCGGAGCTCGACCACCAGCGGCGCGAGGTAGCCGTTGCTGAAGACGCTCGCCACGAGGCCGCCCGGCCATTGCAAGAGCTCGACGCCCGGGTAGTCGCGGTTGAGGATGGCCCGCGCACGGTCGGCGATCTCGCGCTGCGAGAGGGCGCGGTGCTCGGGGTCGACCAGGGCGAGGCGGATGAACCCCATGTGCGGTCCGGCGTTGGGGCTGTTCATCGCGCTCCGGGCGTTGGCCGGGGAGCCGACGTTGGTCAGCACCACCTCGACGGAGCCCTTCGGCAGCTCTCTCGCGAGGGTCGCGCCCATGGCCTGGATCCGCGCCGACGAGTCCGCGAGCGAGGTGCCGGGCGGCAGCCGGACGTACACGCGCTCCATCGACTCGTCGATCTCGGGGAAGAACGTGCTCGGAAGGCGCGCCGCCACGAGCACGGCGCCCCCCACGAGCACACCGACCGCGCCGACCAGGAGCCCCCGCCGCTCGAGCACTGCGCGCAGCCAGGAGGCGTAGGTGTCGGCGAGCCAGGTGACCAGGCGGTTCGCGGCCCGGGCGACGCGCCCCGGCTCGGAGTGGCCCAGCAGATAGCGACAGGCCACGGGCGTGACCGTCATGCTGACGAAGTAGCCCGCGAACATGGCCACCGCGACGGTGAGCGCCAGCGGCCCGAAGAGCTTCTTGGCGAGGCCGTACAGCATCAGCACCGGGAGCAGCACCGCGGTGGTGGCGAAGGTCGCCGCGAGGGTCGGCACCGCGACCGACTCCGCGCCGGCCCGCGCGGCCTCCTCGGGCGAGTACCCCTCGAGGCGCTTGCGGTGGACGGCCTCGAGCACCACCACCGAGATGTCCACCAGCGGCCCCATCGCGAGCGTGAGGCCACCGAGGGTGAACGCGTTGAGGGTCTGCCCGGTCACGTAGAGCACGATCAGGATGATCGCGAACGAGATGGGGATCGCGATGGCGGCGATGGCGACCGCGCGCGGGCTCTGGAGGAAGAACAGGATGACCACGGCGATGAGGAAGAGCGCCTGGACGATCTCCCGACGCAGGCCGTGGAACGTGGTGCGCACGAAGGTCGACTGGTCGAACACCACCTTGACCTCGACCCCCTTGGGCAGGTTCGAGAGCTCGCGGACCGCCTTCTTGACCGCGTCGACGATCTCGAGCGTGTTGCCGCCCGGAGTGCGCAGGACGTTGAGGTAGACCGCGTCCGCTCCGTTCACCGCCACCGCCTGGGTCTCCGGCGCGCCCCCGTCCTCGACGCGAACCACGTCGCGCAGCAGCACCGGCCGACCCTCGTGCACCTTGACCACCGTGTCGCCGAGGTCGCGCACCCGCGCGGCGATCGCGTTGGTGTAGACGTTGGCGTCGAAGTTGGCGGAGATCATCTCGCCCGAGGGCAAGAGCGCGTTGGTCTGCCCGATGGCGGCGGCGATCTCGCTCGAGGTGATCCGCCGGGCTTCGGCCTTGGTCGGGTCGATGACGATGTTGATCTGCCGCTGCCGGCCGCCGTTGAGCGAGGCGCTCGCGACCCCGGGGATGCCCTCGAGCACCGGCTCGACCGTGTTGAGGGCGTAGTCGTAGAGCTGGGGCCCCGAGAGTCCGCCGCCGCTGACCGTCACCTGCACGATGGGCGCGTTGGACGGGTCGTACTGCAGCACGAAAGGCGGCAGGATCCCGAGCGATTTGGGGACCGCCGACATGGCGAACGCCACCTGCTGCTGCACGAGCGTCTGGGCGGCGTCGAGGTTGGTTCCCCACTTCAGCCACACGTAGACGACGCTCAGGTTGTTGCGAGAGACGCTCTCCACGTGGTCGACGCCCGGCGTCGCGCTCACGTACTTCTCGAGGCGCCAGGTGAGCGTCTTCTCCACGTCCTTCGGGCCGAGCCCGGGCGCGAGGGTGCCGATGACGAGCACCGGCGGGGTGAGCTCCGGGAACGTGTCGACGCTCATGCGGGGCGTCGTGACGAGGGCGAACACCACGAGGGCGATGCAGGCCATGAGGACCGCGATCGGGTTGCCGAGGGCGCGCTTGATCATGGCTTGCCCGCTTCGACCTTGACGGCGACGGTGTCTCCCTCGACGAGGGTCGTGCGGCCCTCGGTCACCACGATCGCGCCGGGCGACAGCGGGGCGCCGAGGAACAGGGCCCCGTCGGTCTCGCCGATCAGCGGCGCGCCGAGGGCGTGGGCGACCCCTCCCTCCACCACGAAGAGCGTGGCCTTGTCCCCACGGATGGAGGCGGCGTGCTGGGGCACCTGCACGGCCGCCACCGGCTCGCCGACGTCGATGGCCATCTCCGCCGTCGTGCCGACCGGGATGCGGCGGGCCGGATCGACCAGGTCGACCTCGCAGTGCACCGTCCGCGTGGCCGGGTCGGCGACCGGTGACCTCCGCGCGACGACCGCCTCCGTCGAGAGCCCGATGGCGACGAAGCGCAGCCGGACCTTGGTGCCGGGCGCGACGACGGCGAAGTCGACCTCGGGCACCTCGGCCACCACGCGGATGGTCGAGCGGTCGACCACCGAGAGGAGCGTGGTCCCGGGCTTGACGTAGGCCCCGGGGTCGATGGTCCGCACCGACACCTCGCCGTCGAACGGGGCGTGCAGCGCGCAGTCGTCGACCTCGAGGGCGGTCCCGACCAGGCGCGCGCGCGCGGCGAGCACGTCCGCCGCCTGCGACTCGCTGTCGGCCACCTTCTTCTCGACCTCGTTCGCGGAGACGAACCCACCGTCGACCAGCCCCTTCAGGCGCGCCGCCTCGTGGGCGAGCGCGGCCTGCTTGGCGGCGAGCGACCGTGCCGCCAGCGCCACCGCCTGGCTGTGGGCCGACTGGTTGCGGCAGTCGAGGGTCGCGAGGACCTCGTTGCGCTTGACGAAGGTCCCGGGCCGCACGAGCACCGTGTCGACGTACGCGGAGACCAGCTGCGGACCGATCCGCGCCTCGAGCCAGGGCTGGGTCACGCCGACGTAGCGCCGTGAGGGCCGGAACGTGGCGGCCTTGACGGCGAGCCCGCTGACCGCCTTCGGAGACGCGGCGAGCGCGACCGGCGTGCCCCGCGTGGCCCGCCGCAGCAGCAGGGCGCCCGAGGCCAGCGTGACGAAGAGCGCCGCCGTGATGCCGAGGGGGACCCGCTTGCTCATGTGCCCTCCGCGATCACGCGGCCGAGCACCGCGCGCGCCTTGGCGAGCTCGAAGCGCCCGACCGCCAGCGCGATCTCGGCCTCCACGCGCAGCGCCTCGGCGTCGGCGAGCTCCACGGCGTGGGCGAGGCCCGAGCCGAAGCGCGCCTCGGTGAGGCCGTAGTTCGTGGTGGCCGCCTCGGCCGCGCGCTCGAGGGCCGGGACGGTGTCGCGGGCCACCTCGTAGAGCGTGTAGGCGCGCCGGATCGCGGCGACCGCGCGGAGCTTCACCACGTCGACGAGCGATTTGGCGGTGTCGGCCTGCAGCTTGAGGCTGTCCACGCGCGCGCCGACCAGCGGATCGTAGAGCGGCACGCTGAGCACGAGGCCGATGTCCCAGTTGGGCACCTGGGGCGCGTAGCCACCGAGCGAGAGCGTCGCGCCCGTGCTGCTCGCCGCGCCCCCACCCCGCCCCGAGATCAGCGCCGTCAGGTAGAGGTTCGGGCGCGTCTCCGCCGCGACGGCCTTGGCCTTGTCCTCGTAGACCTTCACCGTGGCGAACGCCTGCTTCACCGCCGGATCGCGCTTGCTGCCTTCGGCGATGGCCTGGTCGAGCGCCGGCGCGCTCGGGGGCCCCGGTGGATCGCCGCTGACGTCGACGGCCCCCTCGGGCGAGCCGACGGCGGCCGCGAGCACGGTCTGGCTCAACGCCAGCGCCCCCCGCGCGCGCACCTTGCCGACGGCGAACAAGGTCACCTCGGCCTCGGCCCGCGCGAGCTCCACCGGCGCGCGCAGCTCCTTGTCGACCTGGGCTTTGGTCTGGTCGCGGTGGAGGACCGCGCGACCGTGGGCCTTGTCGGCCGCCGTCACGACGGCGTGGGCGGCGTGCACCGCGAAGAACGACTCGCGGACGGCCAGCTCCACGTCGAGGGTCTCGGCGTCGAGCCGGTAGCGCTCGATGTCGACGAACGAGTCTCCGGCCACCGAGAGCGCGGCGATGCGCCCGAAGTCGAAGACCTCCTGCCGGAGACCGACGCCGACGAACGTGGAGGGCGCTGGCGTCAGGCTGCCGACCGTCGCGTTCGGCGTCCCGCCTATGCGGGGGATGTCGAGCCCGTAGGCCCCGACGTAGCTGGCGGTGGTGTTGTTGGTGGTGCCGAGCACGAACTGCGCGGTCGCGCTGACGGTCGGCTTCCACAGCGCCGAGGGAATCGCCGCTTCCCCCTGGGCGGCCAGCACGCGAGCGCGGGCGAGCGCCAGCGACGGCTGGTGCTTCTTCGCATGGGCGAGCGCCTCGGCGAGCGTCATCGCGGGGACCGCCTTGGGCGTGGGAGGCGCCACGCCCGGCGGCTTCGCCGGGGGAGCCTCGGCGCGCGACGCAATGGACCAGGTGGTGGTGGCGAGGACGAGCAGGAACAGGGGACGCGACGTGGGCATCGAGGCCGCACGTCTGCAGTCGACGTGCCACGACGCCCGCTCGGGGGACAGCATCGGTAGGCCGTCGAGGCCCGGAGAATCTCCGGGTCCCCGACGGAGTTCCTCCGCCACCCGCGGAGCGGTTCGAGGCCCGGGAGCGTGCAGATTCGGCGGCCGACCTGGAGGGGACCGGTGCTTCGCCTCGCACCGCTCGGCTCGGCGTGCGTGGCTCGACGCTTGCTGACCGCTCCGCTCTCATGCACTGGGATCTCGTGGCCATGCGCATCCCCACCCTCGTCCTGTCGATGCTCGGCGCCATCGCGGTGGTGGCGGTGCTCGCCTTCGTCGACGAGGAGCGAGAATCGCGCGCGGCGCTGGAGGATTTCGGCACGGAACAGGCCCGCATGGCCGCGGGGCTCGCGCTCACCGTGTCCGGACAGCTGGTCGCGCTCGGTCCCGCGGCGAGCGTCACCACCGTGCTCGGGCCGCTGGCCGCGAGCCTCGGGCGCCTCGAGCGACCGGCGAACACGGTGGTGCTGGTCCGTCCGCGGGGCGAGGCGGCCTTCCGCTCCCTCTCGGGCGCCCCGATCGATGCGCCAGAGCTGGTCACCGCGGCCGACGGGGGGGCGAGCTCGCTGCGCCTCACGCGGGAGCGCGCGGCCTCGCTCGGCCTCCCGACCCGGACGGCCATGGCGGGAATCGCCAAGGTCGACCCGGGCAGCTGGACGGTCGCCGTGGTGACCACCGCCGAGCGCGAGCGCGACCGCGAGAAGCGCGCGCGGATCCGCCTCGTGCTCGGGGTCGGGTGGGTCGCGGCCATCGTGATCGCCTTCGGTGGAATCGCGCTGTGGGAGCAGCGCCGCGAGCTCCTGCTCGAGCGTCGCCTCGCCCTCGCGGCCCTCGCGGCCGAGCGCGACGAGCGGCTCGCCCGGGCCAGCCGCGCGGTCACCCTGGGCACGCTGGCTTCGGGGGTGGCCCACGAGGTCGCGACCCCGCTCGGCGTCATCCTCGGGCGGGCCGAGCAACTCCTGCCGCGCCTCGCCGCCGACGAGCGCGCACGGCGCAGTGTCGAGGCCATCCTCGAGCAGACCGGGCGCATCGACCAGGTCATCCGGGCGTTCCTGGCGGTCGCCCGTGGCGAGCCGCTGCGCAGCGCGTCCCTCGAGCCGCGCGCGCTGGTCGAGGAGGCGATCGCCTTCGTGGAGCACCGCTTCGCAAGCGCCGGCGTGCAGCTGCACGACGAGGTCCCGCGCGAGCTCCCGACGGTCGACGGCGACGCTCGCTTGCTCCGCCAGGTGATCGTCAACCTGCTCCTGAACGCCTGCGACGCG
This sequence comes from uncultured Polyangiales bacterium, assembly GCA_964624885.1. Taxonomy (GTDB): domain Bacteria; phylum Myxococcota_A; class Polyangia; order Polyangiales; family JADJMO01; genus JADJMO01. The sequence goes on along the minus strand of CAZUZY010000174.1, from coordinate 7,279 downwards.
TGCGCGACCGCGGGACAGGTCTGGGTCCGCGGTCGGGCCGGTGAGGGCACCGTGATCCTCAGCGTGGTCGACGACGGCGCGGGGATCGGCGTGGAGGACGCGGCCCGCGCGACCGAGCCGTTCTTCACCACCAAGCCCGCCGGCAAGGGGAGCGGCCTCGGCCTCGCCATCACGCACGAGATCGTCAAGAGCCACCGCGGCTCGCTGCGCATCGCACCCGGCGCGACCCAGGGCACGGTGGTCGAGGTCGAGCTGCCCGCGGGGGGTGCCCATGCCGGCTGAATCGCGCCCCCGCGTGCTCGTCGTCGACGACCGCTTCGAGATGGCCGAGATGCTCGCCGAAGGCCTGTCCGATCACGGCTACGACGCCGCCGCCTCGGGCTCCGGACGCTCGGCCCTGAGCCGCCTCGAGGGTGATGGCGTGGACGCGCTGGTCACCGATCTCCGCATGCCCGGCGTGGACGGCCTCGAGCTCCTCGCGGCCTCGCAGCGCACGCGGCCGGAGCGCCCGGTGATCGTCATGACCGCGTTCGGCGCCGTCGAGACCGCCGTCGAGTCGATCCGCCGCGGCGCGTACCACTATCTGGTCAAGCCGTTCAAGCTCGAGGAGCTCGTCCTGTTCCTCGACCGCGCCTTCGCGGAGCTGCGCGTGCGCGACGAGGCCTCCACGCTGCGTCGCACCCTCCGCGCCCGGACCTCTCCGGAGATCGTCGGCGAGAGCCGAGCGCTCCGAGACCTGCTCACGTTCGTCGATCGCGTCGCCGACGCCGACGCGCCGGTGCTGATCACCGGAGAGACCGGGACCGGCAAGGGCGTCATCGCGCGGGCCCTCCACGCCCGTGGGCGCCGGCTCTCGCAGCCGTTCGTGACGGTCAACTGCGCGGCGGTGCCCGAGGCGCTGCTCGAGAGCGAGCTGTTCGGACACGTCCGCGGCGCGTTCACCGGCGCGACCCGCGACCGGCCCGGCCTGTTCGTCGAGGCGCACGGGGGCGTGCTGTTCCTCGACGAGATCGGCGAGATGTCGCCTTCGCTCCAGGCCAAGCTGCTGCATGCGCTCGAGCGTCGGCTGATCCGCCCGGTGGGGGGCGCCGAGCGGGAGGTCGACGTGCGCACCATCGCCGCGACCCACCAGGATCTCGAGGCGCGGGTCGCGGCGGGCACCTTCCGCGCCGACCTCCTGTACCGACTCGACGTCGTGCGCTTGCACGTGCCGCCGCTGCGCGAGCGCGCCGAGGACGTCCCGAGCCTGGTCGAGCACTTCCTCGCGGCCGCGCGGCGCCGCAACCCAGGGTCGGTGGTCCGCGGCTTCACGGCGGCGGCGCTGCAGGGGCTCGCGACCCACCCCTGGCCGGGCAACGTCCGCGAGCTCGCCCACCTGGTCGAGCGCGTGGTCCTCCTCGCCGACAAGGAGCTCGTGGACCGCCGGGATCTTCCCTTCTCGACGCGTTCCGAGTCGGTGCCCCCCACCTCGGCGTTCGGCGAGCTGCTCCCCGTCCGGGTGCTGCACCAGCGCTACGCCCAGTGGGCGCTGGCCCAGCTCGGTGGGCATCGCGGGCGAACGGCCGAGCGCCTCGGCATCGACGGCAAGACGCTCGCGAAGTGGCTCGCGGAGGAGCCCTAGACCTTGCGGCGCGCGAGGCTCTCGGGGTCGTAGAAGCCCTCGCGCGGCGGTGGGCTCGCGACCAGCGCGCGGAGCTCGGCGGCAACCACCGCCGGGTCGGGTCCGTCGTGCGCGTCGTGGTCGTGGTCGTGGTCGTCGTCCCACGCCTCGTGCTCGGCGCTGGTCGTGGTGCGCCGACGCTTGCGCCGGACGAGGAGCACGATCCCGAGCACGAGCACGAGGAACAGGAACCCCGCCCCGACGATCAGCAGCCACATCGTTGTCGGATCCTTGCGGAGCTTGAACACGAGCTCCGCGATCCAGGACCGCTTGGGCGGCGGCGCGAACTGCCCCTCGACCTCGAACGAGCCGATCACGGCGGCGCAGACCCCGGCCTCGCCGGCCGCGACCAGCTCCGCGCACGCGAGCGAGCAGGCGACCAGCGACACCTTGCCGTCGCTCTCCGAGAAGCCGATGAGCGACAGCCCCTGCAGGAGCACGACACCCCCGCCCTTGGTGACCTTGCCCTTGGTGGACTTCTCGGCGAACTCCGCCTTGGCGGAGAACGGCTGCAGGAGGCGCGGGCCGTCCTCCTTGATCGGGTCGGGCTCGATCGACTGCAGCGTGGTGTACTTGCCGATCTCCTTCTCGGTGGCCGCGATCATCTGGGTGAACGCGGCGTCGCGGATGGCGTCGGCCCAGTAGTCGCCCTTGGCCTTGCCGCAGACCAGCACCACCTCGTGGATGGCGGGCGGCTTGCCCTTGGGCTCGTGGACCCCGTAGCCCTTGCGCGAGACCACCTCGACGTCCTGGTTCGGGTCCGGCTCGACCTCGGGCAGCGCCGCCGCGGGGAGCTCGGGCCAGTCGGTCGGGACCTTCAGGGTGACGCCGAGGTCACCGACGCCGAAGGAGAGCTTGCGGGCGCTGCGTGGCCCCTTGGTCGTCGTCGAGGCCGAGGCGGAAGGGACCGGCGGCGGCTCGACGGAGGCCGCGCCCGAGCCCGAGCTCGAGGTCGACGCCGACGGGCCTGTGGACGGAGGGCCAGGGTCGGGCTTGGGGCCCCCCGTGACGACGCCCGTCGGGGTCGGGGCCGAGAGGGGCGGTGGCGCAGTGACGGAGGCGGGCGGCGGGTCGCCCTTGGTCGTGGACTCCCCTCCCCCCTTGGTGGTGGCCTCGGCCTGCGGCGCCGCGCGCGCGCCGGTCGACCGCAACAGGCTCGACGACACCGGGATCAGCGCGAACAGGAAGACGACCAGGAGCCGGAGGCGGGTGCCTCCTCCTCGAACGTCTCTCGAAGGGCGCGACGCGGGCATCGGAGCCACGAATAGCACGAGGCGGGCGCGGGTTTCGCGCTCGCCTCGGCAGTACTGCGGCCGGCTGCTCCGACTTCTCGAGCCGCCGGCGCTGTGTTGGCTTTGGGTTACTTCTTGGCGGCCGGCTTCTTGGCGGCGGGCTTGGCGGCCTTCTTGACCTTCTTGGCCTTGAGCGCCTTCTTGGCCTTGGGGGCCGGCTTGGCGTCGGCGGCCGAGGCGTCGTACCCCTCGGGGTGGACGGCGAAGGCGGGCGTGCCCTCGGCGCGCCGGGCGCGCTTGTTGGCCTTGCCGTTGGTCGTTTGCTTGCGCTTGCGGATGCGCTGGGACTGCTGCGTCGACGAAACCATGATGACAACCTCGCTGCTGGTAGGCCCGGTGCGCACGCATGGGGGCCAGATCGGGCGCCTTCTCGCACGAGGCGGGGGAAGCGGCAAGGCCGCCGCCGCGTTTTCGACATCTACGCCGGCGAAGGGTAAGTAGGGACCGATGGCCACCGAGCTCGAAGACGAGGTGCGCGAGCTCAAGCGCGAGGTGATCGAGTCCCGCGGGCTCGTCATCAAGACCAACAACCTCACCAACGCCCTCTCGGCCGACCTCAAGAGCATCTCCAAGCGCCAGGCCGGCTACGAGCGCCGCATCAGCTGGAACAGCGCGAGCGCGTACATCTCGTTCATCGTGGTGGTGCTGCTCGGCGTGAAGGTCCTCTGGGACTACCAGTACGAGAACCTGCGGAGCGGTGACGGCGGGGCCAAGGTGGAGCTCGAGAAGGCGCGCGCCCAGATCAAGGAGCTCGAGCGCCGCGAGGAGGCCCGCCAGCGGAGCGAGACCGCGGCCCACAAGCTCTACGACCTCGCCAAGCTGGGCAAGCGCGCCGAGTTCCTCGAGCAGGTGGAGCTCGCGCAGCGCGAAGGCGGTGGGCTGACCAAGACCGAGCTCCTCATCTTCCAGGACTTCGCCGAGCGCTACCGCAACGAGCTCGCCCTCGAGCGCTACTCGGCCGGCCTCGACCACGCCCGGGTGGCCCGCTTCCAGGAGGCGGCCACCGCGTTCGAGGAGAGCCTCAAGATCAAGCCCGAGTCCACGACCAGCGCGGCGACCCGGCTCGCCCTCTCGCAGGCCTACCGCCACCTCTCCCGGCAGCGGGACGCCGTGCCGATCCTGCAGGCGCTCTCCGAGAGCACCACCGTCGACAAGGACATCCAGGGCGCGGCCATGTGGGAGCTCGCCCAGTGTCAGGTGGAGATCCAGGCCTGGAACGACGCCAAGGCCACCCTGCGCAACTTCACCAAGAAGTTCCCCGATCACGCGCGCAACTCGGACGCCCGCGTGCAGCTCCAGGAGCTGCAGCTCAAGCACTGAGCGCGGTGGGCGAGGTGGGGCTCGAACCCACAATTCGACCCAGATTTTAAATCCGGCGCGTCTGCCAGTTCCGCCACTCGCCCGAGGGGCAGCCGAAGCTACCCTCGGGCCGCGGAACCGGCAACGTCGCCGCGCAGATCACTCCGCCATGCAGATGTGCTTGCCCTCCATGAGCGGGTGCTCGATGCACTTCTCGCCCTTGGTGCACGCCGCGTCGTCCTTGCACTCCTTGGCGCAGAAGTTCCCCGGGTAGACCACCAGCATGCCCTTCGGGCACTTGGGTGCCCCACCGGGCGCGCCGGTCGCGCAGCCGATCAGCTTGTCGCAGTCGTCGGCCCAGCTCATCTCGCACCACGGGTTGGTGGAGACGATCTGCCAGTTCGGGTTGCTGTCCTCGCACTTCTCGCCGGCGTGCAGCTTCTTGAAGCACGTGCAGGTGGCGCCGGTCGTCGTGGTGGCGACGGGCTTGTCCTCGGTCTTGAGGAAGTGGGCCACCTCGTCGGGCTTGCCCTGGCCCTTGAGCCAGCGGATCTGCACCGAGTAGACGACGTCGGCCCACGAGAACTTCGCCTCGAGATCGGTCCCTGGCAGCAGCGGCGCGACGACGCTGGTCACGCCGTTGTTCGCGTAGAGGTAGGTGTCCTTGCTCTTGCCGCGCGTCACCCACACCGCGGTGGGCTTGCCGCCGGTGCTGGAGGGCTTGCGGCACGAGACGCGCACCCACTCGTCCTTGGCGCGGACCTCGCAGCCGACGTCGTTGCCGCGCGCCTTGGCGTCCGCGACCTTGTCGAAGTCGGCCTTGCTCGGGACCTTGGTGCGCTCCGGCATCGGATCGTCCTTGGGCGGCGGCTTCTTGGCCTCGTCCTTGGCATCGTCCTTCTTCTTGTCACCGTCGTCCTTCTTCTTGTCGCCGTCGTCCTTCTTCTTGTCGCCGTCGTCCTTCTTCTTGTCGCCCTTGTCGTCCTTCTTCTTGTCGTCGTCCTTGGACGCCGACTTGTCGTCCTTCTTGTCTTCGGACTTGGGGCAGCCGACGGCCAGGCCGGCGAGGAGCAGTACGGCGAGGAGGTTGCGCATGGCGCGCAGGGTACGCCGCGCGCGCGGTCGTGATCCACTGCCTCGACGGCGACGGAAGCTCAGTTCTCCACCACGCTCGGCGGCACCGGCGATTCCTCGCCCGGGGCCTTCTTCGCGCGGGGCGCCTTCTTCTTCAGCGCGGGGGCGAGGGCCTCGAGATCGCCCTCGCGCCACCGCAGGTAGGCGAGCGCGCGGCGGGTCGCGTCGTAGGCCTCGACGAGCAACGCGAGCGCCCGGGTGGGGAGGGTCTCGAGCGCGCCGAGCGCGGCGACGCGGGCGAGCTGCGCGTGGGTCTCGAGGGCCAGCGCGAGGTCGGCCCCGAGCTTGGCGGCCTGCTCGGCCTCCTTCTTCTCGACCGGGGTCTTGCCGGCGATCCGCGGCCAGTGGGCGAGATAGAGCTCCGCGAGGGCGACGAGCTCGACGTGCAGCGGGCTCTTCGCCGCGCGGATCTCGGCGAGGCGCGCGCGGTCGAACAGGTCGCGGTGCGCGAGTGGCTCGGCGGCGATCAGGAGGTCTTCTCGCAGGCGCTGCCCGTCGGCCTCGAGCAGGGCGACGTCGATGTTCGGGCCGTGCAGGGCGAGGAGGTTCGCGTGCCACGCGCCGAGCGCGCGATCCTCGAGCGCGTCGAGCAGCTCGACGGGGTGCCCCGGGAGCGCGGCGACGATGGCCTCGCGGTGCGCGCGGATGGCCGGCAGCGCACCGAGCACGGTGGTGACGACGCTGGTGAGCTCGAGCCCCGTGAGATCGCCCGTGAGCTCGCCCGCCGCGGCGAGCGGACCCTCGATCCGCGCGAAGGCCTCGGCGGTGCCCTGCGGCGTGCTCGCCTTCTTCTTCGGCCGCGCGGCCTTGGCTTCGCTCCGCGGGTCGGTCGCCTGCTCGCTCTTGGTCTCTGCCTCGATCATGGTCGCGCGACACTGAACGAATGAGACGTGGTGGTCAAGGGGGTTCGGCGAAGGCGCGATGCTACGCTGTCGGCATGCGCGCCACGTTCCTCGCCGTCGTGGTCCTCGGCTGCGCGCGTTCGACACCCGCACCGCCCATCCAGCCCGAGCCCGCGTCGTCGCCGACGACGGTGGTCACGGCAGGCGTGCGCGCCCTCGGACGCTCGGCCCCGCTCGAGAGCGGTCGCGTGTCGTGGGAGGGCGTCGTGCGCCCGACCAAGGGCGGCTTCGACGTCCGTGGTGTGTCGTTCGACGCCGAGGCGTTCCGCACGCAGCTCGCCGCGTTCCTCGACGGCAAGCCCACCGACCCCGACTGGTTCCTCGGCGCCGGCGTCCGCGTGACGGCGACCCTGGAGAAGCGGCACGTCGCTTCGGCGATCGACGACGCCGGGCTCGTGAGCCAGACCAAGGTGGGGGATTTCTTCGTGACGGTCGGGCCCACCAGCGTCGAGCTGGTCGCGTCGCCGGTCCAGCTCGAAGGGACGCTCGTCCGCTCCAAGGGGTTCTACGCCGTGGGCGGTCGCCTCGTGGGCGCGCCCGACGTCGCGTGGGCGCTCGCGGGCGCCAAGGTCGGCGCGAAGGTGCGGCTGTGGGGGCAGCCGCACGACTACAAGTGCGGCCCCGAGGAGCAGTGCCTGGTGGGTGGCGTGCTGCCTCTGTTCGACGTCGGGCGCGGCGAAGTCGTGCCTTGACCGAGGCCGCGACGTCGACGCGAGGCAGGTCGCTCTCCGCGGTCGGTCTCGCTCCGGTCCTCGCCTACGCCCTCGGCTGGGTCCTCGACAACGCGATCGCCGCCCTGCGCGCGCACCGCTTCGGGGTCCCGACCTTCGGAGTCTCCGGGCTGCCGCACCCCGTGCTCGGGATTCACCTCTCCCTCGTCGGGACGGCGGCCGCGGCGGTGATCGCGGTGGCGGTCGCGGTGCGGCTCGCCCGCTCGCACCGGCCCGTGGTGGCCCTCGCGGCGGCGCTCCTCGTCCTGGTCCCGAGCTTCG
>CAZUZY010000173.1:0-16507 GCA_964624885.1 uncultured Polyangiales bacterium | reverse complement strand
GAGCGCGAGGGCCGCGAGCGCGGCCGGCGTGGCGCCCGCGAGGTGCACGCCCACGCGCGCGCGGAGGAACAGGTAGCCGGCGGCGACGGGGGCGAGCAACAGGGTCTCGAGGAACAACCCGACGAGCGCATCGACCGGCGCGATCTTCCGCAGGAGGCCGTAGAGGGCGAAGCTCCCGGCGAGCGCCACGGCGATCCACGGCAGCACGCGCGCCGCGGCCACGAGCACGAGGACCCCGACGACGGCGAGCCCGACCGCGAGCTTCTGGCCGGCCCGCAGGCGCTCTCCGAGGAACGCGAGCCCGAACACGACGCTGACGAGCGGGCTCAGGTAGTACCCGAGGCTCGCGTGGAGGAGGCGACCCGTCTGCACGGCGAGGATGAACACCACCCAGTTCGCGCCGATGAGCAGCGTGGTGACGACGAGCGTCACCAGCGTGCGACGGCGCGCGAGCGGCGCGAGCGAGGTGGCGAGGCGGCGCTGCGCGAGCAACGCGACGACCGCGAGGACCAGCGACCACAGCACGCGGTGCGCGAGCAGCTCGAACGGCGGCACGGGGCCGAGCGCGCGCCAGTAGAGGGGCACGAGCCCCCACGAGAGGTAGGCCCCGAGGGCGAACAGGACGCCGGTCCGGCGATCGGCGGCGGTGGTCGTCATGAGGATCCCGGAGCAAAAAGGTCGAAGCCCGACGCTGTGGGCGACGGGCTCCTACCTTTCCATTCTGCGGGGCGGACGGGACTCGAACCCGCGGCCTCCGGCGTGACAGGCCGGCGTTATAACCGACTTAACTACCGCCCCAGGAACACTGCACTGCCGCTGATCTCACCACTGGTAGGCGGGACAGGATTCGAACCTGCGGCCACCAGCGTGTAAGGCCAGCGCTCTACCACTGAGCTACCCGCCCGTTGGTAGGGCGCGTGTTGTATGAGCCAGGCGGGCCTCTGTCAAGCCGAAATCGTCAACGCACACGACGCCGACGGAGCGCCGGGAGGGCGAGCCCGAGGAGTGCGAGCGCAGCCACCCTCGACGACGTCGTGGGGCTCGCGGTCCGACAGCCGCACCCTCCGCCGTCGTCGACGGGCGCGGTCGGATCGACGCCGCCGTCCCCCGCGCCGCCGTCGTCCACCGCGCCGTCGGCAGGCGCTCCCGTGTCGCCGGTCAGGCCCGTGTCGAGGCCGGTGTCCGAGCCGGTCGCGCTGTCGGGCACGCCCGTGTCGGGCGGCGCCACGCCGTACTCGAACGCGCCGATGTCGATCGCACCGATCGTGGGTCGAGGCTCTGCGCTCCCCGGCGCCAGGGCCTTGCGACGCGGCGGGTGGAACAGCGGCTTGGGCAGCGGCGAAGGGAACGCGTGGCCGGCCGCGCCCGTGGTGGTGGTCGTACCCTTGTCGACGAGAGGGCTCGTGGCCGTCGGCGTGAAGTCACGCGCAGCGACGTTGGTGAAGCCCGGGTCGGCGCCGGTGAGGGTGCCCGTCCAGGCACCCGGCGCGGTCATGCCGGTGAGGATCCAGTTGTTCTGTCCGGCGATCTGCTCGCCCGCGACCCACTTGGCCTCCACGGTGCGCGTGAGGTTGAACGTACCTCCCACGCGGAAGAACACGTTGTCGTGCATCTCGATGGCGTCGATGCCGTCGAAGATCCGGAACGCCGTCGACCCCGGCCCGGCGCCGACGAAGGTGTTGTTCATGAAGCGGTACCGACCGTTGGACTGCCCGGTGCCGTCGCCCCCGGTCCGGACGAAGGAGAAGTCGGCCACCTTCACCAGCACGTTGCCCACGACGTCGGAATCCTCGCGCTTGAGCCCCTCGGCCACGCCGCCGCTCGGATCCGGGCCGATCAGCTCGAGCTCGTGGTAGAGCGCGCCCTCCAGCCAGTTGTAGTAGATCTCGTTGCGCTCGGCCCGCGACTTCACGTTGTTGCCGCCGTTGGCGTCGTGCACGTAGCAGAACTGCATGCGGAACACGGCGCCCGGGTGGGTGCTCTCGTCGGTGGCCATGTAGATCTGGTGGTCCTGCGTGCCCCCGCCGCACTTGTAGACCTCGCAGTACTCGAGCAGCAGCGAGCCCGAGTCGTTGTCGGCGCCGAGGATGCCCTGCTTCGGGCAGTCGTGCACGACCGAGTCGCGCAGGGTGATGTCGTCGGCGTGGTGGTAGAAGCACCGCGAGGCGCCGCCGGTGATCTCGAGCCCCTCGAACACGTAGTGGTCGCCCTCGGCCTCGATGGCGTTGTTGCCGCCGCTCACGATCGGGCGCTTGCCGGCGACCGGGATGCCGCGGATGGTGATCTTGGCGGCGGCCGTGCCTGGCACCGTGAAGTGGACCGCGGGGTACGTCGCCCCGCCGTCGACCTCGACCACGTCGCCCGGCTTCACCAGCGAGACCACGGCGCCGAGGTTCTTGTAGGTCCGCGTCGGCCCGACCTGGAGCGTGGCCGCCGAGGCCCCCGAGGCGAGGACCGACAAACCGAGCACAGCCGCGAGGGAGACGAATCGCATGCCGAACAGTCTGCCCGACTTCCCCGATCCCCGCGACAGCTCCAGGGTCTGCGACCCGGTCTCGGGCGGCCGTCCTGATTCTTGGGTAGGCTCCTGCGGGTGCGGCGCGCTCCGACCTCGGCCTTGCTCGTGGGGATGCTCGTCGCCGATCGCGCGTCCGCCTTCGTACCGCCGAGCCTCGGCCCGGCGGTGACCGACATGGTGACCATCCCGGCGACCCACGCGACCCTCGGGGGCGCGCGCACCGCGGGTGGCGTGAGCTTCGACGCGCCCGTCCGCGACGTGCAGCTCGGCGCCTTCGCCATCGACCGCTACGAGGTGACCGTCGCGGCCTACGCGAAGTGCGTGGCGGCCGGCTCCTGCGCGGTGCCGGACCGGAGCGACTGCAACGTCCCCGCGGCCATGACCTACGGCAAGCCCGGGCACGAGCAGCACCCGGTGAACTGCGTGACCTTCGGCGAGGCCGCCGCCTACTGTGCGTGGGCCCACAAGAGGCTGCCGAAGAGCGCCGAGTGGGAGGTGGCCCAGCGCGGCCCTTCGCTGTTCACCTTCCCCTGGGGCAACGAGCTCCCCACCCTCGGCGCCGCCAACGGCTGCGACCACCGCTGTGCCACGGTCGCGCGCGCGGTGACCGGCGTGGACTACGAGCCGGTGTGGGCCGACAAGGACTTCGACGACGGCTGGGCGATGACCGCACCGGTGGGCTCCTTCCCGGGGGACAAGAGCCCGTACGGCGTCTACGACCTCGCGGCGAACCTCGCCGAGTGGGTCGACCCGCAGGGCGAGACCGACCTCGGCGGCAGCGTGTCGTTCTCGCCGGTGGTGGCGGTCGGGGACCAGCAGCTGCGGGGCGGCTCGTGGGCCACCAACGTGTTCACCACGATGTCGTTCGCCGGGCGCGACCGCGTCGACGGCAGCTTCCGCGGCGGCTGGGTGGGCTTTCGTTGCGCGCGCGACGCGAACGCCTTGTGACTTGAAGGCCCGCCCCCGACCCGCCAACCTGGGGTGATGTTCTTCAAGAACGAACCGGGGAAGAAGGGCTCGCCGAGCACCGGCGAGCCCTCGGCGCGCGTGCTGCCGCTGCTCCCGCTGCGGGACATCGTCGTGTTCCCGCACATGGTCTCCCAGCTGTTCGTCGGTCGAGATCGCTCGATCGCCGCGCTCGAGGAGGCGATGAACCGCGGCAAGGAGATCCTCCTCTGCGCGCAGAAGAACGCCAAGACCAACGAGCCCGCCGAGCAGGACATCTACCCGTCGGGCACCGTCGGCGCGATCATGCAGCTGCTCCGCCTGCCCGACGGCACGGTGAAGGTGCTCGTCGAGGGCAAGCGCCGCGCGCGGATCGTCAAGTTCGTGGCCCACGAGTCCTGCTTCCTCTGCGAGGTCGAGCCGGTCGCCGAGCAGTGCGACGTGCGCGTCGAGGTCGAGGCGCTGATGCGCCAGGTGCAGACCGCCTTCGAGACCTACGTGAAGCTGAACAAGAAGGTCCAGCCCGAGATCCTGATGACCGTCCAGACGATCGACGAGCCGGGGAAGCTCTCCGACACGATCGTCGCCCACCTGCCCACCCTCAAGCTCCCCGACCGCCAGGCGCTGGTGGAGCTCGACGATCCGGCCGCCCGCCTCGAGCGCCTGCTCGAGCTGATGCAAGCCGAGATCGAGATCCTGCAAGTCGAGCGAAAGATTCGCAGCAGGGTCAAGAAGCAGATGGAGAAGTCGCAGAAGGAATATTACCTGAACGAGCAGATGCAGGCGATCCAGAAGGAGCTCGGCGGCGAACGCGACGAGCTCAAGAACGAGATCGTCGAGATCGAAGACAAGATCAAGCAGAAGCCGCTCTCCATCGAGGCGCGCGACCGGGCCAAGAAGGAGCTCAAGAAGCTCAAGGCCATGCACCCGACCAGCGCCGAGGCCACGGTCGTCCGCAACTACATCGACTGGATCCTCGGGCTTCCCTGGGGAGAGAAGAGCGACGAATCCTTCGACATCGAGAGCGCCGAGCGCATCCTCGACGAGGATCACTACGGTCTGAAGCGCATCAAGGAGCGCATCCTCGAGCACCTCGCCGTGCAGGCGATGACCCGCGGCGTGCGCCACGGGCTGCGCGGGCCGATCCTGTGCTTCGTCGGCCCGCCCGGCGTGGGCAAGACCTCGCTCTGCCGCTCGATCGCCCGCGCCACCGGCCGCAAGTACGTGCGCATGTCGCTCGGCGGCGTGCGCGACGAGGCCGAGATCCGCGGCCACCGCCGCACCTACATCGGCGCGATGCCCGGCAAGATCCTGCAGTCGCTCAAGAAGGTCGGCACCAGCAACCCGCTGTTCCTGCTCGACGAGGTCGACAAGATGTCGAGCGACTTCCGCGGCGACCCGGCGGCGGCGCTGCTCGAGGTGCTCGACCCGGAGCAGAACAACGCCTTCGTCGATCACTACCTCGACCTCGACTACGACCTCTCCGACGTCATGTTCATCACGACGGCGAACTCGCTGTCGGGCATCCCGGTCCCGCTCCAGGACCGCATGGAGATCATCCAGCTCGCCGGGTACACCGAGTTCGAGAAGCTGAACATCGCGGTGAAGTACCTCGTGCCCAAGCAGAAGCGCGAGTGCGGGCTCGCGCCCGACCCGGACAGCCCGCCCGACGCGCCCGCGCCTCCTCGCAAGGTCGACCTCGACCTCACCGAGGGCGCGCTGCGCACGATCCTGCACCACTACACCAAGGAGGCGGGGGTGCGCTCGCTGGAGCGCGAGATCGCCAGCGTCTGTCGCAAGGTGGCGCGGCAGGCCCTCGAGAACCCCGAGCCGGAGCAGAAGGTGGTCGTGAGCTCGCAGAGCATCCCGCGCCTGCTCGGCATCCCCAAGTACACCATCGGTCGCAAGGAGGAGCGCGACGCGATCGGCCTCACCAACGGCCTCGCCGTCACCTCGTACGGCGGCGATCTCCTCGTGAGCGAGGTGAGCGTCTCGCCCGGCAAGGGCAAGCTGATCATCACCGGCAAGCTCGGCGACGTGATGCAGGAGTCGGCCCAGGCCGCCATGTCCTACATCCGCGCGCGCGCCACCACGCTGGGCCTCGACCCGGAGTTCTACTCCAAGGTCGACGTGCACGTGCACTTCCCCGAGGGCGCGATCCCGAAGGACGGGCCGAGCGCAGGCATCACGATGGCCACCTCGCTGGCGAGCGCGCTGATGAAGGTGCCCGTGCGGCAAGACCTGGCGATGACCGGCGAGATCACGCTGCGGGGGCGGGTGCTGCCGATCGGTGGCCTCAAGGAGAAGCTGCTCGCGGCGCACCGCGGCGGCATCACCACCGTCCTCGTGCCCGGCGAGAACCGCAAGGATCTGCGCGAGGTCCCGCGGCGCGTGCTCAAGGCCATGCGGCTCGTGCTGGTGGAGCACATGGACCAGGTGCTGCGCGAGGCGCTCGTGGTGCCGGACGCCGAGGCGATGTTCGGCGGCGCGCCGTCCACGCTCGAGTACCGCGGCGGCGAGCTCCACGAGCCCAACAGCCCCGTGCACTGAACGGCGAGTCGCGGCCGATGCGTGTCCCGCTCCTCGTGCTCCTGTCGCTCGGGCTCGGCTGCGGGGCGCGCACGGCGCTGCTGCCAGGCGAGCTCGCGACCGAAGCGGGGGACGGCGCCGCCGACACGGAGTCCGAGACCCTCGCCGACACGGGGCTCGCCGACACGGGGGCCGACGCGGAGCCCGACGTCCCGGTCACCGAGACCGGCTGCACCTCCGATCTCGACTGCGACGACGGTGTGGCCTGCACCAAGGACGCCTGCGATCTCTCGGTCGGCTTCTGCCGCAACGTCCCCGTGGACGCGCGGTGCGACGACGGCGTCTTCTGCAACGGCGCCGAGGCGTGCGTGATCGGCAAGGGCTGCGTGACCGTCCCGCGCGACTGCGCCGATCCGGTCTCGTGCACCGTCGACACCTGCGACGAGGCGAGCAAGAGCTGCCGCCACCGTCCCGACGACGCCCTCTGCCCGATCAGCCACGGCTGCGACCCGGTGCTCGGGTGCCAGGCCCGGGCGATCGCCCACTCGGCCACCGATCTGTACGAGATCCGGCTGCCGTCCGGCGAGGTCAAGAAGATCGGGCCGACCGGCGCCACCCTGACCGACATCGCGCTCCACCCCACCGGGACCTTGTACGGCGTCGACTCCACGAACCTCTGCGTGGTCGACCTCAAGACCGGCGCCTGCACGGGCACCGTCCCTGTCGGCATCGCTTTGGTCGCGCTGGACGCCGCGCCCGACGGCACGCTGTATGGCGCCGGTGGCACCCGCGTCTACACCATCGACCGCACGACCGGCCTCACCAAGGTCCTCGGGAACTACCCGACTGGCCTCGCCGCCTCGGGCGACATCGCCTTCCTCGGCACGCGCCTGCTCGCGACGGCGCGCACCGCCACCGACGACGCCCTCGTGGAGTTCGACACCAAGACCGGCGCCACCAAGATCCTCGGGAAGACGGGATTCCGCTGCATCTGGGGGATCGCCGCCTATGGCCCCACGCTCTACGGCCTGACCTGCGAGGGCCGGGTGGTCTCCCTGGATCCCACCACCGGCAAGGGCGTGGAGCTCACCAAGACCAGCATCGAGTTCTGGGGCGCGACCGCCCGGTGACCTTCGGGCAAGCCGCCGGGCCGAAACGCCGGCCGGGCGGCGCCGACCTACGATGGCCCGAGGTGGCTTTGCAGACTATACCAAGCCGACCCTCACACTCCTTGGCTCCATCGCCGCCCGTGGAGGCGGCCGCCGTTCACTTCGTTCGCTTGTCGTTCGCTTGTCATCCTCCCGGAGGCTCTCCATGCGCGTCTCGACCTCTCTCTTCTTGATCCTCGTCTCGGCCTCCGCCATCGGCTGCTCCGATCCAGAGCGTGCTCCGGTCGACACCGACGCCTCGGTCGACGACGGCAGCACCGATGGCGGCGCGGACGGCGCGACCGACGGCGGCACGTTCGACTGCACCGGCAAGGCGGACGGCACGGACTGTGGCGGCGGCGCGATCTGTCTCAAGGGTGTGTGCAGCGCCTCCAAGTGCGGCGACGGGTTCGTCAACACCGCCGCCGGCGAGGAGTGCGAGGACGGCAACACCGTGCCCGGCGACGGGTGTACCTCGTGCCACCTCGACTGCAAGGGCGACGCAGACTGCGACGACAAGAACGACTGCACGACCGACAGCTGCGACAAGACCGACCCCAAGAAGCCCGTCTGCAAGACCGTCGCGGCCACCACCGCCAAGGCCTGCAAGCGCGCCGACGGCACCGACGGCACCTGCAAGGCCGACGTGTGCGTCAAGCCGGGCTGCGGCAACAAGATCGTGGACAGCGGTGAGGACTGCGACGACGGCAACACCGACGACTCCGACGGCTGCAAGAGCGACTGCAGTTTCAGCTGCAAGGCCGACAAGGACTGCGACGACGGGGATCTCTGCACCGGCACCGAGACCTGCGATCTCACCGCGCACAAGTGCGTCGCGGGTACGGCGGTCAAGTGCGACGCGGGCGGCAAGACCGGCTGCTCGGGCACCTGCGACGCCACCTCGGGCAAGTGCTCGTACCCCGACGCCGACAAGGACGGGGTGGGCTGCGACCTCGACTGCAACGACTCCGATCCGGCCATGTTCCCGGGCGCCTTCGAGTGCAAGGACGGCAAGGACAACGACTGCAATGCGTCCACGGTGGACTCGACCGCGCCGAGCTGCCTCTGCTACGCCGACCCGGACAAGGACGGCTACGCGGTCACCGGTGCGGCCACCCTCACCGCGGTGACCTGCCCTGCCGACTACACGCGTCGCGCGCCGGTCGACGCGGCCACCAGCGACTGCCAGGGCTCCAACAGCTCGGTGTTCCCGGGCCAGAGCAGCTACTTCTCCGGGTCGTACTGCTCGGGGCTCTACCTCTACAACCCGATCACCAAGACCTTCACCTGCTCGGGCACCCTCAAGTACGACTACAACTGCGACGGCACGGACACCAAGCGCTACAACAGCCTGGCGACGGGCTCTTGCAGCTTCATCTCGCTCAAGGGCATCAGCCTCTGCCTCGGCAGCGGCTGGTCGGTCGCGGCGGTCCCGGCCTGTGGCGTGTCGGCCAGCTACCGCACCTGCTCGCTCGGCAAGATCGCCGGGACCTGCGTCGCCTCCACGGCGTCGCTGACCCAGGAATGCCACTGAGCTAGCGGAGCAGCTGGAGGAGCCGCGGCGTGATCTCGTCCGCGGCTCCTTCGCCCTTGATCGACCCGGCGATCTGCTTGCCGTTGCTGCGGCCGTCGGGCCCCGCGAGCGCGAACAGCGGGATGTACTTGGTGACGTAGCCCGCGGCTGCGAGGCGCGTCTCGTCGAGGTCGAGGTCGAACTCGAGGAGCCGGATCCGCGGGAGCTTGGCGTCGAGCTTGCCGGAGTCGACCGCCTCGTGGAAATGCTTGCAGGGCTCGCACCACGGGGCACCGACGTAGACCACGAGCCGCTGCCCGGCGGCCGTGGCGTCGGCCTGCGCGCTCTTGATGGCCGCGACGACGTCGCCCTCGGGCGCCTTGACGAACACGAGCTTGGGGCCCGCGGCCTTGTCGGCCCCGGCCTCGACCACCTTGGGATCGCTGCGGATCGGCTCGTTGCGGCACGCGCCGACGAGGAGCCCGGACCCGAGCAGCAGCAAGGTCGACCGCCTCATCCCTGGT
Source organism: uncultured Polyangiales bacterium (assembly GCA_964624885.1). GTDB lineage: Bacteria > Myxococcota_A > Polyangia > Polyangiales > JADJMO01 > JADJMO01. The sequence continues at coordinate 7,330 of CAZUZY010000173.1, read as the reverse complement.
GCCCGATCTTCTCGCGGAGTCGCGAGAGCTGCCACTCCATCACCTTGGGGGTGAGCTTGTGGAACACGCTCGGCGAGAGGCGCTTGATGCGCCACATGGCGCGCCCGTCGGCGTGCGGCGTGATGTAGAGATCACCCCGCTCGCAGCCCTGCAGCGCGAGCTCGGCGACCCCCTCCGCCTGGATCTTCCCCCGCTCGAGGAGCGCCTCGAGCACGGGGCCGAGGCTCTTGTCGGTGGTGCGCCCGCTCTTGCCGATGTTGGTCTTGAAGAACGTGGGGCACAGCACGCTCACCCCCACCGGCCCGCCGGCGAGGTCGCCGTAGAGGGTCTCGGAGAGCGCGACGACGGCGCTCTTGGTGACGTTGTAGGGCGCCATGTTGGGCGCGCTCAGCAGGCCCGCAGCCGAGGCCACGTTCAGGATGTGCCCGCGCGCGGTGGCGCGCATGCGGGGCAAGAAGTGGTGGCAGCCGTGGATCACCCCCCACAGGTTGATGCCCATAATCCACTGCCAGTCGTCCAGCGAGATGTCGCCGACCTGGCCGCTCACCGCGACCCCCGCGTTGTTGACCAGCAGATCGACCGCGCCGAAGCGCTCGTAGGCCTCGTCGGCGAGGCCGGCCACGTCCTCGGCCTTGGCGACGTCGCAAAGGCGGAAGTGCGCCTCGGCGCCGCGCAGGCGGGAGATGGTCTCGCGCGCACCGGCCTCGTCGAGGTCGGCGACGAGGATGCGCGCGCCGCGCCCGGCGAGCGCGATGCAGAGGGCGCGACCGAGGCCGCTGGCGCCGCCAGTGACCACAGCCGAGGGACGCGGGGGGAGAGCCATGGAGGGAGAACAGAACCAAAGGGGCCGGGGTGCAACCAGCACCGGCGCCCCCGTGTTAACGTCGCGGGCGATGTCCCAGGAACGGCGCACCCTCTACCCCGCCCTCGAGCCCTTCGACACCGGTCGGTTGCGCGTGAGCGAGCTGCACGAGCTGTACTACGAGCAGTCCGGCAACCCGCAGGGCAAGCCGGTGGTGTTCGTCCACGGGGGGCCGGGCGGCGGGACCGAGCCGCGCATGCGTCGGTTCTTCGACCCCGCGGTCTACCGCATCGTCCTGTTCGATCAGCGCGGGTGCGGGCGCTCCACGCCGCACGCCGAGCTCCGCGAGAACACCACGTGGGATCTCGTGGCCGACATGGAGCGCCTCCGCGAGCACCTCGCCATCGACCGGTGGCAGGTGTTCGGCGGCTCGTGGGGCAGCACCCTCGCGCTGGCCTACGCCGAGACCCACCCCGCGCGGGTGACCGAGCTCGTGCTCCGCGGCATCTTCCTCGTGCGCAAGCAGGAGATCGACTGGTTCTACCAGCGCGGGGCGAGCGCGCTGTTCCCGGACGCCTGGGAGGGATACCTCGCGCCCATCCCCGAGGCCGAGCGCGGCGATCTCCTGCAGGCCTACTACCGTCGCCTCACCGGCGACGACCCGGTCGTCCGGCAGGAGGCCGCGCGGGCGTGGAGCGTCTGGGAGGGCTCGACCAGCACCCTGTTCACCGACCCTGGCCTCATCGCCAAGACCGCGGGCGACGCCTTCTCGCTCGCCTTCGCCCGCATCGAGTGCCACTACTTCGTGCACCGGTGCTGGTTCCCGGACGACGGCGCGCTCCTCGCAGGCGTCTCCAGGATCCGCCACATCCCCGCGGTGATCGTGCAGGGGCGGTACGACGTGGTGTGCCCCATGGAGTCGGCGTGGGCGCTGCACCGCGCCTGGCCGGAGGCCAAGCTCGTGATCGTCCCGGACGCTGGCCACTCGGCGATGGAAGCCGGCAACACGGACGCCCTCCTGCGCGCGACCGACGAGTTCCGTCGATAGCCGCGCTCCGAGCCAAGCCAACCCCCTCCGCCGCGTCTGACCCTTTGCGGGTTTCTTGCCCGCTGGGTGGAAGGTCCGAGACCTTCGGTCCGTTGTGAGAGGGGGGCCTGGTCGTGCGCGGTAGAACCCTCACCCTCGTCCTGTGCGTCCTGTGCGCCGCCCTGGGTCTCCCGGGAGCCTCGCTGTCGCACGAGTCGGGCGAGGCAGGTGCAGAGGCGTCCAGGTCGGAGCCCACCTTCGCGAGCGACGTCGCCCCGACCCCCTGGTCCTCGGTGTTCCGCTTCGAGCACCCGCGCCACGTCTCGGCGTTGCGGGCACGCTTCGCCTCCACCACGCAGGGCAACCCGGTCCGGTACGCGTGGGAGGCCGCGCCGTGCGGCGGGGATTTCCAGCCGATCGTCGGCGCCTCGTCGGAGCGCGAAGACCCTCGACCGGGCGAGCAGGTCGTCCTCCCGCGCCGACGCACGTGGTTCTTCGCGGGCGTGGACGCCTGCGCGATCCGCCTCGTGGTGTCCGCCACCAACGGCGGCGCGCCCGTCCTCGAGGGGCTCCAGATCGTGGACGGCGCAGCCAACGTCCTCGCCAACGCCGATGGGCCGCGCGAGGCGCTCGACGGCGCCTACGAGACCGCGTGGACCGGCGAGCCCGGCAGCGGGCGCTGGGCGCTCACCGCGCACCTCGCCGAGCCGCAGCTCATCGACCGCGTGCGGCTCGTGCTCGGGTCCGACGCCGTCTCGGTCGCGCGCGATCGCCGCGCGGGGCGCGATTACGCCGTCGCGCACGCGCCGGTCAACTGGACGCTCGAGGCGAGCGAGGACGGCGTGAGCTACTTCCCGGTCGGGCGCCCCACGGTCGCCGTCCGGCGCCCGCTCGTCCACGTCCGCCTCGAGAAACCCATCGTCGCGCTGCGGCTCTCGATGGAGGGAGCGACCAACGAGCTCGGGCTGCCCTCGCCCTCGGCGAGCCCCGTGGTGCGCGAGATGGAGGCCTACGCCGCGGGCGACCCGCGCCCGATCGTCGCGGAGCCCTGGGTGCTCTCGGTCAACGCCAACCCCGCGGGCAGCGGCCACGGCGGGCGCGGCGGCGAGGTGGCCAACGACGTCTACTACGCCAAGTTCCTGCAGCTCCGGTTCTCCGAGCTGTTCCACGGCATGCGCGTCGACGACCGCTACGCGCGTGCGTTCAGCCCCAAGGGTGAGCTCGTGGACACGCCGCTCGGTCCCAGCGACGGGCGCGCCCTCGAGTCGATCGAGGGCGACGACCCCCAGCTCGACGAGCGGTTCCTCGTGGCCTCGTGGCCGCCGCCGATCACCGTGCTCTCCGGCTCGAACGACTGGGACTACGCCCACAAGACGGTGATCCTGCCCAAGGGTCGCCTGCGCTGGAATCCGCTGCGCCCCGCCGCCGAGGGCGGCATCGGCGACCTCGCGTCCGCGGTGAAGCACCGCGCCGCGCCGTTCGTGGGGTTCTGCGGGGGTGCGCAGCTGCTCGCGCTCCTCGAGGCCCGCACCGACGACGGCGTCGAGGAGGAGATCGACGCGGTCCTGCGCCGCAACACCGGGCGCTTCATCCGCGGCTTCGCCAAGGACGACACCCTCATCCGCAGCTGGCCGGGCGACGAGAAGCCGCGCCGGCCGGTGACCTTCGCCGTCGACGACCCGCTCTTCGCCGACCTCGCGGGGCCCACGCGCCGCGGTCGCACCCATGGGTTCCCCGAGTCGCACCTCGACATGGTGCGCCGCGAGGCGTTCCTGCCGGGCGGGCCGCTCGATCGGTTCGAGATCCTCGCGTCGAGCACGTTCTGCTCGCCGGCGGTGGTCGCGACCTTGCACACCCACAAGGACGCGAGCGGCGCGCGCTGCATCAGCGTGACCGAGGTGTTCCGCAGCAAGGGCGGCCGCTGGCCCATCGTCGGCACCCAGTTCCACGCCGAGCAGCGCGACTTCGACAAGCCCGCGGTGGGCGAGCCGCCCGAGTCGACCGCGGATGCGCGGCTGTTCCTGGCCGCGGCCTACGAGCAGGTGCTCGACGCGTACCTGCGGTAGCGCATCCTCAGCGCCCCGTGCTCGCCATGGCGTCCACCGCCGGCCAGAAGTCGCGCTCCACGCCCGAGTAGTCGGCCTCCACGTCGAGGCGCGCGAGCACCGAGTAGAACCCGAACTGCAGGCGGTTCATGAAGAGCATCTCCTCGGGCATGGCGAAGAACTCGTCCTCGTCCACCTTGCGCGCCGCGAGGGCCATCTCCTTGGTGCGCTCCACGAGCGCGGCCACGAACGCGCGCGTGAGGTGGTACGGGCGGTGCCAGAGCGGCTCGAAGCAGGTGCGGGTGTAGGCCACCGCGATGTCGAGCAGCGCGCCCGGCTTGGCGCTGAGCAGGCGGGCGAACCCGTCGGCGAACATGCGCTCGTCGCGGGCCTGCGCGGCCGCGTGCATCACGCGCGCGAGGCGGATGTTGGCGAGCGGGATCGGCTGCACGCACCCGAAATCGAGGAACACCACCGCGCCGTCGCGGAACAGGTAGTTGCCGGGGTGCGGGTCGGCGTTGAAGTGGCAGTGCACGAGGTTGCCCTTGTAGACGAACCGCCACATCGTCTCGGCGAAGAACGTGCGCTCGCGGACGTCCGCCCCGCAGGCCTCGTCGAACGACGTGCCGTGCATGAACTCGGTCGTGAGCACGCGGCCGGTCGAGCGGTGGTCGTGCACGGCGGGGATGCGGATGGTCTCGTCGCCCTCGTGGAAGCGCGCGAACATGCGCAGGCGCTCGGCCTCGAGGCCGTAGTCGAGCTCCTCGCGGAACCGCTGGCGCACCATGGCGAGCTGCTCCTTGGTCTTGAAGCGCTTGCCGGCGACGCTGCCGAGCACCACCTGCAGCATGCCCGCGTTGGCGAGGTCGGCGTCGATCGCCTTCACGATGCCGGGGTGCTGCACCTTGACCGCCACCTCGAGGGCCTCGTCGCGCGCCCCCGCGGGCGGCGCGATCCACGCGCGGTGCACCTGGCCGATCGAGGCGCTCGCGATGGGCACCTCGTCGAAGCGCACGAACAGCCGGTCGAGCGGCGCGCGCAGCTCCTCCTCGATCGCGCGCTGCACCTCCGGGAAGCTCGAGGTGGGGGTCGCGGCGCGCAGGCCCTTCATCGCCGTCTCGTAGGCCGCGCGCTGGCCCTCGGGCACCACGCCGTCGACGTAGCTCGCCATCTGGCCGACCTTGGCCGCGAGGCCGCGGAGCGTGCCCAGCACCTCGGCCGCGTGCTTGGCGGCGGCGGCCCCGTCGGAGTCGCCGATCAGGCTCACGCCCGTGCGCAGGCCGACCCCCGCGAGGCGGGCGAGGCGGCCGAGGCGCCCCTCGGGGAGCTTGCGTTCCTCCGTCATGGGGCGCGGACCTTAGGTGCGGGCCGACCAGTGCGGCAAGGCTCTAGAGCGGGACGGCCTTGGTGAAGTCAGCCTCGAAGGTGGCCTGGGCACGGGTGACCACCGCCGCGGTCTCGGTCAGCACGCCGACCTCGCGGTTCTTGTCGAGCGAGGCCGCGGTGAGGTTCACCGAGCCGAGGTAGAGCTGCTTGCCGTCGACCACGACGAGCTTGGCGTGGAGGTCGGGGGTGGCGAGCACCTTGACGGTCGCGCGGTTGGCGCGCAGGGAGCCGAGGGTGGTCGAGGTGCCGGTGCTCCGGCCGCTGCTCGGGGCGACGACGCGCACCGCGACGCCGGCCTCGATGCGGGTCACGAGGTGGCTCGCGACCTCCGCGTCGGAGAACTCCTCCATCTCGATGTCGATGGTCTTGGTCGCGCTGTCGATCAGCGCCAGCAGGCGGGCGCGCGCGTCGATCGGCGAGGCGAGGAGCTTGCCGCCGGGGGCCGGCGCTGCGCCCGTGAGGTCGGCAGTGAAGATCGCCTCGGCCTGCGCCACGTCGTCCGCGTCGCGGACCACGGCCGCGTACTCGCGGTTGCCGCCCACCCCGGCGTTGCTGAGGTTGAGGGTCATCACATAGGCCACCACGCCGTCGACCACGAAGAACTTGGAGTGGGTGAGGGCGTACTTGCTGCTGGTCCAGCGCACGTCGACGCCAGCGGCGGTGAGCGCCTTGAAGGCCGCGTCGTTGGCGGTGGTGGTCGGGAAGGGATAGTGCTCGAGGAGCACCTTCACGTCCTTGCCCGCCTTCTTCGCGGCCACCAGCGCGGCCACCGCGGTGTCGTCGGTCAGCAGGTAGACCTCGCAGTGCACCGACTTGCTCGCGTTGCGGATCGGGTCGTAGATCGCCGCGGCGCCGTCGTCGGGCAACACGACGAGCGAGACGTCGCGGGTGGTGGTGGAGGGGCTGTCGGCGAGGGCGTCGGTGACCCCGGTGTCTTCGACCGGCCCCGCGTCGCCCGGGGAGGACGACGACCCACACCCGACCACCAGGGCGAGCAGGCACGCCGCGAGGCGGGAGCGCAGGGGGAGGAGACGCATGCCCCCTCACGAAGCCACGGCGCGGCCCACTTGGCAACCACAACCTCGCGGCACGAGCGCTGTCGGCCCGCCGACGATCGAGTACAGGCTCAGCATGTCCTCCCGGCGTCGTCTCGAGCTGATCGAGGGTTCCAGCGGCAAGTTCTGGGAAATCGAGGTCGACGACGACACGCACCTCGTCCGTTTCGGGCGCATCGGCGCCGCCGGTCAGAGCAAGGAGAAGGCCTTCGAGAGCGCGGGGATCGCCCTGCGAGAGGCCAGCAAGCTCGTCGAGGAGAAGCTCGCCAAGGGCTACACGGAGGTGGACCCGGACGCCGAGCCGGGCGCCGAGAAGGCCCCCGCGGAGACGGCGCTGCGCACCACCCTCGTCGCGCCACCGGGCCACGTGCACGTGGTGTTCACGCTCACCGGCAAGCGCCTGGTCACCAACGACGTCGAGCAGAGCTTCCCCACCGCCGCGGCGGCGCGCGAGCACCTCGACCACGTGCTCTCGCTCCGACGCCGCGAGGGCTACACGGTGGGGTCCGTCGCCACCGTCGACGCGAACGTCGCGGCGGAGGCCCCCGACAACCTCCTCGCCGTCGAGGTGGGCGACCGCTGGCAGGTCACCTTCAAGGGCGACGGCAGCGTGTCGCCGGCGCGCTGCCGCAAGGTGGTGGAACGCCTCGAGCGCGACGCACCACGCGCCGTGCAGGTGGTCTGCGATCTCGGCAGCCCGAGCGCGTGGTCGAAGGCCATCGCCGGCCGCACCCTGCCCTCGATCGTGGCCTTCGTGTTCGACACCCCCGCGCAGACGCAGGCGCAGCAAGCCGAGAACTCGATCGGTGACCTCACCGCCACGCTTGCGGCCTGCCCCTCGCTCGAGCGCCTGTTCGCGAGCGGCAATCTCCTGCTCACCCGGTGCTCCCACCCGGCGCTCCGCGAGCTCCACCTGCTCGGCGATCCGCTCCTGCCGGCGACCCTCGCGGCGCTCGGGGCCTCGACGTTCCCCGCGCTCGAGCGGCTCGTGCTGTCGCTCGCCGCCGACGCCGAT
>CAZUZY010000172.1:0-16607 GCA_964624885.1 uncultured Polyangiales bacterium | reverse complement strand
TCCGGGTTGCTGGGTCGCTCCCGGACCGAACTACAGTTCGGTCCTCCGCTCCCGGGATACTGGGTGCTGGGCTCCCGCTCCCGGGCGTTCACCAGCGCCCGTGAACGTGTTCACCAGCGCTCGTGAACGGGAAGGCTCAGCGGCCGGAGATGTCACCGATGACGGGGAGCATCACGCGGGGCTTCTTGATCTTCTTCAGCGCGCGCTCGCGGCGGAGCACCGCGGCGGCCTCGTCCTCGCTGCGCGGCGAGAGCTCGCCGGAGAGGTCGTAGTCGGCCGACTGCGTGACCACGACGCGGCGGATCTCGCCGGCGCGCGCGTCTTCGACCTCGGGGCCCTCGAGGTAGACCTGCCCGTCGATCTCGGGTGCCTGGCCCTGGTGACGCGCCATCAGCACGTACTCGTGCTCGTCGCTCGGGCCCTCGACCAGCACCTCGATCTCGCGGCCGATCATGGCCTTGGCCTTCTTCTTGGCGATCTTGCGCTGCTCGGTCATGAGCTTGCGGTAGCGCGCCTGCGCGGTGCGCGCGGGGACCTTGCCGGCGAGGGCGTGCGCGCGCGAGGACTCCTCGTCGCTGTAGCGGAACGCGGCGAGCCGCTCGAACTCCGCCCACTTCACGAACTCGAGCAGCTCGTCGAAGTCGGCGTCGGTCTCGCCCGGGTGGCCGACGATGAACGCGGTGCGGAAGGTGAGGTCGGGCACTGCCTTGCGCAGCTTCTCGACCACGCGACGCTGGCGGTCGAGGCCGTGGCCGCGGCGCATGATCTTGAGCATCGCGTCGCTCGCGTGCTGGAGCGGCATGTCCACGTAGGGCACGACGCGCGGGTGCTGCCCGAGCAGCTCGAGCAGGCGCGGCTCGAGGGTCTCCGGGTACAGGTAGAACACGCGGACCCAGCGCACGCCCGGCACCTCGGCCACCGCCTCGACCAGCGCGGCGAGCTTGGGCGCGTCCTTCAGGTCGCGACCGTAGGAGACGGTGTCCTGCGAGATCAGGTTCACCTCCACCACACCCTGCGCCACCAGCTGCTCCACCTCGGCGACCACGTCGGCGATGGGCCGCGACCGCTGCTTGCCGCGCATCTCGGGGATGACGCAGAACGCGCAGGTGCGGTTGCACCCTTCGGCGATCTTCACGTAGGCGAAGTGCCGGGCCTGCGAGAGCGTGCGCGGGTCGCTCTTGCGCACCACCCACTCGGCCGGGTTGCCGACCAGCATGCGGTCGGCGTCGCCGCCGAGCACGTCCTTCAGCTTGAGCATGTCGCTCGAGCCGAGGAAGTGGTCGACCTCGGGCATCTCCTTGGCGAGGTCGGCCGCGTAGCGCTGTGAGAGGCACCCCGCGACGACGAGCTTCTTGAGCGCGCCGCCGGACTCGCGCAGCTGCGCCATCTCCAGGATCGTGTCGATCGACTCCTGCTTGGCCTCGCCGATGAACCCGCAGGTGTTGACCACCACCACGTCGGCCGACTCGGCCTCGCCCACGAGCTCGAGGCCGGCGTGCTCGGCCACGCCGACCATCACCTCGGTGTCGACCCGGTTCTTGGGGCAGCCGAGCGACACGAAGTGGACGGTGGAGAGCTTCTGCTTGCGGGCCATGCGGGGCCCGAGAGGTTGGGACCTGCCGGCCCGCGACGCAAGGCGGCGCGGCTTACTCGGCCGTCTTCGGGGGCGGACCCATCTGGATCCGCTCGCCGAGGTAGCTACCGATGAGCGAGAACAGGATGCCGATGCCCCCCATGACGACATAGAGGAACGGCGGCAGGGTGAAGACGGTCTCGGTCTTGTAGAGGAAGTACACGGTGGGGATCGCCACGATGAACGAGGCGATGAACGGCTCGAGGAACGTGCGGCCCGGGGAGATCATCCCGACCAGCATGCCGCCCACGAACCAGATGCCGATGCTGGTCATCATGCCGTGCGACCCCTCGAAATCGAGGGCGGAGACCACCTGCGGCAGGCCCATGATGATGGCGCCGGTGAGCACGGCCTGCACCACGACGCCGATGACCAGCCACAGCACGGAGAACGACTCCTGCTGGTAGCGGCGCGCGAGCTGCTCCTGCTTGGAGCGCTCCACCGGGCCGACGCCGTCCAGCTTCGAGCCGCAGGAGACGCACCGCTTCGACCCGGGCGGGTTCTTGTAACTGCAGGAACTGCAGACAATCTGCTTCTGCGCCATGTGGGCCGGAGCGTACCGGCCGGAGGGCGCGGGAGGCAACTCCCGTCTGCGCCCCCTCCCCGCCCCCTCCCCTCACACGGCGATCACGGCGTCGTGGGCATGACGACCGCCGGGTTGGGCGGAGGCGCGCCCGGCACCGGCGCCGACTGGCCGGGCTTGGGCTTCTCTTTCATGTCGTATTTCGAGGGGCACTTGGCGAGGACGTTGTTGGCGACGAACTCGCCGTTCGCCTGCAGCTTGCCCTCGGCGGTGACCCCGACCTCGGGCATGTCGTCGCGGAGCGTGTCCGGCTTGATGCACGACGGATAGCGGATGTGGACGGTGGCGCCCGCCTTGGTCGCGTCGAACGCGTACTCGCAGGGGACCTCGCGGAACCGCAGCGTGCCCTTGACCAGCACACCCTCGACGCGCACCTGGCGGTTGGTCCACTTGCCCTTCTCGGCGACGAGCCGATCCACGCCCATCGCGTACACCGTGGCGTCCTGGAAGCTCGTGAGCACCAGCGAGGCGATGACGCCGGCCACGCTCACCAGCCCGAACACCATGGTGAGGTTCTTGACCTTGTCCCGCGCGCGGGCGGCGATGGTGCGGGCGAGGAGCTCCACCGCGACGAACACGCCGAGCACGACGCCGAACAGCACGAGCTTGTTGCTCGGACGGAGGACGAAGGCCACCACGAGGAGCGGGCCGAGCGCCGTGGCGACCCGCAGCGCGAAGAGGTTGCCCTCGCCCTTGGGCTCTTCGGCGGGTTCCTGTTCCTGGACGGTGGGGGCCGGGTCCTCGGTGGACATGGTGGAAGCCTAGCACCGTGTTACTGTGGAGTACGAATGGCCTCCCGGGATTCCGATCTCCCACCGCGCGAGGAAGCGCATCGTCGACTGCAGGGCGTGATCCCCGACCTCATCAAGAAGGCGGTGATCGGCGGCGTCGACCGCGCTTCGGAGGCCCGCGAGCGCATCGGGAGCCTGCTCGGCGAGACAAAGCTCCCGAAGGAGTTCGCCGACGCGATCTTCAGTCAGATCGACGAGACCAAGAACGACCTCTTCCGTATGGTCGCCAAGGAGATTCGCGGTTTCCTCGAGGCCGTCGACTTCCAGCGCGAGCTGCAGAAGCTGCTCACCACCGTGTCGTTCGAGATCAAGACCGAGATCCGCTTCATCCCCAACGACGCGGCGCCCGACACCCTCGGCAAGCCCGAGGTGAAGGCGGGCATGAAGGTGAAGCGGCAGGAGCCCACGCCGCCGGCGCCCCCCGAGAAGAAGCGTCGGCGCCCGCTGTCGCGCGTGGCGAGCCGCAAGCCCGCACCGCCCCCGCCCGTCTCCGAGCCGCCGGACGATCCGCTGTTCGGCACCGACGAGACCCCCCCGCCGGGCGACGTCGACTGACCTACCGGACCGGCCGGTCCTCGTTCAGCATCGTGCCCCGGCAGCGTCGCGCGCCGCACTTGCAGGGCGCCGCCTTCCGGGCCGTCTCGAGGTCGACGTCACCGCGGACGACGAGGTGATAGTCGAACGTCAGCTCCTCCTCGGGGCGCACGCGCCGACGCGTGATCAGGAACACCCGCTTCTTGTGCAGGAGCAGCTCGCAGCTCGGCAGACACCCGTGGTTCACGAACCGCGCCGGGCCGCCGCCGACCGCGCCGTCGATGCTGGTGCGCGCGTCGAGCCGCAGCAGGTACGTGACCTTCTTGCCCGTGGTCTCGGCGTATCTGCGACGCGCCTCGGCGTCGTCGATCCGCTCGCCGAGGTACTCGAGGACCGGCGTGCCGGCGGCGATGGTCCGCCGCGCGAACACGCCCCGTCCGTGGATGCTCGAGCGACGCACCTCGACGAGGGGCTCACCTCCGACCGTGAGCACCCCGTCGACGAACGCCTGCGTCGGCGCTGCCTTCTTCGCGGTCACGTCACTTCGGACGGTCGGTGACCGGGCCGGTGGTGGGCTTGGCGTCCCACTGGAAGTTGTCGATGAGCACCGTCGAGTCGAGGATGTGGTCGCCCGCGTCCCAGATCATGAACTGGAGCGTGATCTCCTCACCGGGCTTCACGGGGGCCTTGGTCTGCAGCCACGAGGTGGAGCCGTTCTGCTTCGGGTCGGTGTCCCAGAAGCCCGTGCCCTCGAGCTCCTTGGTGCCCTTGGCGCAGGGGAAGGTCTTTCCGCCCGTGAACGAGGTGCCGGGCGTGCACACCTCGAAGAAGCCGTTGTTCACGCTGACCGGGTTGCCCTTGCTGTCGAACGAGACGTTCTTGGCGAACTTGGGGTCGAGCTTCACGGCGGTGTCGAGCAGCGCGACGAACGAGTCGTTGTAGCTCGAGCACACGAAGGTGATGTACTCGGAGGAGAAGAAGTCGAAGTCGAACGAGAAGGCGTTCGCGTTGGTGGGGACGCGGATCTTGAGCTTCAGGTTGACGCTGTCGTTGGCGGTCGCCGCGCCGAACCCGCCCGAGCCGCAGTCGCTCTTGAGGGGGTGGCCCGCGGGGAAGGCGACGGCGCTCAGCGAGGAGTAGGAAGGCGAGCGCGGCATCACGTGGCCCGGGTAGTCGGGCGTGCGCGCGGTGCCGCTCGAGATCACGACCATGTTCTTGCCGGCCCGGGGCTTCACCGTCGGGCCGAAGTTGCGCAGGATGCCGAACTGGATCTGGCTCGCCGAGTCGATGGGCGAGCCGTCGGCGCGCACGAGCTTGGCGTCGATCACGCCCCAGGTCTTGTCCTTGCCGTCGACGCCGGCCTTGGCGGTGCGGCAGAGGCCGAGCGCCTTGGCGAAGTCGTTCGGGATGGTGGACTTGTAGAGGTTGAGGTCGGTCGAGGTGTCGCAGTCGTCGACCTCGTCGATCTTGCCGTTGCAGTCGTTGTCGACGCCATCGCCCGGCACCTCGTAGGCGCCCGGGTTGATCTCCTTGTTGCCGTCGTTGCAGTCGTCCTTGAACAGGTAGCCGTCGCCGTCGTTGTCCTTCTCGGGGTCGAGCCCCCCGTCGAGGTCGACGTCGCCGATGCCGTCGGAGTCGGGCTGGAACCCGGACTCGTCGGCGCCGCCCTCGGGCGCGCCGCTGTCCCCTCCGAGCACGCCGGGGGTGCCCTTGTCGGTGGAGGCCGCGCAGCCGGCGAGGGCAGCGACGAGGGCGAGAGAGACGAGCGGCAGAGAGGACGAGCGCAACATCGAGACGACTCCTTGGGAACAGGACGAGGGCACGGCGGTGGGTGGATCGGTCACTTCGGGCGGTCGGTGACGGGGCCGACGGTGCCCTTCACGTCCCAGCGGAAGTTGTCGACGAGCACGGTCGAGTCGAGGATGTGGTCGCCCGTGTCCCAGACGATGAAGCGGAGCTTGATGGTCTCGCCGGGGACGACGGGGGCCTTGGTCTCGAGCCACGACGTGGCGCCGTTCTCGGTGGGCTCGAAGCTGTCCTGGAAGCCGGTGCCCTCGAGCTCCTTGGTGCCCTTGGCGCAGGGGAAGGTCTTGCCGCCCTTGCTGCCCGGGGTGCAGACCTCGAAGAACCCGCTGTTGACGTTGATCGGGTTGCCCTTGCTGTCGAAGGAGACGTTCTTCGAGTACTTGGGGTCGATCGCGGCCTTGGTGTCGAGGAGCGCGACGAAGCTGTCGTTGAACTCCGAGCACACGAAGGTGATGTACTCGCTCGAGTAGAAGTTGAAGTCGAACGCGAAGCCCTTGGCGTTGGTGGGCACACGGATCTCGAGCTCGAGGCTCGCGCTGTCGTTGGCGGTCTTGTCGAACGGCTCGGGGCAACCCGCGCTGTTCTTGGGCCAGCCGGCGGGCGGCGTGACCTCGGAGAGCGACTCGTAGGAGGGCATGATCGGGGTGATGAAGCCCGGGTAGTCGGGGGTGCGGGCGGTGCCGCTCGAGAGCACCGCGAAGTTCTTGCCCTGGCGCGGGTTCACGTAGGTGCCGAACTTCTTGAGGATGCCGTACTGGATCGAGTCGAGCGCGCTCTTGCCGTCCGCGCGCACGAGCTTGGCCGAGACGAGCCCCCAGCCCTTGTCCTTGCCGGTGGCGTCGGCCTTGGCGGCGCGGCAGATGCCGAGCGCACGCGCGAAGTCGGTGGCGTCCTTGCTGTCGTACTTGAGCGCCGCCGTGTCGCAGTCGGGCTCGGCGTTGTCGATCTTGCCGTCGCAGTCGTTGTCGACGCCGTCGCCGGGGAACTCGTAGGCGCCCGGGTTGATCTCGGGGTTGCCGTCGTTGCAGTCGTCCTTGAACAGGTAGCCGTCGCCGTCGTTGTCCTTCTCCGGATCGAGGGCCGCCTCGGGGGCGCCGTCGAGGCCGAACCCTCCGCCCGTGTCGGGCTCGAAGCCGCCCTCGCTCGCCGCGTCGGTGCCGCCGTCGAGGAACACGGTGCCGCCCTTGTCGGGCGCGGCCGCGCATCCGAATGCGAGGCTCCCCGCCGCAACGAAGAGGAGGGAAGGCGGGAGCAGGCGACCGAACACGAGTGACTTCACAGCGACCTCCAGGAAGACGGCGCCCTCCGCCACCGGGCGCCCCGTGCGCGGCGTGGAGGGCCGGGGCACGTGACGACTCGGCGAACGCTGGGCAAGGATCTGGCGTTAATACCCCATGGAGGTCTCCTGGGCCAGTCGACTCCGTCGGCGTCGGAACCCATGGAATCACCGCGTCGGATCGAGAAGCAGTTGCTTCGCTCCGGTGGAGGAGTAGTCCCACCGCCGTGACATCGCAGCCCGGGGCGCCGGGGATTCGTTGGCAGCGTTCACCCCGACCCCTGGCCCTCGTCGCGCCGTTCGTGCTCCTCGCCGGGGTCACCCAGTGCGGGCGCGGCAAGCCGCCGGGCGAGGAGGCCGGGACGGCGGTGGTGGTGCCCGAGGTCGCGGTCGCCGAGACCGTGGCCGAGAGCTCCACCGAGGCGGACGTGGCCGAGGCGGAGGTCGCGGTGGTTGCGCCGAAGCATCTCCTCGGGGCCAAGGCCCAGATCACCCCGGTGTTCACCGAGCCCAAGCCGGGTGCGCTCAAGCTGGGCTACCTGCGCGCGGGCGCAGTGGTGGAGCGCGAGGACAAGCCGGAGGGTGACGCCGGCTGCAAGGGTGGCTGGTACGCGATCAAGCCCAAGGGCTACGTGTGCGTCGGCGACCACGCGACCCTCGACCTCGACGACCCGATCGTCAAGTACGCGACCCGTCGGCCCGACCGCAAGGCGCCCCTGCCCTACGCCTACGCCATCGCCAAGAACACGCTCTCGCCGTTCTACGCGCGCGTGCCCACCAAGGCGGAGTCGATGAAGCTCGAGGCCGACCTCGACACGCACTGGAAGTGGGTCAGCAAGCCCCAGCCAGGGGACGCGGGCCCGGAGTACGACGCCTCGGTCACCAGCGACGGCGGCGTGATCCCGGTCTGGAACGACGGGCCGCCGGATTTCCTCCGCGACGGCAAGGGCGTCCCCAACGTGAGCGGCCTGGTCAAGTCGGGCAAGGCGCTGTGGGCCGGGCGGCCGAAGACCAAGGAGGGCTTCGCCATCGTCGCCTCGTTCTGGGCCGGGCCCGGTGGCACGACGCCGACCGGTGGGCCCGACGACCGGCGCTTCGACCTCACGACCGACTACCTGCTCCTGCCCCACGACCGGCTCCGCGAGGTGCGGCCCTCCACGTTCCACGGGATCGCCCTCGACGCGACGACGACGCTGCCGGTCGCCTTCGTGAAGAACCGCTACAAGGCCGCGAAGGTGTGGGCCGACGGCAGCAAGCCGCAAGAGACCCTGCCCTCGCGCACCGCGGTGCCGATCACCGCGGCCACCAAGCACATCGACGGCGCGCTCTACCTCGGCACCACCGACGGCGCCTGGGTCAAGGCCGACAACGTCGTCAAGATCGAGCCCCCGAAGAGCCTCCCCGCGTTCGCGGCCAAGGGCGAGAAGTGGATCGACGTCTCGATCGCGCGCCAGTCGATCATCGCGTTCGACGGCGACAAGCCGGTCTACGCCTCGCTGGTGAGCACCGGCCGCGACGGGCTCGGCGACCCGGAGAGCTCGCACGCGACCATCCGCGGCGTCTACCGCATCCACACCAAGCACGTGACCGCGACGATGGACAGCGACGAGGTCGGCGAGGCCTTCAGCCTGCGCGACGTGCCCTACGTGATGTACTTCGAGACCGGCTACGCGCTCCACGGGGCGTACTGGCACGACGGCTTCGGCGAGCCGCGCAGCCACGGCTGCATCAACCTCGCCGAGCTCGACGCCGCGTGGTTCTTCGCCTGGACCGGCCCCGACGTGCCCGAGACGTGGCACGGCGCGTTCGCGCGGCCGATGGCCACGGGCACGCCGATCTGGATCCACCCCTGATTCAACGGCGGAACAGGTCGCGGAACGTGGCGGCGCCGGTGACGGGCACGCGGCGGTGGTGTCCGCGCCCCGTCTCGCGCTCGAAGCCGCGCTCGCGGCGGACCACGAACTTGTAGTGGATCTCGCGCCCCGCCGAGGCGTCGAAGGCCACCGTGGTGGCCCAGGTAGCCTCGTCGATCCAGTCCATCGAGACCGCCTTGTCGAGGTCCCATGCGCCGAGCTCGGGGGCGTCGCCGGACACGAAGACGCGCTCGCCGTACGCGGTCTGGAACCCGTGCACCTGCAGCTCGACGACGGCGGTCCCCGTCGGCAGCGGCCGTGTCTGCTCGTAGACGGCGATCGAGCGAGGGGGCAGCTCTACGTGCGCGCGCCCGTCGCGGACCGAGAGCCCAGCGCCGCCGAGCACGTCGGCGTGGACGCCGTCCTCGAGCTCGAGGTGCTCGACGTCGCAGGCGCCCGCCTCGTCGCTGCGGTTGACCGCGACCACGATGGTCGAGCCGCGGTACGGCCGGCTGAACACCCAGCGGTCGGCGTCGATCCACCGCGTGCGCATGCCTGCGCGCTGCACCGCGGGGGAGCGCTTGCGGAGCGCGGCGAGCACCGCGAGGTCGGCCATGAGCGGCGTCTCCTCGAACGAAGCCATCATCGGCCGGTTGTAGGGGTCGTTGCCGCCGTTCACGTCGACGTGGAGCAGCTGCTCGTCGCCGTAGTAGATGCAGGGCACGCCGCGCGCGACCATGGTGAGGAGGAGGGCGAGCCGGAACCGCGCCGGGTCGTCGGAGATGGAGAGGAACCGCGGCAGATCGTGGTTGTCGACGAAGGTGACCAGGTCGGTCGCGTCGCGGAACAGGTGGTCGCGCCGGACCACCGCCTCGATCTCGGGGAACCCGCCCGCGGAGCGGTGGGCCAGCACCGCCACGACCGCGTTGCGCCACGAGAAGTCGAGGATCGACATGCCGGACTTGTTGGCGAACTCGACCGACGCCGGGTCGTAGCAGCCGCCCTGGAACCACTCGCCGAACATGAACGTGTTCGGCTTGTGCACCTCCATGTCGCCGGTGAACTCCTGCCAGAACCAGATGGGCATGTGCTTGACGGTGTCGACCCGGAACGCGTCGACGCCCTTGCTCAACCACTGCTTCATCGCGCCCTTGATGTAGGCGCGGTAGGCGTACGACTCCTCGTTGAAGTCGGCGAGCCCGCACAGGTCGCTCACCTGCACGTTGGAGAGGTCGTTCCAGTCGCGCACCTCGCCCACGTGGTGGAACCAGTCGCCGCGGTCCTGGTCGAAGCGACAGAGCAGCACCCCGTCGTCCCACAGCTCGCAGCTCGCGCCCGGCACGTGGGGGTTGCTGTGGTTGCACACGATGTCGAGGACGAGGCGCATGTCGCGGCGGTGCATCTCGGCGAGCAGCTCGTCGAACACGGTGTCGTGCCGGCTCATCACCCGCACGTCCTCGGGGCGGTCGACGAGGTGCGGGTCGAGCCGCTTGAAGTCCTTGGTCCAGTAGCCGTGGTAGGCGGTCATCCCCGCGCCCCCGAGCTCGAGCACCTGGTCGATCTGCTCGAACACCGGGGTGAGCCAGATCGCGCTCGCTCCGAGCTTCTGCACGTAGTCGAGCTTCTGCAGCACGCCGCGCAGGTCGCCGCCCCAGTACTTGTAGAAGTCGGTGCGGGTCGGGTCGAAGTCGCGGCGATCCTTGCCGTGGTCGTTGGCCGGGTTGCCGTCGTGGAACCGGTCGACGACGACGAAGTAGATCGTGTCTCCACGGAAGTCGCGCATGGGGGCGGAGCTTACCCGGGTCCGCGGCCGCTCGTTCGCTGACAAATGTCACGCTTTCGCGCGCACGAGCGGCAACAGAGGAGGCGATGCGAAAGTACACGCTCCTCCTCACGCTCTTCGTCGCCCTCGGCTGCTCCTCGAACGACTTCGGTGTGGCGGGCACCGAAGACGCGAAGACCGACGGCGCCACCGAGGTGCTCGACGCCCGACCCGAGACCGGAGACAGCGGCTCGTTCGCCTGCGCGAACGCGAGCCACTGCAGCGCCACCGCGCCCTACTGCTGCGCGACGTTCGAGCTCGGCGCGGGCTCGTTGCCGAGCTGCCCGATGGACAAGGCCAGCACCGCGTGCCGCGCCGACTGCCCGACCCAGATCCCGCTCACTTGCCCGAGCCCGGGCCAGGTGAAGGTGTGCCGGAACGCCGCCGACTGCGCGACGGACGCGGCGAACCCCCGCTGCTGCAAGATCTTCGCGGGCGGGGTCATCGGCTCGGTGTGCGTGAGCGCGATGGTCGCGAGCTACGCGATGTCCTGCGACTAGAACGTCCCCGTCGCGGCGAACGACAGGCCGCCGGTGGGCGTCGGGAGCACCGCGACGCGGAGGGTCTCGAGCTTCGCGACCGGCCGGCTCTCCTGGACCGACACCGACGTGCCGTTCGCTCCGAACAGCGGCCAGCCGATGAGCGCACCGACGGCCCCCACGCCACCGAGCACGAGCCAGGGCGTACGGTTGGTGTTCTCCATGCGGCACTCGCCGACGCACTGCGAGATCAGCCCGAAGAACCCGATCAGCACGGCGCTGCTGCCGGCGATCCCGAGAGCGAGACCGAAGGTGCGCGCGCTGCTCGAGCCCGCCTGCACGTCGACCGCGGAGGGCCCGTACACATCGAGGCGCTGGCGCTTGCTCGGGATGCCCGCGCCGCTCACCGACACGCGGTAGCGCCCCGTCGGGACCCAGAGCGTGCACGGGGCCTGACAGGTGTAGGACTCGCTGCCGTGGTCGCGCGTGACCTCGTAGTGGAGGGCGGGGGAGTCGCCCGTGAGCTTGATCGGCTGCATGCCCTCGTCCTGCGCGACCGCGAGCGCCGGCGCGAGCGTGGCGACGAGCAAGGCGGCGAGGGCTGCGGTTCGGGTCATGGAGCGGAGCCATTGCACGCAAGGTGCCAGCGACGACGGCGCGGAGTCCCGCGAGGACGCGGCGTGGTGGAGCACGGGTGTGGTGGCGCGCGCACACCGAGCTGGTGCAATACTGCGTCGATGGCGCGTCTGGTCTGGCTCCTCCTGTTCGCACCCGCGTGCACGCGCGAGGACCCGCGCGCCATCACCCGGACGAGCCCCACCGAGTCGGTCCCGTCGGCGTCGGCGAGCGCGCCCGTTTCTCTCGCGGGAGGGAGGCTCGCGATCACCGCGGACGGCGCCCCCGACTGCAACGTCGTGATGACCATCCCTCTCCTCCCGAGCGTCACCGCGAAGTTCGCCGACGGCGCCGTGCGCCTCGTGATCGGCTCCTACTCGCAGCTGCCGCTCACGGCCACCGTGACGGCCACCCCGAGCACCCTCGATGTCGCCGCGAAGCCCGCGGGCCCGGCCGCCCAGTTCTGCTTTGTCCCGATGAAGATCACCGGCGTGGTGCCCGGCCCCTACGAGGTGATCGTCACCATCCCCCACGCGCCGCGCCCGACCGACGTCCTCCGCGCGAAGGTCACCGTGCCCTGAGCGGCACCGGGTTGCCCGTGGGTACGCATCCTCCGTACAGTGCTCGCATGCGCCTCGCTCTCTTCTCTGTCGGTGTCGCCACGCTGCTGATCGGGCCAGCCGCGAACGCCTCCCCGGCCGCCTACGACTGCGACCGCACCATCCAGGAGATCGGGCAGGCCAAGCGGATCGTCGTCGGCAAGGCCAAGGCCGTCGCCACCACGCTGAAGGACAAGCGCTGGATCGTCCGGGTCACCTACGCGGTGGACAAGACGCTGGTCGGCACGGAGGGCCCCGAGGTCGTGGTCGAGGAGGAGTGCCTCGACGCGCCGATCCCGGAGGCGCAGGTCGGCTACCCCGGCGTCGCCCAGCACTGCGTGAGCACCCAGGCGCACCTGCTCCCGGGGCTCGACGCAGAGGGCAAGGCGGCGCCGCTGGCGGCGGCGCTGGTGCTCACCGAGAAGAAGGGGGCGCTCGACGGCAAGCCCGTCGCCGCCGTGCTCCGTCAGAGCGCGTTCACGCCGTGCGCCGACGTCACCGCGCTGCTGAAGGCCAGGCCCGAGCTCGCGGCGATCGCGAAGGAGGTGATGGACACCAACGGCAAGACCCAGTTCGGCCTGCCGCCTTCGCCGAGCATGCCGCCTCCGCCCGTGGTGCCGTCGGCGTCGGTCTCCGCTTCCGCTTCGGTGTCGGTCTCGGCTTCTGCGTCCGCGTCGCCTTCGGCCAGCGCGAAGCCCTCGGCCGTGCCGGTCACGACCGCGCCGCCCCCGGCCAAGAGCGGCGGCTGCGGGTGCACGGTCGGTGCGACGAGCGCAGCGCCCTGGCCCCTCCTCTCCGTGCTGCTCGCGTTCGCGCGTCGTCGCCGTCAGTAGGCGCCGTAGCCGGCGACGGCCGCCCCGGTGTGGAAGTCGAACGTCGTCGGCGAGGCGAACCCCGGATCGGCGGTGATCACCTTCGAGACGCAACTCGCGTCGCCGGTGGTGCTGGCCGACGAGAACACGACGTTGTCGCTCACCGAGAACCCCCGCGGGGTCGCGTCGTAGCAGTCGTTGAGCATGGCCTTGGACGCGGCGAAGATGTTCTTCGTGGCGAGCGTCTTGCCGCCGCTCTTCGGCGCGTCGAGGTTCAGGTTCGAGCGCCCGGCGTGGCTCGAGCGCTGGCCGTTGCCGTAGAAGGTGTTGCGCTGGACGTCGAAGCCGGTGGTCACCGAGCCGACGAAGCGCAGCCCCGAGAAGTAGTTCCCGTAGATCAGGTTGCGCCGGATGATCACGTCGTCGACGTTGCCCGTGCCCTCCATGTTCACGGCGATGCCGTCCTCGTAGTCGGCGTGGCCGTTGTCGTGGATGCGGTTGTACTCGACGAGCACGCCCTTGAGCTTGCCGTAGGTGCCCTGCTGGGTGTTGAACAGGATGCCGCGCGAGGCGTTGCCGCGGACGATCGAGTTGCGCACGACGATGTCGTTGCCATTGGCGAGGTAGATGCCGTGGTCCTCGTGGCCGGTGGGGCCGCAGTGGCCGAACTTCTCCACGATGCACGAATCGATGCGGATCTTGGTGCCGGAGTTCACCTCGAGGTGGCCGCCGCGGAAGCCGGTCGCGCAGTCGCCGGTGAAGGTCACGTGGCTCACGGTCACGTCGTCGGCGCCGATGTCGAACGTGTTGAACGAGCCGGATTTCACGTACCCGGTGAGGTCGAAGGTCATGTTCTCGAAGACCACGTGATCCGAGCCCACGCCCACCCCCGCGCGACCGTGGACGACCACGCCGGTGCGACTCTCGCCGACGAAACGCCGCGCGCTCGTGGCGGTGCCGCCCTTCTTCACGTAGAACAGCAGCGAGCCACCCTCGGCGTAGGTGCCGTTCTTCACGAGGTAGCAGGTGTCGGCGGGATCGGCGGCGTACGCGCCCTCGCCGCGCGAGGCGTCCATGATCTGCGCCGCGGTCGACAGCTCGACGCGCTTGCTGCCGGTGGGGCACGTGCCGGGCCCGTCGGTCCAGGTGGCGATGTCGGCGGGCGGCGGGCCGACGTCGACCGGGCTCGTGTCGGAGGGCACGGCGGTGTCGCCGACCTCGGTCACGGCGGAGTCCGTCACGGCGTCGCTCGCGGCGTCCGTCGTCGCTTCGGCCGCCGCGTCCTCGGCGCCGGCGACGGGGTCGTCCGCGCTGCAGGCCGTCGTGAGCACACTTGCCACCAGCAACCAGCGCGTCCGGGACATCCCGGAAGCATACCAGCTCGCGCGGCGGCCCTTGACGACCTCGGGTCGGAGCGGCTCTCCTGTTCGCATGCGCAAAGCCATCCTGTTCTCCGCGATCGTCGGAGCGACCGTCGCCGCAGCCGTGAGTCCGCACGAGGCCAAGGCCCTCCCGGGCATCGGCGCGAGCGGTGGCATCCTCGTCGGCACCGGCCTCAAGCCCGGCGACTACAGCGACGGATCGCCCAACCCCTATGGCCTCGGCCTCGGCGTGCGCGGCGGCATCAACCTCATGGGCCTCTACGGCGGCGCCACGTTCGTCTACCACCTCGGCGGCAGCGTCGACGTCCTCGGTCAGACCGTGAAGACCAACGTGATGTACTACGGCCTCGAGGGTGGCTACGAGATCGGCCTCGGACCGCTCGCGGTGCGGCCCTACCTCGGCCTCGGCAACATGTCGGTGAAGGCGAGCGTCGGCAGCAGCTCCGACAGCCAGAGCAGCCTCTACGTCGCGCCGGGCCTCGTCGGCCTGGTCACCGTGGCGGGCATCTTCGTCGGCGCCGACGTCCGCTACATGTACCCGTTCAAGAAGGGCACCACCTCGAACGGCGGCGAGATCTCGAACGCGAGCCTCGGGTTCTTCGGCACCGTCGGCATGAGCATCTAGCGCCCTCACATCGGTAGAAGCCACGAGCCGCCAAGGCCGACCGCCGCCGCTTGCTCGTTGCAGCACCCGGCCGGGAACGTTGGGTATCGCGCGTATCGCCCGAAGATGCCTATCTCCACCGCTCGGTGGATCAAGACATCAAGTCCCAGGCCGGCCCACAGAACCAGGTCGTCACGAGTTCCCGCACCGATGGCGATAGAACGCCGTGCCCACGCGGTCGCGACGAACACGCGCGGCCGCAGGATGCCCAGCGTCCATGGATGCGCAGACACCTCCGCACCGAGATAGCGTGGATCGTAGACGCAGCCGGGGAGTTGGCTGCCCGCAGGATTGCAGCCCTCATCGATCCCTCCACCACGGAGAACGGTGTGTTCGTAGAAGACCGACCCAGAAACCACCGCAGTGTGAACTCCCGCGCCCACCCGCACCAAGCCGAAACGATGCTTCGGCTCGAACGAGCCGACGGCTTGCACGTCCACCGACAGGACCGGCGCCTCGAGGGCGAAGAGCAGACCAATTGCTGCAATGGACATGGGCGCCTCCCTGGTAGCATCCGGAAGCGGTGTTGCTAGCGCCCTTCGCGCGCGCGGCGCTCGAGCTCCTGGAACTTCGCCTCGAGCTCGTCGTCGGGCGGGGGTGGCGGAGGAGGCCGCCGAACGGCCTTCTCCGCGGTCGCGCGCACCGCGTCGAACGCCCTGGAAATCACGGGCACGGCCGCCGTGAACGCGCCGAGGATCGCGTGGTCCACGGCCTCGACCGCGGCGCCCGCAGACTCGAGCAGGTCGCGCGCGTGTTCGTCGGCCAGCTTCTCCCGCTCGTCGGCGTCGAGGGGCAGCCCCGCCACAGGCTGCGGCGTCGGGTTGTTGGGCTTCGGCACCGGGACGGAAGGCTCGGCCAGCTGTTCGAAAGTCGTGCGGGTGAGCAGCTGGACGACCTGATCTTCGATCTCCGCGAACGAACGCCCACCCGACGTGCCCGTCAGCTCGCCGTGGAGATCCGAGTCTGCGAACTCGGCGACAGCGAAAGCGCGGACGAGATGCTCAGGGTGTCTCCACCCCTGCGCGGTCTCTCCCCTGTGGAGGAGCGCCGCCGCGCACGCTCGTGCCTGAGCCAGGTAGGTGTCGACGTCCTCGACCAGGTTGGCGCGGGGGCCGGCAGCGATACGCATCTCGAGGCGCAGGCACGCGTTGACCGAGCGGGAAGCGAGGAGGCCGTAGCGATCGGCGGTGACCTCGCATCCGAGCGCAAACAGACGCGCGGAAGCCGAGGAGCTCTGCCTCGCTAGGCGCGACGTGATTCGCACCTCGGCATCACAGTCATCGATCCAGTGGCCGAGTTCGTGACCGAGCACGGAAGCCAACATGTCGTCGGGCAGCCGCCGCAACCACCCCCCCTGGAACTGGATCAGGGGAGTCTCCGCGAGGAACACGCAACAGGCATTGTCGTGCGGGGCATCGACCTGGTGGAGGAGTACCTCTTGCTCGATCTCCAGCCGATCGCGCACGAGGTCGAGCACCGCGAAGGCTTCGGGCGCCATCGAGCGGGTGACGAACAAACCCTCTGCGCGCAGCTTGCGCATCTTCGCGTCCGGATCTTCCGGCGGTGGCGTCGTGGTCTTGCGCAGCCACTCGAGCGCGCGGTGCGCGCGGCGCTCGGCCTCGCAGCGGATGCGGTCGGGATCGATCACGACCCCGAGAGCATGCCACGCCGCCGGCGCCGGCGCGCCACCGCGGCGAGCACGAACACGAGCCCAGCCGCACCGCTCGCGCCCGGCTTCGCCACCGCGCAGCCGCTGCT
>CAZUZY010000171.1:0-16701 GCA_964624885.1 uncultured Polyangiales bacterium | reverse complement strand
CGACCCCGGCGAGCGGCGACAGCGCGCGCGAAGAAGTGCGGGCCGCGCGCGCGCCGTAGACCGCGATCAGCGCGACGGCCGTCTCCGGTCGGGCGAGGTAGGCGAGCCCCGCGAGGACGGCCGCAAGCACGAGGCGCTCGCTCGTGTGCGCGAGCACGGCGCCGACGAGCAGCGTGGTCGCGAGGGGGACCTCCATGCCGCTGACGCTGGCCGCGAGGAGGTCTGGCTGCACGAGCACGAGCAGCGCGGCGGCGAACGCGGCGAGCGGCGCCACCGCTCCGAGGACGGCGCGACGCACGAGGACGAACACGACCGTCGCGGTGGAGGCGTGCAGGAGCAGGCCGAGTGCCTTGGTGGCGAGCACGATGGCCCGCGTCGTCCCGAGCAGCGCGTGCGGCAGCGCGAGGACCAGCGGGTAGAGCGGCGAGGTCTCGCCCGCCGCGAGCTCGCCCGGGTTGTAGGCGAGCTTGCCGCCGTGGGCGATCGAACGCGCGTACACCGCGTGGATCCAGGCGTCGTCGAGCGGGAACCCGCGGCCGGAGAGGTAGCCGGGGGCGAGCCACCGGACGAACGCGAAGCCGAGCAGCGCGAAGCCGATCGCCAGCGCCAGGGGGACGAGGCGCGCGCGGGAACTCATCGCTCGACCGGCAGCAGCACGCCGGGGTTGAGGATGCCGTGCGGATCCACCGCGCGCTGGGCCGCGCGCAGGGCCGCCGCGAACGGCGCGGGGCGCTCGCGGTCGTAGAACGGGCGGTGCATGCGCCCGACCGCGTGGTGGTGGGTGATGGTGCCGCCGTGCGCGAGCAGCGCCTCGCAGGCCGCTTGCTTGATCTCGTGCCAGGCCGCGAGCACGTCCCCGCGCGCGGGCACGAGGAACGTGTAGTAGGGCGCGGGGCCGTCGGGATACACGTGGGTGAACCGGCAGGTGAGCCGGCCCCCGCCGCCCACCCTGCGCATCGCCTCGTGCACGGCCTCGGTGACCCCGGCGTGCAAGCGGGGGAACGCGTCCCACGTGCAGGCCGTCTCGAAGGTGTCGGCGATCACCCCGAGGGAGAGCAGTACCCCCTGCAGGTACGGCGCCTCGACGAACGCTTGCTTCCACGCCGCGCCGGCGTCGTCCGCGGCGCCGTCGTCGGTCTTCTTCGAGATCCCCCGCGGCGCGACGCCCCCCTCCTCGCCACAGAGGGCCAGAGCGCGGGCCATGGGCTCGTCGATCATCCGATCGGCCGACTCGTAGGCCAGCACGAGGACGCTCTTGCCGACGTCCTCCCCCTGCGTGACGCGGTGCAGACCGGCCTCGTACGCGTCGAGCAGGCGGCAGTTGGTCGGGTGCAGGGCCGCCTGGGAGATCCGGCGCACCGCGGTGACCGCGCGCTCGAAGTCGGGGAACAGCACGGTCGCCCGGGTGCGGT
The DNA here is from genome assembly GCA_964624885.1 of uncultured Polyangiales bacterium. GTDB lineage: Bacteria > Myxococcota_A > Polyangia > Polyangiales > JADJMO01 > JADJMO01. The sequence continues at coordinate 15,289 of CAZUZY010000171.1, read as the reverse complement.
GGCGCGGGCGCGGGTGCAGCTTCATCCACGCCTCGGTGATGATCCCGAGCGTGCCCTCCGAGCCGAGCGCGAGGCGGTCGGGGCTCGGGCCCGCGCCGGACCCGGGCAGGCGCCGCGAGGCCCAGGCACCGACCGGCGTGAGCATGCGGATCGACTCGGTGAGATCGTCGATGTGCGTGTACACGGTCGCGAAGTGCCCGCCGGCGCGGGTGGCGAGCCAGCCCCCGAGCGTCGAGAGCTCGAACGACTGGGGGAAGAACCGCAGCGAGAGGCCGTGCGGGGCGAGCTGCGCCTCGAGCACGGGCCCGCGGGCGCCTGCCTGGATGCGCGCGGCCCGCGACACCTCGTCCACCTCGAGCACCCGGTCGAACGCCGACAGATCGACGGTGACGACACCCCCGCGACGGTGCTCGGGCTCGACCTCGATCCCCGACACGACGCTCGTGCCGCCGCCGTACGGCACCAGCACGAGATCGTCCTTGGCGCAGCGCTCGAACAGGCGCGTGAGGTCGGCCTCGTCGCGCGGCACGGCCACCACGTCGGGGGCGGCGCGGAAGTCGCCGGCGAAGCCGCGGGCGACGTCGCGGAACGACCGCCCGTGGGTGTGGTGGATGCGCGCGAGGCGATCGGTGCTGCAGAACGGCAGATCGGCGAGGGTCGTCCGCGGGGGGGCGAGCGCGATGGCGTCGAGCGAGGGCAGCGGTGCCGGGGCGAGCCCGGAGAAGCCGAGCAGCGCCTCGACGAAGCCGACGAGCCCGCGACGGGTGTCCTCGTCGGGCAGCTTGTCCTCGTAGCCCCAGGCCCAGAACGAACGGGTGCGCATCCTCTCCGCACTCTAGCCGGTCAGTAGCCGTTGCCGACGATCTCCGTGATCTGGCGGTCGGCGTAGAAGCGGGCCGTCCAGCGCGACGGGTTGTCCGGCACGTCGAGGTGGAACAGGATGGTCGCGGCCTCGACGACCACCAGCTCGTGGACCCCGAGGCTCAGCGTGACGACCTCGGTCGCCGGCGCGCCGTCGACCGTGAGCCGGCCGACGCCCCGCAGCCGGTAGGCCCCCGCGACGAGCACCTCGAAGGCGACCTTCTTGCCCGGCGGCCCTTGCACGAACACGCCCGGGATCGCCACCCGCGCGCCGTAGGCGAGATAGTGCGCGGACCAGAACTCCTGCATCGCCGGCGGGAAGATCGGGAGCACGTGGGAGTCGAGGATGAACCGGACCGGGCGCTTCACGAACTCGTCGCGGAACGCCGCGGTCTCGGCGGCGGCGCTCGGACCGGAGAACCGCTGCTCGATCTGGTCGCGGTACATCACGGGGAACGGGTCGGGGTCGGCGCGACAGAACAGGGCCCCCTCGACGTGGAAGCCGCGGGCCTCGGGGGGGAAGTTCCGCTCGAGGAACGCAAAGCTCTGGCGCTGCGGCTTCTGCGTGTCGCGCAGCACGCGGGTGACGTACCACCCGAACGGCAGCAGCAGGCCCGCGGAGAGCGCCGCGAGCGCGACGGTGTGCAGCCGCGCCGGCACGATCTCGTCGAAGGCCAGGCCGAAGGCGACGGCGGGGAACAGCCCCAGCGTGAGCCAGAAATAGGGGAAGCGCGCCGCGTGGAACAGCGCGACGGCCACGCCGAGGGCCAGCACTGCGACGGCGAGCAGCGCCCGGCGGGTCACCCCCCGCGCGAGCGACCCGAGCAGCAGCGCGAGGAGGACCCCGTGCGGCGCGAGCCACGGGAGCAACGCCGTGTAGCCCTTGAACCCGAAGATCCGGCGGTAGTGCGCGAACACATCGAGCTGGTGGCCGAGGTCGAGCCCCTTGGGGATGCGGACGAACCGCGCGATGCCGTAGCGGTAGGCCGCCACGGTGACGAGCGCGCCGAGGGCCGCGAGCGCGAGCCGTCCCGCGAGGCGCCGCGCGCCACCGCGGTCCTCGTCGGGCTCGATCCACGGATCACCGACCGCGAGCAGGCCGACGAGGGCGAGGACGTAGACGCTCTTCTGGGTGAACAGATAGCCCATCGCGAGGAGCGCGCCGGCCAGTACCGCGAGGCCCGGGCGACGACGCGCCGCGAGCAGCGTGACACCGCCGAACAGCGCGAAGGCGAGGGCCGGCTGGTCGGTGCGCACCTGGATCGACCAGCTGAAGAACGGCGGCACGCAGACGAGGAGCGCCACCGCGAGCATGGCGCCGAGGCTCCGGGTCGCGGTCTTCGCGCGCACGCGGAGGACGAGGAGGTAGAGGCCGACGGCGATGGCCAGCGTGAAGGCGGTCCACAGCCAGCGCGCGCGGACGATGGCGTCGAGGCCGTTGCTGCAAGCGTGGACGAACGGATAGAGCCAGAGCTCCACGAGCCCCGGGCGATCGCCCCCCTGGATCACGTGGGTGCGCGCCATGAGCGCGGCGCGCTGGAACTGGCCGAACTCGTCCCAGTTGGCCGCCTCGAGCCGCACGGCGAACAGGCGCGCGACGAGGTAGGCCACGGCCACCACCGCCCCGCCGAGCTGGATGCGCCGCAGCGAGCGCATTAGCTCCCCAGGGTGCGTTCGAGCACGCCGCGGTGGTCGCGCATCCAGCGAGCGATGTCGAAGACCACGTCGTCCATGGTGCGCGTCGGCCGCCACCCGAAGCGCTCCTCTGCCCTCGCGGCGTCGGTCACGTAGATGCGCACGTCCGCGACGCGGGTCTCGGGCACCGCGCTGACCGGGACCTCGCGCCCGGTGGCGCGCCGACACAGCGCCGTCAGCTCGAGGAGCGAGGTCGAGCACCCCTGCCCTCCGCCCACGTTGAAGACCTCTCCGCCGAGCGCGGGGAGCGCGCCGAGCTGGGCGTCGACGAGCTCCACCAGGTCGTCGACGTGGAGCACGTCGCGCACCTGCTTGCCCTGCCCGCCGTAGCCCACGTAGCGCAGCGGTCGTCCGAGCTCGTGGCTCGCCACCCAGTGGGTGATCACGCCCTGGTCGACCTTGCCCATCTGCCACGGCCCCGCCACGAGGCCGCACCGATCGACCACCGCGCGCAGGCCGAAGGCCGCCGCGTACTCCTGGATCAGGAGCTCCGAGCAGAGCTTGGTGGCCCCGTAGAGGGACCGCACGCCATCGAGGGTGAAGGCCTCGGCGATGCCCCGGCGACTGAAGCCGGCGATGGGCGTCGCGCCCTCGCGCAGCTCGAAGCGGGTCTCGGCCTCCTCGAACGGCAACGCCTCGAGGGCGGCGATGGGATACACCCGGCTCGTGGAGACGAACACGAACGCGGCGCCGCACTGTCGGGCGCGCTCGAGGCAGTGCAGCGTGCCCTGTAGGTTGGTGTCGAGCAGGTAGCTCGGACTCCCCTCGAGGCCCGCGACCACCGACGGCTCGGCCGCGCAGTCCACGACCACCGAGGGCTCGATCGCGGCCAGATCGTCGCGCACCCGCACGTCGCCGTGGACGAACTGGACGCCGGCCTCGGAGAGCCGCGCGAGGGTGAGCTCGCTGCCGCGCCGCTTGAGGTTGTCGAAGGCGACGACCTCGAAGTCGGGGTGGCGGAGCGCGATGGCGCGGGCGAGGCTCGAGCCCACGAAACCTGCGCCGCCCGTGACGAGTACCCTGTGGACCACGCTGCCTCCTCGCCGAGCGCGACGCTACCTGGCTCACCACGATCGAGCAACCAGCACAGCGCTGCGTTCCTTGTCCGTCCGGGACCGCTGGGATAGCCTCGATCGCGACGAATCGGCGCCGCGGACGCTGCGACGGCCCTCGTCGGGTCCCCGGAGATCTGCGCATGAAACTCATCGTGACCGGTAGCAGCGGCCTCATCGGCTCGGAGGCCGTGCTCCACTTCTCCTCGGGCGGTCACACGGTCTACGGCATCGACAACAACCAGCGGCGGGCGTTCTTCGGGCCCGACGGCGACACCACCCGCGTGCGCGACCGCCTCCTCACGACCGCGCCGCGCTTCGTGCACGTCGAGGCCGACATCCGCGACCGGGCGAGGATGCTGTCGCTCGTCGCCGAGCTGCGGCCGGACGCCATCATCCACTGCGCCGCCCAGCCCTCCCACGACCTCGCGGCGCGCATCCCGTTCGACGACTTCGACACCAACGCCGTCGGCACGATGAACCTGCTCGAGGCGACGCGGCTCGGCGCCCCCGAGGCGGTGTTCGTGTTCATGAGCACCAACAAGGTCTACGGCGACGCACCCAACCGCATCCCGCTCGTCGAGCTCCCGACCCGCTTCGAGTACGACGACCCGACCTACCACTCCGGGATCCCGGAGGCGTTCTCGATCGACGGGAGCCTGCACAGCCTGTTCGGCGCCTCCAAGGTCGCCGCCGACGTGATGTGCCAGGAATACGGGCGCTACTTCGGGCTCCGCACCGGGATCTTCCGCGGTGGATGCCTCACCGGCGTGAACCACGCGGCGGCCGAGCTGCACGGGTATCTGGCCTATTTCTTCCGCGCTTCGATGGAGGGTCGCGAGTACACGATCTTTGGTTACAAGGGCAAGCAGGTCCGCGATCAGATCCACAGCCACGACGTGGTGCGGGCCTTCGAGGAGTTCATCGCCGCGCCGCGGCCCGGGGCGGTCTACAACCTGGGTGGTGGCAAGGCCAACAGCGTGTCGATCCTCGAATCGATCGAGCGCGTGGAGCGGCTGATGAAACGCCCGTTCCGGCACCGCTACTCCGACGAGAACCGCGTCGGAGACCACATCGTCTACTACTCCGATCTGCGCAAGCTGGAGACCGACTATCCCCGCTGGTCGATCACCCGTTCCCTCGACGACATCTTCGAGGAGTTCGCGCGGGCCGCGCACGACGCGGGAGCGGGCCTTTGACCGTCCTCCTCGCCAACGCCCCGACCCGCCGCCTCCTCGACAGCGGTCGTGAGCGCTTCTTCGTCAAGGCCGGAAGCCGCTGGCCGTTCTCGATCGAGAAGCGCCCCGGCGAGCCCTGCCGGTACGTCCCGTTCCCGTTCTCCCTCGCGTACCTCGCGGCCTTGCTCGAGCAACGAGGGCGCCCCGTCGAGGTGCTCGACGGCGTGGCGCTGAACCTCGATCGCCCGACGTTCCTCGATCGCGCGGCGGCCTACGCACCGCGGATCGTCGTGCTCGAGGCGACCACCCCCACCATCGACGACGACCTCGAGCTCTGCCGGGCGCTCGTGGCCCGCACCGGGGCGACGGTGGCCGTCGCCGGCGCCCACGCGACCCACTTCGCGCGCTCACTGGTCGAGGAGAACCCCGACGTCGGGCTGGTGCTCAAGGGCGAGTACGAGCTCAACGCGCTCGCCGCGATCCTCGCCCTCGAGAGCGACCCGGCGGAGCGAGAGGCCCGCCTCGACGCCGTGCCCGGCATCGTCCGGCGCGTCGCGACGGGGCCCCGCAAGGGCGAGGTGGTGGCGGGGCCGGAGGGCGAGCCCATCCGCGACCTCGACCGCCTGCCGTTCCCCGCCCGCCACCTGTTCCCGACCCGGCAGGCGCCGACGATCTGGCCCTACTGGGACGGCTTCTGCCAGCGGCGACCGGCGGTGCAGATGCACAGCAGCCGGGGCTGCCCGTTCAAGTGCACGTTCTGCCTGTGGATCTCGGTCATCTACGACCAGGGCCCCTACCGCTGCTTCTCCGCCAAGCGGATCGTCGACGAGATGGAGCACGTGATCGCCGAGTACGGCGCGCGCGAGGTCTACTTCGACGACGACATCTTCACCGTGCGCGAGAAGCACGTCCTCGAGCTCTGCGCCGAGATCCGCGCGCGTGGGCTGCGCATCGACTGGTCGGTGATGGGCGACGCGATGGCCGTGACCGACCGAGCGATCGAGGCCATGGCCGCGGCCGGCTGCGTCGGCATGAAGTTCGGGGTCGAGAGCGCCAACGCCGAGGTGCTCAAGCGCCTGCGCAAGCCGGTCAAGATCGACCGGGTGCGCCAGGTGGTCGACGCGTGCGCGGCGCGCGGCATCAAGACCCACGCCACGATCACCTTCGGGCTCGAGGGCGACACCCCCGCCACCATGCAGGAGACGCTGGATTTCGCCTGCTCGCTGCCCGCCGACTCGATCCAGTTCTCGGTCACCACGCCCTTCCCCGGGACCGAGCACTACGCCACGGCGCTGCGCGAGAAGCGGCTCGTCGGCCGCTTCAGCGACTTCGACGGCGCGCACTCGTCGGTCTTGCGCTTCGACCAGATGACCCCGGAGTTCGTCGCCGACTTCGCGGCCAAGGCCTCGTCGGTGTGGCTGCGCGCGCGGCTGCGCGACCCGCAGTGGCTCCGGCGCCAGGCGCGCTACTTCGCGCGGATCGCCGAGGACCAGGGGGTGCGCGGCGTCGTGCGACGCGCGAGCCGCGGCTTCGACCTCCTGTTCAACCGCCCGAGGTGACCCGATGAACGTGCTGATGCTCAACCACAACGTCGCGTGGCGAAGCACGTTCTTCCGGGCGTTCTATTTCGGCCGCGAGCTCGTGGCGCGCGGCCACGCGGTGACCCTCGCGACCATCGCCGAGACGCGCCTGCTGCGCGCCGAGGAGCAGGACATCGAGGGGGTCCGCGTCGTCAAGACCCCCGACCTCGGCGCGGGGCTCGCGCGCACGGGCTGGGACCCTTGGGACGCGCTGTTCCGGCTCGTGCGCTTCGGTCGCGAGCGCTTCGACGTCGTGCACGGCTTCGACTGTCGGCCGGTCGTGCTGGTGCCGAGCCTCGGTCTGCACGCCGCGCGACGCCTGCCGTGGATCACCGACTGGGCCGACTGGTGGGGCCGGGGCGGCGCGATCTCGGAGCGCAAGAGCTGGGTCGGACGCGTGGCCTTCGCGCCGTTCGAGACCTTCCTCGAAGAACGGTTCCGGGGCCTCGCCGACCAGGTCACCGTGACCAGCCGCGCGCTCCACGAGCGGGCCCTCGGCCTCGGCTTGCGCGCCGACCGCGTGCACCTCCTGCCCTCGGGGGCCAACGTCACGACCATCGACGTCCTCGACCAGGCGCGGTGCCGCGCCGAGCTCGGCCTGCCCCTCGACGCCCCCGTCGCCTGCTTCGTCGGCTTCGTGCAGTACGACCTCGAGCTCGTCGTGCGCGCGTTCGCCCGCGCGCGCGCCGCGGTGCCGTCCGCCAAGCTCCTGCTGGTGGGGCCCCGGAACAGCGACGCGCAGCGGCGGGTTCGCGAGCTCGGCGTCGGCGACGCGGTCCTCGACGTGGGCACCCAGCCGTTCGAGCGCGTCCCGCTGCACCTCGGCGCCGCCGACGTCCTCCTGATGCCGGTCTCCGACAACCTGATGAACCGCGCGCGTGGACCGATCAAGCTCGGCGACTACCTCGCCGCGGGTCGCGCGGTGCTCGCGAACCCCGTCGGCGACCTGACCGACGTGTTCCGCGCGGACGAGGTGGGGGCCCTCGCGGGCGACAGCGCGGAGGCCTACGGCGACGCGCTCGCCGCGCTGCTGCGCGACCGCGACCGCTGCCGCACACTCGGCCGCAACGCCCGCCGGGTCGCGGAGACCAAGTACGCCTGGCGGACCCTGGCTCCGCAGCTCGAGGCCATCTACGACCGCGCCCGCTCAGGGTTCTGAGCGCCCCCGCAGCCGCTCGGCGACCAGGGCGCGCAGCTCGCGCGTGGTGACGAGGGCCAGCGCCACGCTGGCGAAGGCACAGGCGCCGGCGAGGCCGAGCAGGGCCAGCGGGTTTGCCACGTGGGCCCGCGCGAGCGCGGCGATTCCCACCGGGGCGAACACGAGCGCGAGGCTGGAGAGCACCCGGCTCGCCGACACCCCCACCACCGGGCAGGCGGCGAGCACGAGGCCGACCGCCAGGAGCGCGTTGGCGACGACCGGCGCGAGCAGCATGATCGACACCCCGAGCCGGGGGCCGAGCCAGAGCAAGAGCGCGAGCTGCACCGCGAACGCGCCGCCGTGCACGAGGTTCGAGACCCGCGCGCGCCGTGTGCCGAGCAGCACCGCCATCCCCATCGCCGCGACGACGTTCAGCGACCATGCCGCGAGGATGAACGGCACCAGCGAGGCGGTGAGCGCGCCGATCTCTCGCCCGAACCACCGGGAGAGCACGAGGGGACCGAGCACCGTGAGCAGGATGGTGTAGACCGCGGCGAAGGCGGTCAGGAGCAAGGTGCCACCGAGGAACGCGCGGCGCGCGCGCTCGCGGTCCGCCGCCGAGGCCCCCTCGGAGAGGCCGCGTACGAGGAACGGGAACAGCGCGTCCGACACGGGGCTCGCGAGACGGATGATCGGCGAGGCCCACCGGTCGGCGGCGTCGAAGGAGCCGAGCGCGGCGGCGGACGCGAAGCCCTGGGAGAGCGGCAGCGTGGCCCGCGTCATCGCCGCGGCCAGCGCCTTGGTCACGCTGTAGCCGAGGCAGTACCGGGCCATCGCGCGGAGTCGCTCGAGCCGGGGCGCGCGCGGCCAGGGGAGCGGGATGCCCGCGCGGACGCAGATGGCGCCGAGCCACACCACGCGGACCACGTTGCCGACCGTGCGCGCCCACTGGATGCGCAGGAGGTCCCAGCCGAGGTAGAGGCCGACCAGCACGATGCCCACCTCGAGGAGGACGGTGACCGCGAACATGCGGCTCGCGCTGCGCAGGTGACCGAGGCCCTGGGCGGCGCTGATCAGGGCGTTGGCGACCAGCAGGAACGGGTACCCGACGATCCCGACGAGGAACAGCCGGGCGATGAGCGCGCCCTGCCCGCCCGTCGCCGCGAACCACCCGGCGCTCGACGCCGCGGCGAGGACGAGCAGCAGACCCGCGCCGAACAGGCTCGGTGGCAAGAGCAGCCACACGGCCTGCCCGAGGCGGTCGCGCACCTCCTCGGCCGTGTCGCACTGGGCGGCCTCGAACCCGAAGAGCTCCGCGACCGCCAGGTCGAGCAGCGTGGCGAAGTCGATGGTCGCGGCGACGAGCCCGAACATGCCCCACGCGTCGAGGCCCATGCGACCGATGAACACGCGGGCCAGCAGGATGGCCGCTGCGACCCGGAGGCCGCGTACGAACACGTTCGCCAGGAACCCGGACGTGAGCTCGTTGGCCCTGACAGGACTCGTCACTGGTTCGCCCTCGGCCTCGGCTCGTGGAGCATCGCCGATGGCGGCGGTCCAGCCAAGCTTCGTGCGCGGTTTGCGGTGGGAGCACCTGCGAGAACGGGATACGCTGCCCGCTGCACAGGTCTCCTTGATCACGAAGCTCGTCGCGATTCGACGCTTGCTCATCGCCCTCGACGTGGCGACGCTGGTCGCCTCGATGGTCGTGGCCTACTCGCTGCAGCCCTTGCTGCGAGGAGTGCTCCCCGGGCTCAAGTCGCCCGCGCCGCTCGCCGGCTTCGTCACGGTGGCCTACCTGACCCTGCCGGTGTGGCTGCTCCTGATCGGGGGGCTCGGCCTCCACCGCACCTTCGAGCGCTCACGCTCGTTCGTCGACGTCCTGGTCGGCCTCTTCAAGCTGCACGTGTTCGGGGTGCTCGGCCTCGCCCTCGTCGACTTCCTCGCGCAGGTCCCGCTCAATCGCAGCATCGTCGCGCTGTTCGTCCTCACCTCGTTCACGTCGATGGCGACGGTCCGCTGGCTGCTGTCCCTGTGGATCGGCTGGCAGCACGAGACCGGCCGCGGTCGCGAGCGGGTCCTGATCGTCGGCGGTCCTGGCCCCGAGCTGCAGGAGTTCCTCTCCCGGGCCCGTGGGGCGCCGCTGCCCCCGGGGGTGGTCGGCTACCTCGGCCCCGGCGACGACGACGAGGCCCTCCCCCCGCGGCTCGGTGACCCCGGCGCGCTGCGCGAGGTCCTCCACGAGCAGGCCGTCGATCAGGTGATCTTCTTCCCGCCGTTCGCCGACCCCAACGGCGCGGCCGAAGCCATCGCCGCGTGCGAAGAGCTGGGCGTGGCGGCGTCGTTCACCATCGGGCGCGTCGGCGCGAGGCCTCCCCCGCACCTCCTGTCGGTCTACGAGACCCCGGTCGTCTCCTACATCGTCTCGCCGAAGTCGACGACGCGCCTCTTGTTGAAGCAGGCCTTCGACCTCCTCGTCGCCACGGTGGTGCTCCTCCTCTGTGCGCCGCTCCTCCTGCTGGTCTCGCTGGGCATCGCGCTCTCGATGGGCCGACCCATCCTGTTCTCGCAGGAGCGGGTCGGCCTCAACGGACGACGCTTCCGCATGTACAAGTTCCGCACCATGGTGCAGGGCGCCGAGGCGATGCAGGCGGAGCTCGGCGACCTCAACGAGACCCAGGGCGTCACCTTCAAGGCCCGCAACGACCCGCGCGTCACCCCGTTCGGGCGCTTCCTCCGGCGCTCGAGCATCGACGAGCTCCCCCAGCTCTTCAACGTCCTCGAGGGCACGATGAGCCTGGTCGGTCCGCGCCCCTTGCCGGTCCAGGAGCAGCAGCGCATCTACGGGGGCCAGCGGCGCCGCCTCAGCATGAAGCCGGGCATCACCGGGCTGTGGCAGGTCAGCGGCCGCAGCGACATCGGCTTCGACGACTGGATGCGGCTCGATCTCGAGTACGTGGACCGCTGGTCCCTGAGCTTCGACCTCACCATCCTGCTGCGCACGATCCCCGCCGTGCTGCTGCGGAGAGGGGCGCGCTGAAGTGGCGTCCGCCGAGGTCGTCCAAGAGGCCCCGCGACCGCGCCAGGCGATCTGGCTCGGCTACGTCGCCGCCTTCGCGCTCGCGATCGGCGCGTTCTTCGTCGTGCGGCACTTCGGCGAACGCCTCCCCTTGCCCACGGCCGTTCGCTCACCCCCGACGGCCGGCACCCACGCCGAGACGCTCGGCCAGGTGCTGCGGGCGATCGCCATCGTGGTCGTGGTCGCGCGACTCGTGGGTCGTTCGTTCGAGCGCTTCCTCGGCCAGCCGGCGGTCTCCGGCGAGATCGTCGCGGGCATCTTGCTCGGCCCCTCGTTCCTCGGCGCGATCGCCCCCGAGGTCCAGGCCTTCGTCCTCCCGCCGGCCGCAGCCTCCCACCTCGGCATCGTCGCCAAGATCGGCGTCGTCCTGTTCATGTTCCTGGTCGGCCTCGAGCTCGATCCGCGGCTCCTGCGTGGCCGCGCGCAGGCCACCCTCGCCATCGCCCACGCGAGCATCCTGGTCCCCTTCGTGGCCGGGGCCGCGCTCGCCCTCGCCGTGTTCCCTCGGTACGGCCTCGCGGGCAGCTCCTTCACGGTGTTCGCGCTGTTCTTCGGCGTCTCGATGGCGGTCACTGCGTTCCCGGTGCTGGCCCGCATCCTCGCCGCGCGGGGGTGGTCCTCGACGCCGCTCGGCACGACCGCGCTGGCCTGCGCGGCGGTGGGCGACGCCACGGCCTGGTGCCTCCTCGCGTTCGTCTCCGGGGTCGCTCGCTCCGAGCTCGGACACGCCACGCGGACCATGCTCCTGGTCGCGGCGCACGTCCTCGTCGTGGCCTTCGTCGCGCGGCCGCTCGTCGAGCGTCTCGCTGCGCGCGAGGAGCGTCGCGACGGGCCGGTGTCGCCCACGGTGTTCGCCCTCGTGTTCGGCGGCATGCTCGCCTCCGCGGTGTGCACCGAGGCCATCGGCATCCACGCGCTCTTCGGCGCCTTCCTGTTCGGCGCGATGATCCCGCACGACGGGCGCCTCGCCACCCAGATCCGCGCGCGCACCGAGGATCTCGTGGTCGTGCTGCTCCTGCCGATCTTCTTTGCCTTCACCGGCATGCGCACGCGGCTCGGCCTGGTCTCGCGCCCGACCGATCTCCTGTTCCTCCTCGCCATCGTGGTCGTCGCCTCGCTCGGGAAGATCCTCGGCACCTTCGCGGCGGCGCGTCTCACCGGCCTGCCCCGGCGCGACGCCTCGACCCTCGGAGTCCTCATGAACACCCGCGGGCTCATGGAGCTGGTCGTGCTCGACGTCGGGCTCGACATGGGCGTGCTCTCGCCCACGCTGTTCACGATGCTCGTGACCATGGCGCTCGTCACCACGCTCGGCACCCCGCTATTGCTGGGTCGCGTGCGCGACGCCGCGCCTCGTAGTACCACTCACGGAGGATGAACCCCCTCCACTGGGCCGTCCGGGTGGGCCGGGTCGCGCGCATCGACGTCAAGGTCCACGTGACCTTCGTGCTCGTGCTCGCGCTCGGTGCCTACCAGTGGGGCCGGCACGGCGTGCGCGGCGCGGCGTTCGGGGTGCTGTCGATGTTGCTCCTGTTCGGGTGCGTCACGCTGCACGAGCTCGGCCATGGCCTCGTCGCCCGGTCGTTCCAGCTGCCCACCGACGAGATCGTCCTCTACCCGTTCGGCGGCGCCGCCAAGGTGGACCGCGACCCGCCGCGCGCCATCCAGGAGCTGATCGTCGCCGGGGCCGGCCCGATCGTGAACGTGGCCATCAGCGCGGTGCTGGCGGTGATCACCGGAGCCCGACTCGAGTGGCAGGCCATGAGCGGCGAGACGTTGACCCGCGCCGATCTGCAGGAGCCCTCGGTCAACACGCTGCTCGTCTGGCTGCTCAGCGCCAACGTCATGATGGCCGTGTTCAACATGATCCCGGTGCTCCCGATGGACGGGGGTCGGGTGCTCCGGGCGCTGCTCGGCATGCGCATGTCCACCGAGCGCGCGACCCAGATCGCGGTCGTCGGGGGGGTGCTCCTCGGCGTCGGTGGGCTCGGGCTCGGCGCGATCGCGGGCAACGTGGTCCTCGCGGTCACGGCGGCCGTCGTCGTGGTGGGCGCGGTCGCCGAGTGGCCGCGCGAGAGCCGCCGCTCCCCACTCCACTTCCTGCGCGCCGGCGACGCCTACAACAAGAACGCCATCGTGCTGGCCCCCGACGACCCGCTCGAGCGCGTGGTCCACCACATCCTCACGAGCTACCAGCCGGACTTCGCCGTGGTCGAGGACGGCCGGCTGGTCGGCGCGGTCACGCGCAAAGATGTCCTCGAGGCCCTCGGCGATCCGCACCGGCGCGCGCCGAGGGTGCGAGAGGTCATGCGCCCCGACGTACACCGCATCGCCGCCGACGCCGCCCTCGACGACGCCTACGAGGAGATGAAGAGCGCGCGCGTCTCGCTCTCCGCGGTCTACGACGGCGAGCGCTACCTCGGCCTCGTGAGCCAGGACGACATCGCCGAAGCGCGGCTCGTGGCGAGCTACGCGTCGCGGCGCGAGGAGAGCTCGCTGCGCGGCTCCTGAACTGGACCTTTCCAGCCGAGGCGGACCGGATCGACGGGGGGTGCCTCCCGGGGGCAAGATGCGCCGATGAAGCGCTGGGTCTACACGCTCCTCCTGGTCACCGGTTGCGCCACCTCGGCCGACGTCGACGTCGTGGTCACGAGGGACGGCGGCAAGGACACCGGCAAGGCGGACGCCCTCACGGTCGACGAGGGCACCGGCGAGGACACCGGCGCGATGCCCGACTCGACCGGCGGCAAGGACACGGGCTCGTCGGGCGACACGGGCTCGTCCTTCGACAGCGCCACCCCGGAGACGGCGACGCCCGACACGGCTCTGTTGGACACGGGCACGCCGGACACGGCCCCCCTGGACACAGGCACGCCGGACACGGCTCCCCTGGACACTGGCACGCTGGACACTGGCACGCTGGACACTGGGTCGACCGACACTGGCGCGACCGACACGGGCACGACCGGTTTCACGGCGCTGATCTACACCGACGCCACCTCGCTCACCCTCGGCGACGCGACGCTGGCGGACGAGGCGGTGACCGCGCTCGGCGGCACGCCCACCCTCGCCGACGACCTCGATTTCAACTCGAAGTTCGACGCCAAGACCTACGACGTCATCATCGTCGACTCGGCCTACGATTTCCTGCCGACCGGGATGGACACGCGCCTCTCCACGTTCGTCACGGGCGGGGGCCGGATCGTGTTCGCCTACTGGGCCCTCGACAGCAACGCCACGCTGCGCACTGCCCTGCAGATCGCCACGACGACCAGCTTCACGGCCACCCTGCCGGTCTACCGCGACCCGACCTCGCTGTTCGATCTGTTCGCCGGCCCGAAGCAGGCCCTGCCTGCCACGCTCATCGGCGCCGACAGCGTCTCCGACGACGGCGACAAGCTGACCGTCACCGCGGCCGGCGCGTTCCTCGCCGCACGGTTCTCGAGCGCCACCGGCGCGGGCGCCATCGCCGTGACCCGCTCCGGCAAGGCGATCGTCAACGGCTTCGCGCCCTACGAGTTCATGACCCAGGACTCCGACGCCGACGGCATCAAGGACATGCGCGAGCTCTACGAGAACGAGATCGCCTACGTGCGCTCGAAGTAGCGCGGGCCGGTCGAGACGTCAGGGCGCCTTCGGGATCGCCTGCTCGTGCTTGCCGAGGGTCTCGCTGAAGTTGTGCCGGCCACCGCCCTTGGCGACGAAGTAGAAGTACCGGGTGACGGCGGGAGACAGCACCGCCGCAAGGGATTTCTCCCCGGGGTTGCTCACCGCCGTCGGCGGCAGGCCCGGGTGCGTGTAGGTGCTCCACGGGTTGTCGGCGTCGTGCTGGATGTCGGCGTTGACCTTGTGCGTGCCCACCGAGAGCCACGACACGCAGGCCGTCGTGGGGCTCGGCATGACGCGGCACCCGTAGCCCGCCGTGGGGTCGGCCTGCAGCTTGCCCCCCGTCGAGGCCGGCTCGCGCAGACGGTTGAGGAACACCGAGGCGATGACGGGACGCTCCTCGTCGACCGCGGCCTCCTTCTCGACGACCGAGGCGAGCACGACCACCTCGCGCATCGACCACCCGAGCTGCTTCTGCAGGAGGGCGAGCCCCGCGGCGTGCTGTTGCGCGAGGTGGTCGAGCCGCGACTTGGCGCGCTCGACCAGCGTGCGCACCACCTCGCGCGCGTCGCCGTCGGCCGGGAGCTCGTAGGTCGAGGGGAACAGCCACCCCTCGAGGGAACCAGGGACGCCGAGCTCGTCGCCGAGCTTGGGGTCGGCCACGGCGGCGAGGAACGACGCCGCGTCGCAGATGCGCTGCTTCTCGAGGCGCGCCGCGATCTCGAACCGGGTCCAGCCCTCCGGGAAGGTGACCCGGATGCGCGTCGCATCGGGCGAGCGCCGGAGGCGCCGCAGCACCTCGACCGGCGAGAGATCGTCCCGCAGGAGGTGGCGGCCGGGACGCGCACCCACACCACCCCGGAGGCGCGCGTAGATCCCGAACACCGGCCCTGACACCACGCCCGCGGCCTCGAGGCGGGCGACGACGTCGCCGTCGGAGGCGCCGTTCGGCACGTCGACGTCGACCGCGCGGCCCTCCCCCGTCCGCGGGCGGAACGGGAGGGCCAGGGTGACCGCGACGAGCAGCAGCACGCCCGCGGCCACCACGAACGGCCACGTGCGCCGGCGCGGGCCGGCCGGCGGCGGCGTGGACCTCCGGG
>CAZUZY010000170.1:0-16706 GCA_964624885.1 uncultured Polyangiales bacterium | reverse complement strand
GCCTTGTCGTCGTCGCCCTTCTTCTTGGCCTTGTCGTCGTCGCCCTTCTTCTTCTCGGCCTTGTCGTCGTCCTTCTTCTTCTCCTCCTTGGGGCATCCGAGGGCAGAGAGGACGACGGCGAACAGCACGAGGCGGGCGCGGCGCATGAACGGGGAATAGCTCATCTTTGCCGCCCCCGGAACCCCGAGCCGGAGGCCGTGCTAGCGACATCGTACCGAGCATGAGCGCGCCCTACACACCGCCCCGCGTCTGGACCTGGAACAAGGACAGCGGCCAGGCCTTCGCCAACATCAACCGGCCCGTCGCGGGCCCGACCCACGACAAGGAGCTCCCTGTCGGTCGCCACCCGCTCCAGCTCTACTCGCTCGCCACCCCGAACGGCGTGAAGGTGACCGTGATGCTCGAGGAGCTCCTCGCGCTCGGGCACGTCGGCGCCGAGTACGACGCCTGGCCGATCGACATCCTGAAGGGCGACCAGTTCGGCAGCGGCTTCGTCGCCGTGAACCCCAACTCGAAGATCCCGGCCCTCGTGGACCGGAGCACCGACCCGCCCACCCGGGTCTTCGAGTCGGGCGCGATCCTGCTCTACCTGGCCGAGAAGTTCGGCGCGCTGATCCCGACCGATCCGCGCGCGCGCACCGAGTGCCTCTCGTGGCTGTTCTGGCAGATGGGCGCCGCGCCGCTCCTCGGTGGTGGGTTCGGTCACTTCTTCCGGTACGCCCCCGTCAAGCTCGAGTACCCCATCGACCGCTACACGATGGAGGCCAAGCGCCAGCTCGACGTCCTCGATCGCCGCCTCGCCGAGCACGCCTACCTCGCGGGCGACGCGTACTCGATCGCCGACGTCGCCGCGTGGCCCTGGTACGGGGAGCTGGTCACCTCTGATCTCTACGGCGCCCAGGAGTTCCTCGACGTCGGCGCCTACGCCAACGTAGGGCGCTGGTCGCGTCAGATCACCGAGCGCCCCGCCGTGCAGCGCGGTCGCCGGGTCAACCGCACCTGGGGCCCCCCCGAGACCCAGGTGCGCGAGCGCCACGACGCGCAGGACTTCGACCCGCCTCGGGCCGGCTAGTCGGGTGTCTCGCGGCTCGCTCGCGCTGCTCGTGCTCGTGCTCGGGTGCCGTCGGGAAGGCATCCGTGGGGACGACAGCGGTCCGCTCGCGCCCCCCGTGGGCGACGCCGCGCCGACGGTCTCTCTCCTCGGCCGCTGGCGCGTCGAGGGCACCGGCCGTCAGTTCGATGTCCGCGCGAAGGACGACACCTTCACGTTCCACGTCGTCTCGCCCAAGGAGTGGAACGGCGCGTACAACGCCGAGGAGATTCGCTTCGCGCTGCGCGCCGGCAAAGGCGGCTATCGGGTGACCGACCGCTACCGCCCCTTCGCCCAGCCGAACGCCTACCTGGACGACACCGTCCGCGCGGCGTGCACCACCGAGCTCACCGCGGATCACGAGGGCAAGCCGCTCCGCGCGCGCCTGGTCGGCGCGGACGTGCTCGAGGTCGACTTCGGGCAAGCCGAGGTGGCGCTGGTGATCTCGGCGCTGGCCGAGGTCGAGGGGTGCAAGCCGCCGGCGGTCGTCGGTCGCCTGACGGCGGTGCTCCGTCGCGTGAAGTAGTCGCCGTGTAAGGTTTCGCCGGGGCCCCGGACTACCCCTCTGTGACCCTCGAGATGACCCACCCCGGCACCCCGCTCGACAAGAAGCTCGGCGAGCCGGTGGAGGCGCGCCTCGCCCGCCTCCTCGACACCCACGCGGGGCCGCTGTCCCGCCTCTTCGCGAGCTACGCACGCAGCGCGGCCGACCGCCAGGACCTGGCCCAGGACGTGGCGCTCGCGCTGTTCACCGCGCTCCCTCGGTTCCGCGGCGACTGCTCCGAGCGCACGTTCGTCTTCCGTGTCGCCCACAACCGCGCGA
This sequence comes from uncultured Polyangiales bacterium, assembly GCA_964624885.1. Taxonomy (GTDB): domain Bacteria; phylum Myxococcota_A; class Polyangia; order Polyangiales; family JADJMO01; genus JADJMO01. The sequence continues at coordinate 14,793 of CAZUZY010000170.1, read as the reverse complement.
TCGCCTTCCTCGCCAAGCGGGGTCGACCGACCGAGGACGTGGACGATCACGAGGACCACGTCGCCGCGACCTCCGGCAAGAACCCCGCGCTGGCCTACGAGCGACGCCACCGCGAGGCGCGCCTGCTCGCCGCGGTGTGCGCGCTGCCCCTGCCGCACCGCCAGGTCGTGACCCTCCTGCTCGAGGGCCTCGACCACCAGGAGATCGCCGAAGTCCTCGGCCTCACCGTCAACCACGTCGCCGTGCGCGCGCATCGCGCCCGGGCGGCCCTGCGCGTGCTCCTCGAGGAGCACGAAGGAACCCCATGACCCAAGAACCCGACCCCGAGCTCGCCGGCTGGCGCGCGGAATGGCAGACCTTCGGCGACCCGACGGCGCTCGACGCACTCGCCGAGCGCTGCACGCGCGACGGCCGCAAGCTGCGCCGCAGCCTGGTCTACGAGACCCTCGGCGCGGCCTTCTCCACGGTGGTGATGACGGCGATGGTGATCCGCACGCGCGGCACGCCCGCCGTCGCCGCGATCGCGGTCGCGATCTCCGTCTTCAACGGCGTCTGGCTCGCGCGGTACTACGGCGAGCGCTGGGGGTTGCTCTCGGTCGACGGCGCGTCCGTCGATCGATACGTCGAGCTCACGCGGCGTCGTCTGCGCGCCGAGGAGGCGCTCGGCCGCTTCGCCTGGAACGCCCACTTCGCCCTCTTCGGCGTGGTGATCCCCGGCATCGCGTGGCTCCTCCTCAGCCACGCCGAGCAGTACCGGCGCGCGCCGTGGCGGGCCGCCGTCGGCCTCGGCGTCGCCCTGACGGTCCACGCGGTGCTGTTCGTCTGGCTGCGCCGCAAGCGGAAGAAGGCCACCGCCGACCGCGAGCGCTTCGAGGGCCTGGTCGCCCGCACGACGCTGGAGTGACGGCGCTAGAACCGGAACACGCCGGCCTTGCCGAAGCTGTCCCGGCCCCAGCAGAGCGCCTCGCCGTCCGCGCGGAGCGCGCAGCCGCGGATGCGCTGGCCGGTGAGCTGTTCGCCGTAGATCGCCACGAAGGGGCCCTTCGGCGGCGGGAACAGCTCCAGGGCCCCCCAGCAGGCGATGTCGCCGGTCGTGGTCAGCGCGCAGGAGTGCTCGGCACCGGCCGCCACCGCCTTGAAGGTGCCCTTCGGCGCCGCGGTCAGGTCGCCGGTCGACGCCCCGAAGCACACGAGCGCGTCGGCGCTGTCGATCGCGCAGGTGTGCGTCCACCCGCAAGAGACGGCCTTGAAGGTGCCGGTCGGTGGCGTGGCCTGACCGCTCGCGTTGTCGCCCCAGCACTTGAGCGAGCCGTCGGTGGCGATCGCGCACGAGTGGTTCTGACCGGTGGCCACCTGCTTGAACGTGCCGGTCGGCGCGGTGGCCTGGCCGAGGTCGTTCTTGCCCCAGCAACGGACCTCGCCGCTCGCGAGCAGACCGCACCCGTGCTGGCCTCCGATCGAGTAGCTCGCGAGGGTCTCGGCGGGCGCGGCCGGAAACCCCGACCCGTAGCACACGAGGTTGGGCTTGCCGGTCTGCACCCCGCACCACCCCGAGGAGAAGCCCTTGAGCGCCTCCGCGCCGTCCCACGGCACGAGCACCTCGGTGCCGTGCCCACCGTAGACGGTGAGCGTGCCGTCGGCCTTCACCCCGAGGTTCACGCCTCCGAGCGAGACCGACCGGTAGGCCTGTGCGTCGCACGCGTCGCCGGCCTTGTTCTTGTCGGCGCACTTCACGCAATCGGGCGCTGCCTTCAGCGGGTTCTTGCACGTGGTGCACGCCGGGGGCTCGAGCAGTGGGTTCGCGCAGGTGGGCGGCGTGTCGGCCGCGTCGAGCCCGGAGTCCACCGGGGTGCCCGTGTCGACGGCCCCGTCGGCGCCGACGTCGGCGCTCGCGTCGACGCCGGTGTCGTTCTCCGGCGTGGAGGCCGGCTCACTGCTGCAACCGACCACGAGCACGAACGACACGGTCAGCGCCGAGCGCACCCGGCGAGAAGTTCGAGGGGACATGCCCCGATTCTACCCCACCACGAACCGCGCAGATGCATCGATACCCTATGCGACGACCGCACGGGCGGGGGCGAAGACCTCCTGCGGCGCCGCGACGCCCTTGAGCGCATGCACCCCACGGCTCTCCACGCGCGTGCCGTCACAGAGCGCGGCGAACGCCGAGGTCATCAGGATCGGGCTCCCGAGCGATCGACAGAGCGACTCGACGCGACACACCTCGTTGACCACCGCGCCGATCACCGTGAAATCGAGCCGGTTCGGCGCGCCGATGTTGCCGTACATCACCTCGCCCACGTGCAGCCCGATCCCGAGGTCCACTTCGGGCGTCGTGCCCTTCGCGTTCTCTGCCCTCACCCCCGCCACCGCCGCGTGGGCCGCCGCGAGTGCGCGCTCGCACGCGGCGCCCGCGCCGTCGGCCTGCACGGGGAAGATCGCGAGCACGGCGTCGCCGATGAACTTGAGCACCTCGCCGCCGTGCGGCGCGATCGGCCCCGCCACGCTCTCGAAGAACCGATCGAGGATCGTGACCACGTCGGCGGCCGGCAGGCGGTCGGCGAGGGTGGTGAACCCCCGCATGTCACAGAACCACACCGCGGCGTGGATCGGCTGCCCGGTGCCGCGCAGGAAGGCGCCCTCGAGCACCCGCGAAGCCGCGTTGTGGCCGAGGTACACCTGCAACAGGCTCGAGAGCGCGTAGCCCGTCGACTCGAGCTCCACGCGCAGACCGAGCACGGGCAGGAGCGCCTCGAACAGCGCGAGGTGGTCGTCCGAGAACCCCGCGGGCGCGTCGGTCGCGAACGAGAAATACGTGCGCTCGCCGGTGCCGAACACCAGCGGATACACCGCGTAGTCGGTCAACCCCTCCGCCGCGAGCTCGCGCGCGATCGCGTACGAGAGGTCGGCGTCCGGCCCCGTGAGCCGGCACCGCACCCGCGCCGCCCCCGCGCGCACCTTGGCGACGGGGCTCTCGAGGAAGGTGGGCGTCGTGAGCAGCTCGCGCTTGCCGTCCCGCACCTCGGTCCCGCGCTCGGCGTGCCACATCACCGCCAGCACGAACAGCTCGGGGTGCTTGGTCGTCACGCTCGTGCGCATGCGCCGTACGGGGACGCCTGCCTCCTTCAGGCGCGCCGCGAGGCTCGTCAGCGTCTCGCCGAGCCCCCGGCTGCGCGTCCCCGCGTCGAGCAGGTGGTTCGTGATCGAGACGGCAGCGCTCGCGACCGAGACGAAAGGCATGGTGGGGAGTCTACCACCGCCGTTCTCCTCCCCGCCGCTCCGAACCGCTCTCGGCTGCCTTGCGCGGGTCTGTTTAATACGCCATAATCATAGGATGGATCCGCCCGCCCGACCCGCGAGCACCCGTGGCGGTGTGCGAAAGGGCGCCGGTCGACCCCCCAAGGAGGGCGCCGAGTCGCATCGGCGTCGCCCTTCGGTATCCCCCCGACACCCGCTTCACGTCACGCTCCGCTTCGCGGCGCACGTGTGGAATCTGCGCGCCCAGCGGTGCCTGCGCCCGATCGACGAGGCCCTGCGTGCGCTCCTCGATCGCGAGAGCGCGCGGGTGACCCATTTCTCGATCCAGGGCAACCACGTGCACATGGTGGTCGAGGCGCACGACCGTCGCGCCCTCTCGAGCGCGATGCGCTCCCTCACCATTCGCGTCGCGCGCGGCCTGAACCGAGTCATGGGTCGGCGCGGGCGGGTGCTCGCCCAGCGCTACCACGCGCGCACGCTGCGCTCGCCGACCGAGGTGCGCAACGTCGTCCGCTACGTGCTCGCCAACCACGCGAAGCACGTGCGGGGCGCGCCGCTGGGCGACCCGTGGTCGAGTGCGCCCGCCTTCGCCGAGTGGGAAGTGCTCGGCCTGCCCGCGCTCGCGGTGCGTTACGCGTTGCCAGATCGCGGACCGCCGGTCTCGGTCGCGCAGAGCTGGCTGCTCCGCGCGGGCTACCACCAGCACACGCGTCGGCCCGTCGCCTAGAACCGCACGCTGAACGACCCCGGCCCTATCGCCACCGTCTCGCCGCCGCTGCGGTGGTGCACGAACCCGAAGATCGACACCCCCGTCGCCACGAGCGCGAGCCCGAGCGACACGTCCGCGATCAACGCCTTGCGCCGCGCGCGGTCCACGTCGTCCGGCGGGCACCGCGTGCCACACGTGTCCTGCATCGCGTGCACGTCGCTCCGCGCCGAGAGCCCGAACCCGACGAACCCGCCGAGCGCGAGCACCGCCACGCCGCCAGCGACCCACCCGAGCACGGGCGTCGTGCGCACCGGCGCGATGCGCGGCGCGGCGCTCGGGACCAGCGGCAGCGTGGCCTCGACCACCCGGCTCTTCTCGCCCTCCTTCACCAGCACCTCGAGCCGCGCCTCGACGCGCCCCTTGCTGCGGAACACCAGCACGTGCGGCCCCGGATCGACGCGCACCGCCTTGCCGTCCAGCTTCTCGGCGAAGGCCACGCCGTCGAGCGTGACCTGCACGTCCACCAGATCGTTGCCGCCGGGCTCGCGCGCCGCGAGCACGATGGTCGGCTGGGTGGCCTCGAGCGCCTCGAGGAACTGCGCGCAGTCCTTCCGCACGACGCCGGGGCAAGAGTCCACGATGCAGGCGAGGAACTCCTTGCGGGCCTCGGCGAGCTTGCCCTCCAGCTTGCGCAGCTGCCCCTTCTCGCTGGCCTGCGCGCACGCCTCCGCGTCGTCCGCCCGCGCGGGGCCGGACAGGGCGAGCACGAACAGGGCCGCGGCGAGGCGTTTCACGGACTGTCAGGAGCATACCTGCGCCGGATGCCCGGCATCAGGTACTCGTCCATCGCGCGATCGAAGTCGTAGGCGGGCTTCCAGTCCCAGTCCTTGCGGGCGCGCGTGTCGTCCACGTCCTCGGGCCAGCTGTCCACGATGCGCGCGCGCACGGGGTCGGGCTCGTAGGTGATGTCCGCCGCCGGGAACAGCTGCTTGACCCGGGCGGCGATCTCGCCCGCCGAGACGCTGAACGCGCCGACGTTGTAGACCGTGTCGGTGAGGCGTTCGCGGTCGGCCTCGAGCAAGAGCAGCATCGACTCGACCGCGTCGGGCATCGCCATGAACGGGATCTTGGCCTCGGGCCCGACGAAGCACTTGTACGGCTTGCCCTGCGCGGCGGCGTGCAGCATCTCCGGGCCGAAGTCACTCGTTCCGCCGGTCGGCACCGTCTCGGCCGAGATGAGGCCCGGGAACCGGATCGCGCGGAAGTCGAGCCGGCTCGCGGTGGCGAGCGCGCCCATCTGGCGGAAGTGTCGGGTGAAGTACCGGCCGAGGTGCTCGCAGTAGAGCTTGTTGCAGCCGTACATCGTGATGGGGACGTTCCACTCCTCCTCGCCCACGCGGCCAGCCTTGGCCTTTTCGCCCACGTCCGGCAGGCCGTAGATCGCGATCGAGCTCGGGAACACGAACCGCACCGCGCGGCCGAGGCGCTGCGACTGGTTGTTGGCGACGCGCAGGAGGTGCAGCGTGCCCTCGACGTTCACCTGGTGCGCGAGCTCGGGGTCGCGCTCGCCGCGGGTGGAGAGCAGCGCTGCGAGGTGGAACACGACCTCGATCTCGTGGTGCGCCGCCACCTGGTCGAGCAGGTAGCGGTCCATGATGTTCCCGGCGTAGGTCTCGCGGCAGAGCGCGCGGTACCGCTCGGGCAACGGGGTGAGGTCGACGGTGACCGCTTCGTAGCGGCCGTCGGCGTGGAGGCGCTCGAGGAGCGACCTGCCGATTTCGCCATTTGCACCGGTGATCAGCACCACGGGCTTCGACATGGCCCCCCGGTTACTAGAGTCCGCGCCGCGATGCACACCCCGCGCGCTTGACGCGCCGAGCCATGGCAAGCCCACCGCCCGCGAGGCTAGTCTCCCGCCCCATGTTCGACGACGCCCGCGCCCACTACCAGAAGACCCTCGGTGAGATCCGCGAAGCCGGCCTCTACAAGGAGGAGCGGGTCATCTCGACCCCCCAGGCCGCCGAGATCGGCGTCGGTGGCAAGAAGGTCCTCAACTTCTGCGCCAACAACTACCTGGGCCTGTCGTCGCACCCCAAGGTGATCGCCGGCGCCCACGCCGCCATCGAGAGTCACGGGTTCGGCATGAGCTCGGTGCGGTTCATCTGCGGCACCCAGGACCTGCACAAGAACCTCGAGCGCAAGGTCAGCGAGTTCTTCGGCACCGAGGACACCATCCTCTACTCGTCGTGCTTCGACGCGAACGGCGGCCTCTTCGAGACCCTGCTCGGCGAGGAGGACGCGATCATCAGCGACGCCCTCAACCACGCCTCGATCATCGACGGCATCCGCCTCTGCAAGGCCGACCGGCACCGCTACCCCAACGGCGACCTCGCCGCGCTCGAGCAGGCGCTGGTGGCCACCCAGGGCAAGCGCCTGCGCATGATCGCGACCGACGGCGTGTTCTCGATGGACGGGTACCTCGCCAAGCTCGACCAGATCTGCGACCTCGCCGACAAGTACCGCGCGATGGTCATGGTCGACGACTCGCACGCGAGCGGGTTCATCGGCAAGACGGGCCGCGGCACGCCCGAGCACTTCGGCGTGCAGAAGCGGGTCGACGTGATGACCTCCACGCTCGGCAAGGCCCTCGGCGGCGCCGCCGGCGGCTTCACCACCGGCAAGAAGGAGATCGTCGATCTCCTACGCCAGCGTAGCCGTCCGTACCTGTTCTCGAACTCCATCCCCCCGGCCATCGCGGGGGCGAGCGTCGCCATCCTCGACCTGCTCTCGAGCACCACCGAGCTGCGCGACCGCCTGATGGAGAACGCGCGCCGCTTCCGCGACGGGATGACCGCCGCCGGGTTCTCGGTCAAGCCGGGCGAGACCCCGATCGTCCCGGTCATGCTGGGCGACGCGCGGCTCGCGACCCAGCTCGCCGCCGCGATGCTCGAGGAGGGCATCTACGTCATCGGCTTCTCGTTCCCGGTGGTGCCCAAGGGCGAGGCGCGTATCCGCGTGCAGCTCTCCGCCGCCCACGAGCCCGCCCACGTCGACGCCGCCGTCGCCGCCTTCGTGAAGGCGGGCAAGAAGCTCGGCATCGTGCAGTGAAGGTGGCGTGATGGAGGACTAGCGCCCGCCCACCCGCGCGGGGCGCTTGGGCAGGTGGCGCAGGCCCATCCACGCGAGCGCCGAGAGGTGGCCGGCCACGTCGTCGACCGACGGCTTGCGTTCGTTCGTCCACCACTGCCCGACGAACGTGACCATCCCGATCAGCGCGTGCGCGTAGATCGGCGCGGCGCGCGGGTCGTACCCGGCCGACTTGAACGAGCTCGCGAACAGCTCGCCCACCCGCTCGGCGATCTCGTTGAGCAGCGAGGTCATCCCCGCGCGGCGGGAAGACGGTGCGTCGTGGCTCAGCACCGCGAAGCCGTCGGGCTGGTCCTTCACGTAGGACAGGAACGCGTGCGCGGCGCGCTCGAGGCGCTCGCGAGGGGTACCGGCCGCGATCGACTCCGAGATGCGGCGCACCACGTAGTCCATCTCCCGGTCGACCACCACCGCGTAGAGCCCCTCCTTGCCGCCGAAGTGCTCGTAGATGACGGGCTTGCTGACCTTGGCGCGGTCCGCGATCTCCTCCACCGAGGTCGCCTCGTAGCCCTTGCGGGCGAACACCGCGCGACCCACGTCGATGAGCTGCGCGCGACGGGCAGAGGCGGACAGGCGGCTGCGACCGAGCATGAGGGGCATTGTAGTACGTCATCGTAGGTTACGGTGCGGTTCCACCGGCCATCCCGCGGTTCGCTTCGGCGCTTCGTTCCGGCCTCTGCGGGCGCGGCCCTTGACAATGACCTACCGCGCCGTAACTTACGACATCGTAGGTTGCCGGCTCCGTGGTCGGCCCCGAAGGAGGACCCATGTCCGTCGTCTCGCCGCCCCCTGTGGGCGGAGGCCTCGTCGCGTTCGCGCGCGAGCTCGCGCACCGGGTGGTGGTCGAGCCCGTCGAGTTCTGGCTCCACGAGCTCACGCCCACGTTCTCCCTCTCGGAGACCCTGGCCGAGGTGGTGGCCGTCGTCGACGAGACGCCGGACATCCGCACCTTCGTGCTCGCCCCCAACGGCCGGTTCCGCGGCCACCGGGCGGGCCAGTGGTTGCCGGTCGACGTGGAGCTCGACGGCGTGCGAGTCCGACGCTGCTACTCGATCTCCTCGGCGCCCGGGGGCGCCCGCCTGTCGATCACCGTCAAGCGCGTGCCCGGCGGTCGGGTCTCGGGTTTCCTGCACGAGAAGGCGGCCGTGGGCGCCGTGTTGCGCCTCGGAGAAGCGCAGGGTGACTACGTCCTGCCCCCCCGCGTCCCGGCCCAGCTCCTCCTCGTCAGCGGCGGCAGCGGCGCCACGCCGAACATGGCCATCCTCCGCGACCTCGTCGGTCGCGGTGTGGTCCCCGACGTCGTCTACCTCCACTACGCGCGCTCCCTGGCCGACGTCCCCTTCGCGAAGGAGCTGCAGGGGCTCGCGGCCGTGCACCCCTCGCTGCAGGTGGTGCTCCAGCTCGACGACGCGCCACCGCGCGACCTCGCCGAGCTGGTGCCCGACTTCGCCACGCGGGAGACGTTCCTCTGTGGCCCGACCGGCCTCATGGACCTCCTGCGCCGCCGCTGGGCCGAGGCCGGCGCCATCGACCGCCTCCACGAGGAGCGGTTCGTCGGCCCGACCTACGCTCGCGTAACCGACGGTCGGACCGCGCGGATCAGCCTCTCCCGCAGCCGGCGAACCCTCGCCGTGACCGGCGCCGAGTCCCTGCTCGAGGGCCTCGAGCGCGCCGGCGAGCGCCCCGACCACGGCTGCCGCATCGGCGTCTGTCACACCTGTCGCTGCCGCAAGCAGAGCGGCGTCACCGAGGACCTCGTGACGGGCGTCGTCTCCGACGCGCCCGACGAGGAGATCCGCCTCTGCACGTCCATCGCCCGCTCCGATCTCGAGCTCGCCCTCTAGGAGGCCCCATGCACACCGTCACCCTCGAAGAGCCCGCCGTGCCTGCCCTCGAAGACCGCGCCGAGGCCTTCGGTCGCGAGCTCGATGCCTTGCGCGCCGAGACCGTCCGCGACCTCGGCGCCCGCGACGTCGCCCACATCCGCGGGGTGATCCGCGTCATGCGCTCGTTCGAAGCGGTCGGGCGTGGCCTGCTCCACTTCGGCGTCGACCCGGTGACCTTCGTGCTCGGGAGCGTGTCCCTCGGTGTGGCGAAGATCCTGGAGAACATGGAGATCGGCCACAACGTGATGCACGGCCAGTACGACTGGACGCGCGACCCGAAGCTCGACGGCAAGGCCTACGACTGGGACACCTCGTGCGCGGCCGAGCACTGGCGGCACTCGCACAACTACGAGCACCACACCTTCACCAACATCGTGGGCAAGGACCGCGACGTCGGCTACGGGATCCTGCGGGTCACCGAGGAGCAGCCGTGGCACCCGGGCTACCTGCTCCAGCCGGTCGCGGCGCTCACCCTGGCGCTCGGGTTCGAGTGGGGGGTCGCGCTGCACGACCTGCGCATCGACGAGACCGTCCGGGGCCGGCAGTCGTTCGCCGAGCTCCGGGAGCGGTCGAGGCCGTTCCTCCGCAAGGCGGCCCAGCAGCTGTTCAAGGACTACGTGTTCTTCCCCGCGCTCGCGCTCTGGAACGCGCCCCGCGTCGCGCTCGGCAACCTCCTCGCCAACGGCATCCGCAACCTGTGGACCTTCGCCATCATCTTCTGCGGCCACTTCCCCGAGGGCACGGTGATGGTCCGGGAAGAAGAGGTCCGCGACGAGACGCGTGGCGAGTGGTACGTGCGGCAGCTCGAGGGTTCGGCCAACCTCGAGGGCGGGCGGTGGTTCCACGTGATGAGCGGACACCTCAGCCACCAGATCGAGCACCACCTGTTCCCCGACCTGCCGGCGTCACGCTACCCGGAGCTCGCGCCGAAGGTGCGCGCGCTCGCGGAGAAGTACGGGTATCGCTACAACACCGGCGGCTTCTTCCGGCAGATGGGCAGCGTCATCGCGAAGATCTTCCGCTTCGCGCTGCCCAACCGGACGCGTGCTGTGGCGCCGTCTCCGGCCCCGTGACGATCACGTGACGATCAAGGAGGCGGGGCCGCGGCGGCCTTGCAAGCCGCGCTGTCGATCGCACCGGAGAGCCAGCTCACGAGGCAGCGGTCGGCGTCGCTCCCCAGCGGGTTCATCGCCCCGCCCTTGTGCGCCTCGGTGCCCCTCGCCTTGCGCACGAGGGTGAGCGAGTCCGGCTTCTGCGTGCCCTTCACGACCGCGTCCATCTTGAGCGGCTCGAGGGCCACCAGCGAACGGAAGGTCAGGTCGTACTCGTCGGGCGTGGTCTCGCCCTCGCCAGGTCGGGCCGCCGGATCGAGGCGCAGACCGCGCTGCCAGTACATGCGGAAGTTGCGACCCACCTGGCCGTGGCAGTCGAGGGTCGCGCACGACGGCGAGATCGCGTCGGCCACCTGGGGGAACTGGGTGCGGTCGGGGGTGTCGATGGCGACGGACTTCTGCTCGACGCTGCTGCACCCGAGCGACACCGAGACCCCGACGAAGAGCACTGCGAGGCGGCTCACTTGCACCCTCCCGGCAGGTCGGTGGGCACCGGCGTGACGTCGTCCCACAGGAAGATCGGGCCCGCCGAGGTGGGCGAGGTGACCTTCCCGTGGCAGGCTCCACAGCTCGCCTCTCGGTGGACCTTGCTCTCCATGATCTGTGTCTGTTCTTTGTAGGTGACCGTCGTGGTCAATGGAAAGACCGGGCGCCAGGTCTGCGGCCGAACGAAGAAATTTCCAGCGCAGTTGGTCTCGGCGACGAACGTGACTCCCGTGGAGTCCTTCATGGTCACACGGGCCCCCTGGACGGGCACCTTGCCCTCCCGGGTGGCGTAGACCGTCCCGGCGACCGCGAACTCCTGTTCCTGCGACCCATCGTGGCAATACGTGCAGGGCTGACCCGCCCGGTGGGTCGGGCCCGCCCGGGTCCCCTTCACCTCCGGTCCCAGGGCCTCGCGACGATCCGACGTGACTGGATCACTACAGGCAACAAGCCCCATTGAAAGTGCTATGGTGCTGACAATCCAAATGCGCCTGCTCGCCATTGCCCTCTTCTCCATCAGTCTCGGCACCACCGTGGCATGTGGCCCTGCGAACAACAACGACGCAGAGTTCTGGGATCCGTCCGCCGGCGATCCCACGGTCGCGAGCGACGACGCGGGCGATCCAGTGCTCGACGACTCGGGCACGCCGATCGACACCGGCACCAAGGCCGACACCGGCGTGAAGCCGAGCGACACCGGCCCGCCGCCCGGCAAGTGCCTACACGCCGACTTCACGACCAAGACCTATCTCGGGCGATACGCGCCGAGCCACGTGCTCGCCGTGTGGGTGACGGACGCGGGCGGCGGGTTCGTGAAGACGCTCGCCGAGTGGGGCAAGAGCCGCAGCTCGAACCTCGCCGTGTGGCGGTCGGTGTCCAAGGCCAGCACCGTCGATGCCGTCACCGGCGCCACGCTCAAGGCGCACGGCGTGGTGAGCGTCGACTGGAACTGCGCGAACCTCAGCGGCGCACGAGTCAGCGACGGCGACTACGTGTTGCACGTCGAGTTCGCCGAGAGCAACGTCAAGACTACGAGCGCCGCCGGCCCCCAGCTCAACGTTCCCTTCAAGGTGGGTGCCGCCGGCACGTTCACCGCTCCCGATGCCTCCAACTACGTCTCCACCAAGGTCGTGATCACGCCATGAAGAAGCGCTCCCTCTCATCGGTCGCCCTCCTCGCGTTCGGCGTGCTCGCCGCGCTCTCCGCCGGCTGCACTTCGGTCAAGGCCTACCAGCGCGGCAAGCTCGCCCACCCCACGATGGCGCTCGACGAGCCCACGGGCGTGGCCGAGGCCCACGTCTACGGCGTGCACGAGGGCGCCACCGGCGGCGCCGGCGGCGCGGGTGGCGGCTGCGGCTGCAACTGAGCCATCGCGTGTGAGGACGTTCACAGCTTCACCACGAACGCGGCGGAGGGGCTGATGGCCACTCCGCTGCTGGGGAACGAGAACGAGAGCGGCAGCTCGAAGCGCAGCGCGGTGGCCTCGCCGAGCGAGTAGGTGAGGCCGAGCCCGACGGCGATGTAGCCCAGGCCGAGCCGCTTGTACGCGTCGAGGCTCTGCTTGTCGGGGTTGTCGAGCTGGTAGACCGAGGGGGGCACGCTGCGATCCTCGGTGATCTTCACCGTCGCGTGGGCGTCGAGCTCGCGGATGCCCACCGCACCGAGCAACTCGACCCGCAGCGTCGGGCTCGTCGAGAGCGCGATGCGCGCGCGGATCGCGCCGTCGATGGGCACGATGCCACGCGCTCCGTCCGAGGCCGGGCCGGCGCCGCGGAACGCCCAGCCGAGCCGCGCGCCGAGGGCGAAGCCACCGAACCAGAAGTCCGCGCTGGCCACGAGCCGCGTCGTCCCGAGCGCCACCTGACCCGGGAGGCGCGAGCCCGTCGGGGTGCCGTGGTACTGGTCCCCGCGGGGCCGGAAGCACGACCAACCCTGGTTGAGTTGCCCGTCCTTGGAGCAGGGGTTCTCCGACGAGACGAACGCGAGGTCTTGCTCGAAGGCGAGCGCGAGATCGGCGGTCATTCGAACACCTTCTCGATGCCGAGCGCGCAGAGCACCGCCGAGCGTCCCTGGATGTAGAGGGTGTCGAGATACTGCGTGTACATGCCGTCCACCTGCAGCGAGAGCGTGAAGCTGTCGAACTCGACCTGGCCTCCGCCCCCGAGGACGTACGTGCGCAGGGGCCCGAGCTCGCGGTCGCCCGCGTAGTACTTGGGGAAGCTGCCGTCGGCGCCGAGCGTGTACGCGCGCTGCCAGAAGCTGACGCCGTGCTGGATGTTGAGCCGGAGGTGCGGGTAGAGCCGGAAGCGGGGGCTGATGTCGACGGGGAGACGAGCGTCGGTGGTCGTCGCGACGAGACCCCAGCTGTCCACGTAGAGGCGCTCGAGCAAGCGCAGCGTGGTCGTCTCCCAGCGATGGAGGAAGCGCGCCGAGATCGCGAGGCGATTGCGACTGTCGGGGAGGTGCTCGAGCGCGCGCTCGGGGAGGCGGACGGCGTTCACCTTGGCGATCGACGCGCCCACGGGGGCGTCGCTCGAGGAGCCGAAGAACGGGATGTAGCGGTACGGCTTCGACGAGTCGCCGCGCTCGATCATCACGTCGGCCATGAAGGAGAGCATCGTCGAGGCGTCGACGGTGAAGGTCACCCCCGGGGAGAGCGTGTGCTTGTCGACCACGCGCGAGAACACGCTGAAGGGCGTGCCGGAGCGGCCGTCCGTGTCCTGCGCGAACGAGTAGCCGAAGGTGGTGGTGTGCGCGTGGGCCTCGCCGAAGTCGAGGACGAAGGTGCCGCCCACGCCGAGCGAGCGATGGTCGGGCTCGATCGAGACGTAGCCGTTGCCGGCGAACCCGAAGTCGTGCGGCTTGTACTTGAAGTCGAGCGCGCCGGCGTGGCGCACCTCGCTCCAGCGCTTGCTCGCGGTCGAGACGATGTCGACCGAGGCCGCGCTGACCGCGTCGACCAGGTAGCTGCCTCCGAGGCGGAACCCCTTGATCGGGTTCTCGACCGCGCCGGCGATCGAAGGGGTGACCACCGCGACGTGGTCGCTGTCGGAGTAGCCCGCGGTCTCGAGCTTGACGCGCGAGGTCCACTCGGCGTCCGCCGTGGTCAGGCTGCAGGAGACGAGCGCGGCCGCGGCCAGCGCAAGAGGACGAGGGTGCACGGGATGAAGGCTCGTACCGCCAACCACCTCGTCGCAGGCATGAAAGTGACATTCAACGCGCGATTCCGCCGGCCGGGAAAAAATCGAACGAGAGACGATCGGTGACCGCCTGACTCACTGTGAGCCATCGTCGTCCGAATGGACGATGCGTCCGGCCGCCAGGGTGCACACGCGGGCCTCGAGCGTCTCGACCAGCGCCTCGTCGTGGCTGGCGAGGAGAATCGCCCCACCCACCCGTCGATGCCGCGCGAGCCATTCGACGAGGTCGTCGACCCCCAGGGCATCCAGGCCGACCGTCGGCTCGTCGAGCAACAGCAGCGAGGGTCGGCCGATGCTCGCGAGCGCCAGCGACAGACGTCGCCGTTGGCCGAGCGACAGTGCGGAGAGGCGCGCGTCGCTCGTGGCCTGGAGCCCGAACCTCGCCATCGTCGCGTCGACGTCCTCCTCGTCGCCCACGCCGCGGAGGGCGCAGGCGAGGTCGATCCACTCGTGGACGAACAGCGATTCGGGCAGCGCGGCCGCGGCCGGCGCGTAGCCGATCGAGCGCCGCGCGCGCGGATCGGCGATGGGGTGCCCGCCCACCCGCACCGTGCCGGCGTCGGCGTCGAGCACGCCCGCGGCGATCTCGAACAGCGTGCTCTTGCCGGCCCCGTTCGCGCCCCGCACCACCACGACCTCACCCGCGTGCACCGTGAGGGACACGCCAGCGAGGACGACCTCGGGCCCGAAACGACGGTGCACGTCAGCGATGTTCAGCACGGCGGACCTCCGGCAAGGGCAGGGCGAGCGCGAGCGTTGCGAGCGAGAGTGCGAGCCAGGCGAGTCCAGCGCGCGCGAGGAGCACGTCGACCACGACGAGCGGCAGCACACCGAGGACCAGCATCAGAGGGGCGTCCCTTCGCCGGGCGGCGAGCCTCGCCTCGAGCAAGAGCAGGGCGAGGACGAGCGCGGCGCCGACGAGCCACGGCTGGTGGTCCGTCGCGGCGAGGGCGCGGCCGCCCGCGGCGAACGCGACCGAGGGCGCCGAGAGCACG
>CAZUZY010000169.1:0-16716 GCA_964624885.1 uncultured Polyangiales bacterium | reverse complement strand
CTCCGCGCGGCGCGGCCACGGCCACCGTGCGGTCGGCGAGGGGCCGCGCGACCAGCGGGCCACGCTCACGCCGCAGCGACTCCGGCAGCGGGATGGGCAGGCCCAGCGAGCCGAGGAGGCGACGGGCGTTCTTGTTCTTGCCGAGCTCGAGCAACAGATCGTTCATGGTGAGGTCTCCCGCAGCGTCACGCGGCCTTCGAGGTAGGCGCCGCCGCCGGGCGCGTCGCCGACGTGGAGCGCGCCGTCCCGATCCCGCAGGTACACCCCCACCGAGGCCGGCAGGACGAGGGGGCGGGTGAAGCGCGCGTCGAGCTCGACGAGCCGCTCGGGGCGCCCCGAGAGCACCGCGCGATCGAGGGCCACGGCGGCCCGGGCGAGCGTGCCGAAGCCGTGCAGGATGCACGCGCGGAACCCCGCGGCGCGCGCGTACGCCGGCACCCAGTGGATGGGGTTGAAGTCGCCGGTGAGCAGCGCGAAGTCGAGCCCCGCGTCGGCGCGCAGGCGCAGGAAGGCGAGCTCGCGGGCGTCGAGCGGCACCGTGGGGCGGGCGCGGGGGCCGTCGCTCTTCTTCAGCGGGACCAGCGCGCGCAGCTCGGCGTCGATCGCGTCGGGCACCTCGCGGGTGCCGGTGAGGATACGCGTGGCGAAGATCGCGCGGCGCCCGTCGTCGTCGATGGACTCGAGCCGCGCCCGGACGAGGAGCGGCTTACCGCTCGGTAGGGGCGCGTTCACCCGGAGGCGACACCCCGCGTTGACCACCCGCGTGAGCGGGTAGGGGAGGCCCACGAGGCCGCGCGCGGCCAGCGGGAAGCCCCACTGCGGGAACAGGTGCGCGGGGACGGTGCCGCGGTACCACGCCGGGTCGGCGCCGAGGTGCCGCAGGTAGGCGGTGACGAGGTCGGCGGGCCGCGGGGGCAGCTCCTCCTCGACCCACGGCCCGGGCACCGACGGCGTGACACCCGTCTTGGGCCGCGCGGCGGCGAAGGCCACGCGACCCAGCGCCGCGATCACCGGCGCCTGGGTGACGAGGTGGCGCAACGACACGCTCACTCCGCCGCCTGCGCCACGCCCGACTCGCCCGCGAGCGCGCCGAGGATGCGGGTGCCGGTGGTGGTGATCTCCTCGTGCAGGGCCTTGGACCGCAGCTCGGCGCGGTCGAGCCAGCGCTCCAGGAGCTCGCGCCGGTCGGGGTGCGCCTTGGCCTGCTCGAGCAGGAGCTCGGCCACCGCCTCGTCGGCGAGGATGCGGGTGAGGCGCTCGGCGTGCAGCATGGCGAGCGCGAAGTCGCGCTTGGGGTCCCACTGCTTGGTGAGCACCTCGCGCCACGTGCTCACGGGGACGTCCGCGAGCGTGCGCAGCTTGCCCGCGGCGGTGCGGGTGAGCAGGAACTGCTGCGCCGAGAGCGAGAGCAGCGAGAGCCTGGCGACCCGGCGCTCGAGCGCGTCGCGCGCCGAGACCGAGCGCCAGCGGGTCTGCCCGAGGCGGGTCACGAACGCCTGCGGCCGCTTGAGGATCCCCATCAGGGTGTCCTTCATCGCCATCAGCGACTGGATCTGGCTCGTGCCCTCGTAGATGGGCAGCACCAGCGCGTCGCGCAGCAGCTTCTCGGCGCCGTACTCCTTGGTGTACCCGACGCCGCCGTGGATCTGCACCGCGCGGCGCCCGATCTCGACCGCCTTCTCGGCCGCGAGGTACTTGAGGAGCGGCGTGAACCGGCGCGAGCGCGCGCGGTTGTGGGGCAGCTCGCGCTCGAGGCGGGCCCGCTCCTCGGCGGTGGCCTCGGGCAGGAAGCGCTCGAGCAGGCCGAGCTTCTGCGCCATCTCCTCGTGGTAGGCGGAGGCGACCGCCAGCGCGCGGACGGCCTGCACGTCGGTGCGCATCTCGTCGAGGTAGTCGGCGATCATCTCGTGCCGCGCGATGGCCTTGCCCATGGAGCGGCGCTCCTCGGCGTAGGCCTTCGCGCACCGGTAGGCCGCCTCGGCGAGCCCGAGGCTCTCGAACCCCACGCCGACGCGCGCGTTGTTCATGAGCGTGAGCATGTACTTGAAGCCCTCGCCGCGCTGGCCGATCAGGCGCGCCGGCGCGTGCTCGAAGGCGAGCGCCGCGGTGACCGAGCCGTTGTGCCCGAGCTTCTCCTCGACGCGCTCCAGGGTCACGTACCGCCGCCGGCTACCATCCGGTAGGTCGTCGTAGGTCTTGACCAGGAACATCGAGAGGCCGCCGAGGCCCGCGAACGGATCGTCCGGGTCCTTGGCCTCCTCGGTGCGGGCGATCACGAAGTGGTACTTGCCGTGGCCGCTGGTGATGAAGATCTTCTGGCCGGTGACGAACCACTCGCCGGCCTCGTCCTGCACCGCGCGGGCGCGCAGGCGGGCCATGTCGCTGCCGGCGTCGGGCTCGGTGATGTCCATGCAGCCCCACGCCTCGCCGGCGACGATCTCGGCGATCTCGGGGGCGAAGCGGGTCTCGACGATCTTGCCCGCGGCGGGGTCGAACTTGGTCGTGCCCTCGTGGATGGAGTAGGCGAGCATCGCCATGGCCATGCCGCCGTGGAACGAGAAGTGGGTCATCACCGAGACGTCGCTGCGGGCGATCATCTCGGCGGAGAGGAAGTAGAGCAGGAGCGGCGCGTTGAGCCCGCCGAGCTCGCGCGGGATGCACAGCTTGTGGAGCTCGGCGCCGCCGATGGCCGCGAACACCGAGGTCATGGCGGGCCCGACCACCGCCTCGCCGTCCTCGATGCGCGGGTGCTCGCGGTCGATGGCCGGGGTCTTCGGGTGGATCTGCTCGGCGGAGAGCTCGCCGACCATCTCGGCGACCTCGCGGTAGAACTCGACGGCCTCCTTCGGCTCCTTGAACCCCTCGGGCGCGCGGTACCCGTACTCGGTGACCTCTACGAGCGAGGCCCAGTCGATCCCGCGCTCGAAGTAGAACCGCAGATCGTCGTTGTCCTGGAAGAAGCTGGCCATGACTACCTCTTGCCCCTGCGTCGGGGCTTGTCGCTCTCGGTCGCGTGCAGGAACAGGCTCGCCTTGGCGATGCGGGCGAGCTCGCGGTCGTAGCGCTTGCGGGCGTCCTTCTCGACGAGCGCGCCGGTCACCGGGAACGAGGCGACAGCGGTGAGCACGAGCTGGAGGACGTGGACGACGTAGACCTCGGCGTCCACGTCGGGGAAGTGCCGCTCGCCCTCCTGGCCCGCGCGGATGTACTGCGCGACGGCGGTGAGCCAGGGGCGCACGGGCCCGGTGAGGAGGGCGCGCACCTCGTCGGGCCGATCGAGCGCCTCGCGGAGCACGACGCGCGCGCGGTCGCGGTCCTCGGCGAAGAAGCGCACGAGCTCGCCGAACACGGCGTCGAAGCGGTCCTCGCTCGCGGTCGCGGCGAGGAGGAGCCGCGGCAGGGTCTCGTTCCAGTGGGCGAGGATGCCCTCGAGCACCCCGCGCCGCAGGTGCTCCTTGGTGGGGAAGTGGTGGAGCACGGCCTGCTTGGTGACGCCGACCTCGTCGGCCACGGCCTGGATCGGGGTCGCGTCGAAGCCGCGCGCCGCGAACAGGCGCAAGGCGGCGGCGAGGGCGCCGCTCTTGACGTCGGGGGTCTCGACCTGCGCGACCATGTGGTTGGGCATGGCTTACCATATGGTAAGCATGACGCAAAGGGTCACGCTGCGTCACCGCGTGAACGGCGATTCGTCAGGGCAACTCGGCCGCGAACGCCGCGGTCACCAGCCGCGCCTGACCCTCGTGGATCTTCATCAGCGCCGCCTCCCGCCCGAACCACGCGGCGCGGTCGACCTCTGGGATGCGCATCTTCTTCCCGGAGCGCGGCGGCCAGTCGATCTCGATCTCGTTGGAGCGGATCTTCGTGGCGTCGAGGTCTCCCCGGGTGCAGTACCCGTGCACCGTCTTGCCCGACTTCAGGCGGACGTTCCCGAGATCGACGTAGGGCCCCGCGGGCGCCTCGACGCCGAGCTCCTCGGCGAGCTCGCGCCGCGCCGCCGCGAGGTGGTCCTCGTCGGCCTCGACGAGCCCCTTCGGCAGGCTCCAGGCGCCGTCGTCCTTCTTCGCCCAGAAGGGGCCACCGGGGTGCACGAGCAGGATCTCGCGCGCCTCACCGTCGCCGCGCACGAGCGCCACCGCTGCCGAGGTCTGGGCCATGGGAAGAGCGCACCCGAGGCGCCCGGGCGCGTAAAGCCCGCTCAGAACACCCGCAGCTTCGGCGACACCCCGAGCAACACGCCGAACCGGTCGCCCGGCGTGAGGAAGCCGGCGAAGCCGACCAGGCTGAAGTCGCACCACTCCGTCGTGCGGGCGAGGCCGACCGTGGCCGCGAGCTGGTGCGGGTCGTCCGTGAAGAACCGCTGCCCCGCGATCTCGCCGAGCAGGGCCCACGCCTCCGACAGCGCCCACGTGGCGTCGAGGCCCACCTGCGCGGCCACCGCGCGCGGCAGATCCACCGTGCGCGCGTCGACGAGCAGCCCCGCGTTCGCCACCACCGTGACGCTGCGCACCGTACGCCCGAGCAGGAGCAGCCCCTCGGCGCCGATGCCGCGCGCGCCCTGCACCGCGAGCCGCGGCCCGAGCTGCACGCCGAACGCCCACGCCGTGTGCTTCTCGTCGTCGCGCGTGTCGAACACGCCGATCTTGGTGGAGACCCACAGCGGGTCCCAGACCCGCGTCGAGGGCTGGCCGGCGTCGCCCACCCACGACACGGCGCCGTCGACGCCGAGCTCCACGCGCGACGAGAGGCCGAGGTCGAGCTCCCAGTCGAGGACGAAGAACCGGCGCGGGTCGCCGCGCATCGTGCCGGCCTGCAGATCGAGCTCCACGACCCCGGACTCCTCCAGCTCGAGATCGGTGGGCTCGAAGCGGCTTCGCGCAAGGACCGCCGGCAGGAGCAGGGGCAGCAGGGCGAGGGCGGCCATGCGTCAGAGCGCGGCCTCGATCGCCGTGAGCGTCTCGCGCGCGCCGCCGGGGATCCCGATCTGGCCAGCCGGCACCTCGGGCTCGCGCACGTTGATGCGCACGAGCGTGCCGCGCCGGGCGAGACCGTCGCCGAGCCGCCGCACGGTGGGCACTGCCGTGCCGGCGCCGCACTCGACGATCACGAGCGGCCCGTCGAGGGCGCCGAGCCACGCGGCGAAGCGCTGCTCCTGGGCGTCGGAGCGGTCGCTCTCCCACTCGCCGTCGCCGAACATGAGCACGTTGGGGCGCATGAGCGCCTGGCACCGCGGGCAGCGCGGCAAGGGCTCGCGCGCCCGGAACGTGGCCTCGTCGACGTCGGGCTCGTAGCCGTCGGCCGTGACGATGCCGACCCCGCAGCCGTGCGTGCACTGGAGGTGGTCGAGCGCGCCGTGGCACTCGACGATGCGCTCGGGCGAGAACCCCGCGCGCTGGAACTGGCCGTCGACGTTGGAAGTGAAGACGAACGCGCCGTGCGGCGCGCGGGCCGCGAGGCGCTGCAGCACGGCGAACCCGGCGTGGGGCACGGTCTTGCGGTAGAGCGCGAGGCGGTGGCCGTAGAACCCCCAGGCGAACGCCGGGTCGCGCGCGAACCACCGCGGGTTGGCGAGCTCGGCGAACGAGAGGCCGAGCTTCGCGTAGGGGGGATACGCGCGCCAGAACCCCTCGTTGCCGCGGAAGTCGGGCAGCCCCGAGTCGACGCCCATGCCGGCGCCGGCGGTGACGAGCAGACCGGCGGCGGAGCGGATCGCCGCGGCGGCGCGCGCGATCGCGTCGCTCACGGACCGGCCTTCTTGGGGGCGCTCGCCGAGGCCGGAGCCGAGGCCGACGCCGAAGCGGAAGCGGAAGCGGAAGCCGGAGCCGCAGCGGAAGCCGGAGCCGAAGCCGACGCCGAGGCCGAAGCCGAGGGCGGGGTCCAGATGATCCCCTCGAGCTTGTCCGGCTCGTCCTTGGGCTTGGGCTCGTTCGGGTAGCACTTCGGCATGCACTCGCCGATCTCGACGAGCCGCTTGGTGCCGGTCGCGCACGATGCATAACAAGCGTATGCTTTGGCGTCCTTCTGCTTCCTCGCCGCCCATTTCTCGGCGCACTTGGCGATCTCGGCGGCGCGAACGTCCTTGTTCTGGGCCGGGCCGTCGGCGACCGCGATCACGTGCTCGCACAGCGACTCGGGCGAGGGGGTGCAGCCCACCGCGGCGAGCATCGCGGAGAGGACGAGGGTGCGGAGCGACACCGCGCGAGAGTACCATCGGCCGCCCATGCGCCGCCTCCTCGCCGTCACCGCCCTCGGAATGCTCGCCTGTGGTCCGCAGAAGGAGCCCACCGTGGCCGCGCCGCCCGCCGCTTCGTCCTCCGCCCCTCCCCCCGCGCCCTCGGCGTCCAGCGCCGACGCGACGTACAAGAAGGTCGTGATCGACACCTACCACGGCGACCAGGTGAAGGACCCGTACCGGTGGCTCGAGGACGACAAGAGCCCCGACGTGCAGGCGTTCACCGACCGGCAGAACGCGGCCACCCGCAAGTACCTCGACGCGGGAGACCTGCGCGGCAAGCTGCGCGGCCGGCTCGACGAGCTCCTGCAGATCGGCTTCGTGAGCTCGCCCCTGTTGCGCAAGGGCGACAAGAAGCACCCCCGCCGCTACTTCCACTCGCGCCGCGAGGGCAAGCAGGACCAGCCGATCGTCTACGTGCGCGAGGGCCTCGACGGCAAGGATCGCCCGCTCCTCGACCCGTCCACGTTCGGCGAGGACAAGACCACCGCGCTCGACTGGTGGTACGTGAACGACCTCGGCGACAAGGTCGCCTACGGGTACTCGATCAGCGGCAACGAGCAGAGCACGCTGCACGTGCGCGACGTCGCGACCGGAAAGGATCTGCCCGACGTCATCACCCGCACGCGCGCGTCGTACGTGTCGTGGCTGCCCGACGGCTCCGGCTTCTACTATGTGCGCGAGCCCGACCCGACCACCGTGCCCAAGGGCGAGGAGCACTACCACCGCGGCATCTGGTTCCACGCGCTCGGCGCCGATCCCAGCGCCGACGCGCGGGTGTTCCCGCCGGCCGGCGAGGAGCGGCCGATGACCGACTCGCCCCACGCCGAGGTGTCGCCGAGCGGGCGCTGGCTGCTCGTGCGCGTGGCCCACGGGTGGGCGAAGGCGAGCGTGTACCTGCTCGATCGCAAGGCCAAGGACGCCAAGTGGGTCACGCTGGTCGCCGGCGTCGACGCGCTCTTCGACCCCACGTTCCACCGCGTGGGCAAGGAGGACGTGGTGTTCCTCCGCAGCAACGAGGGCGCGCCCGGCTTCCAGATCGTGCGCGTGGACCCGGCCCATCCGGCGCGGGACAAGTGGAAGGTGGTGGTGGCGGAGGGCCCCGATCCCATCCGCGACTTCGAGTGCGTCGGCGACTCGCTCTACGTCTCGTACCTGCACAAGGCCTCGTCGCGCCTCGAGCGCCGCGACCTCGCGGGCAAGCTCCTCGAGGAGATCCCGCTCCCCGTGCTCGGCACCGCGACCGTGCCGCACGGGGACACCGAGGGCGACGAGGCGATGTTCGAGGTGCAGTCCTATGCCTACCCGCCCGAGATCCGCCGCTACGACCCCAAGACCAAGAAGCAGACGGTGTGGGCGAAGACGGAGGCCCCGGGGTTCGACGCCGCCAGCATCGCCGTCGAGCAGATCGAGGCGCCCTCCAAGGACGGCACGAAGATCACCGCCTTCGTGGTGAAGAAGAAGTCCACCCCCAAGGACGGCACCGCGCCCGGCGTCCTCTACGGCTACGGCGGGTTCAACATCAGCCAGACCCCGAGCTTCAACCGCGCGGTGATGGCGTTCCTCGAGCGCGGCGGCGTCTACGTGGTCGCGAACCTGCGCGGCGGCGCGGAGTACGGCGAGGCCTGGCACCGCGCCGGCATGCTCGACAAGAAGCAGAACGTGTTCGACGACGCCATCGCGGTCGCGGACACGCTCGGCAAGGAGGGCTTCGTCGGCAAGCAGCGCCTCGGCGCGCTCGGCGGCAGCAACGGCGGCCTGCTCACGGGCGCGCTCCTGACCCAGCGACCGGACCTGTTCCGCGCGGTGGTCTCCGCGGTGCCGCTCCTCGACATGCTCCGCTACCACCACTTCCTGATCGCCAAGCTCTGGATCGCCGAGTACGGCTCGTCGGACGATCCGAAGCAATACCAGTGGCTCAAGGCCTACTCGCCCTACCACAAGGTCGTCGACGGAACGCCCTACCCGGCGGTGCTCCTCATGACCGCCGAGAGCGACTCCCGGGTCGATCCCATGCACGCGCGCAAGATGGCGGCGCGGCTCCAGGCCGCCACCGCGAGCGCGCACCCCGTGCTGCTCCGCGTGGAGACCAAGGCCGGGCACGGCGCCGGAAAGCCCCGCAGCAAGCAGCTCGAGGAGCTGTCCGATCAATGGACGTTCTTCTTCCGCGAGCTGGGTGTTTCTTTCTAGTGGGAGTCGAATCGCCCCGGTTGCGCATGGGCGCGCCGAGGAGTAATCCGAGCGGATGCGTCTCGCCCACCTCTCGCTCGCCGCGTCCCTGATCCTCGCCGGCTGCGCCGACGCCGAATCGACGGACATCGTTCCGGTCCGCGACTCGGGGGTCCGCGCCGACTCCACGGCGAGCGACACGACCACGGGGGACGACACGGCGACCGGCGACGACACCGGCGCGGGCAAGGACACCGGCGGCGGGAGCGACACCGGCTCGGGCGACACGGGCAGCGTCGACACGGGCAGCGGGTTCGACACGGGTACCTTCGACACGGGCACGTTCGACACGGGCACTGGGTTCGACACGGGCACGTTCGACACGAGTGCCTTCGACACCGGCTTCGATACGGGCACCTTCGACACCGGTACCTTCGACACCGCGTTCGACTCCGGGACCACCGACAGCATCGTCGTCGTCGACACGGGGACCGACACGGGCGTGGTCGCCGACAAGACCACCGGCAAGGTGTGCACCTCGGACATCGACTGCGACGTCACGGGCTACGGGCTCGGGCACTGCACCAACAAGCTCTACATCGTGGGCCCGCTCAACCCGACCGCGGTCTGCATGCAGATCGACTTCGGGGGCGGCGACGCGTGCGTCCCCACCGACGCCACCACCATCTACTACTGCGACGGCGACACGGGCATCTGCCTGCAGTCGGGCACCTCGCCGGCGACCTGCGAGCCGCGCTGCCAGCTCAAGGGCGACGGCACCTGGGTGGAGAAGTGCGCCGGCAACAACGCCTGCTACCCCGAGGCCCTGACCACCGCGACCGACGGCAAGACGCTGGTCGTGGGCTCTTGCCAGGGCGGCTGCGTCACCAGCGCGGACTGTCCCTCCGGGAGCGTGTGCGACGTCGGCCAGAACCTGTGCGTGAACAAGACCTGCACCTCCGACGCGGGCTGCAAGACCGCCTGGGGCACCGGCGCGCCCGCCGCCTACAAGTGCGACTTCACCTCGGGCTACTGCAAGTTCCTCTACAGCAAGGTGCTCGGCGACACCTGCACCACCGCCACCGATTGCCTCTGCCTCAAGGGCACCACCACCGCCGGCTACTGCACCACCATCTGCAAGACCGGCAGCGCGGGCGAGTGCCCCACCGGCTACAGCTGCGACTCGCTCCTCACCGCCAAGAGCACGACCGGCACCGACCTCTACACCATGACCTCGCTCGCCGCGGGCCTGAGCGGCTACTGCGCCAAGAACTGCACCTCGGACCTCGGCTGTGCCACGGGCACGACCTGCAAGCTCTCGGGTGGCATGGGCACCCAGAAGACCTGCCAGCCCTGACCGCGCCACCGCTATCCTGACCGCGTGTCCACGCCCACACCTTCGCCCTCGGTGGACTACCACCAGCGGAGCAAGGAGTGGGTCGGCTTCTGCCTCGTCTGCATCGCGTTCCTCTCGTTCATGGGGGTGCACAACGCGGAGCAGAAGCTCACCGCCGTCGCGGTCCGATGCTCCCGCGCGACCGGGGCCTGCGTCGTCGAGCGCAGCTACCCCGTGCTCGGCGTCCGCAGCGAGACCGTGCCCCTCGCCTCCATTCGCGAGGTGGTCCTCCGCGAGTCGCGCGGCCGGCGCGCGTCGACCTGGGAGGTCGCCCTGGTCACCGACAAGGGGGCGGTCGAGCTCTCCGATCGCCACGCCGATCTCGCGACGCGGTCGGCGCAGCGAGACGCCCTGGCACGCTTCCTCGCCGACCCCGCCGCCGCCACGCTCGACCTGCCCTACAACCGACCGACGACGGACAACCTGGTCGGCATCGGGGTGCTCGGTGGGGGGCTCGTCCTGTTCCTCGCGTCGCTCGTCTGGCTCCACTGGCAGGCGGTCCGCATCGAGCTCGTGGGCGACGAGCTCACGCTCACCACGCGGCGCTGGCCGCTCTCGCCCCGCGTCCGTCGCTTTCCCCGCGGCGAGATCCGCAAGGTCGCGCTGCGCTCCAAGGACGGTCTGATCGGGCACGCCTACGCGTGCGTCCTCGTGCACGTCGACGGTCACGACATCGAGCTCCTCGCGGGTCGCCACGACGTCGACCTCGAGCGACAGCGGGCGCTGGTGGCCCGTCTGAACGGCCTGCTCGGGTCGACCGAGCGCCCGACCGTCAGCCCCCTCGCGCGCTCCGCAGCGCCGCGCTGAGCTCCTCGCTGCTGTACGGCTTGTCGAGGACGACGCAGATCCCCGCGGCGGCGAGGTCGCTCTCCTCCTCCGACCGCCGTCCGGTCACCATGACGATGGGGAGGTCTCCGCGGAGCTCGCGGAGCCGCAGGGCCAGCTCGAGCCCGCTCAGGTCTGGCATGCTGAGGTCGGTCACCACGAGGTCGAAGCGGGCCGGGTCGGCCTGCACGGCCGCGAGCGCGTCGAGCGCGGAGCCACACGCGGTGACGTCGTACCCGAGCATCTCGATGACCCGCTTGCCGGCCCGCAGCACGGCCTCCTCGTCGTCGACGAGCAGCACCCGCCCGCTGCCCGTGTGCTTGCGCGATGGGGGCTGCTCCGACCGCGAGAGATCCTTGTCGGCAGCCGGGAGGTACACGTCGAACACCGCCCCGCGCTCCTCGGCGCTGTCGACGACGATGACCCCGCCGTGCTCGGCGACGATCCCGTGGACCACCGCGAGGCCGAGGCCGGTGCCCACGCCGACGCCCTTGGTGGTGAAGAACGGCTCGAAGATGCGCTCGATCGTCGAGGGGCTCATGCCGACGCCGTCGTCGCCCACGCGCACCCGCGCGTAGTGACCCGGCGGCACCGGGTGGGCTCCGCGGACCGTGACCGCCTCGAGGCCGAGCCGGATGGTCCCCTTGGGTTTCGCGATCGCCTGCCAGGCGTTGGTCCCGAGATTCATCAACACTTGATGGATCTGCGTGCTGTCCATGTGCACCGGGGGGACGCGCTCGCCGATCTCGGTGACGAGCTCGATCGCCGCGGGGATGCCGGCGCGCAGGAGCCGCGCGACCTCCTCGACGATGGGGTCGAGCCGGGCGACGGCGCGCCGCGCGGGCTGCTTGCGACTGAACGCGAGGATGCGCCGCACGAGGTCGGTGGCGCGGGTGGTCGCCATCCGGATCTCCTGGAGCTCCATCTCGAGCGGCTCTCCGGCCGCGACGGCCTCCTCGGCCAGCTCGAGGTTGCAGGTGATCGCCGCGAGCAGGTTGTTGAAGTCGTGCGCGATGCCGCCGGCGAGGGTCCCGAGGGACTCCATCTTCTGCGCCTGACGCAGCTTGCCCTCGAGGAGCACGCGCTGCTCCTCCGCCCGCCGCCGCTCGCGCAGATCGCGCATGACGGCGAAGTCGAACTGTCGACCCTCGAACGAGAGCAGGTTGGCCGCGATCTCGACCGGGACCCGCTCGCCCGTCTTGGTGCGCACCTCGGTCTCGAACGAGAGCGCGCCCTTGCTCCGCAGCTCGGCCCAGTGGGCGGGCCACACCTCGTCGTCGAACGCCGGGTCGATGTCGGAGACGCTCATGGTGAGCAGCTCGTGCCGCGCGTAGCCGAGGAGCCGGCAGGACGCGCCGTTCACGGACACGAACCGCCCCGATTCGTCGACCATGTGGAACCCGTCGACGGCGTGCTCGATGCCGAAGTCGGCGAGCTCGAGCGCGGCCTCTCGCTGGCGCTGCTCGGTCACGTCGAGGTTGGCGCCGACCACTCGCCCGTCGGCGTAGGTGCGGAACGAGACCGAGTGCACGTGCCCGCCGCGGAGCAGGCGGAGCTCCCCGCTGTCTTCGGGCCTCTCGCCGCTGAGCATCTGGTCGAACCACGCGCGGCAGTCCGGCTCGTAGAGGGCGCGCACCCGGGCCCGATCCGGCACGAAGGTGACGGGATCCTCGGCGTGGAGGCGGAACATCTCCTCGGACCAGGAGAGGCGCTCTCGGCTCGCGTCCCACTCCCAGCACCCCACGCGCGCGAGGGCCTGCGAGACCCGCAGCAGCTCCTCGCGGCGCGCGAGCTCCTCCTCGGAGCGGCGGCGCGCGGTGAGGTCGGTGACGGTCCCGACGAACCCGATGATCTCGTTGTCGACGGGCAGAGGGACCGACTGCCCGAGGACCCAGCGCTCCTGACCGTCGGGGCGCAAGAGCCGGTACTCGAGCCGAAAATTGCGGCCCTCCGCGATCGAGCGCCGCCACGCCTCGTCGAACGCCGCTCGACTCTCCGGGTGGAGCGCGCGTCGGTGCCCGTCACCGACCGCCTCCTCCGCCGTGAGCCCGGACAGCTCGCACCAGGTCTCGTTGACATAGGTGCACCGCCCCTCGAGATCCATCTCGCACACCCCGACGGGCGAAGCCGCGAGGAGCGCTTCCTGGTGCCGATCCCGCGCCCGGAGCGCGACCTCGGCGATCGCGAGGCGCTCCTCGCTGCTGCGCAGGTTCGAGCGGGAGCCCGAGACCGCGATGGCGAGCCGCGCGTGGACCGCGAGGAGTCGGGCATCGAACGGCCGCGCGAGGAACACGAGAGACTCCGGCGCGAACCCGAGCGGCTCCGGCCCGACGACGACGGCCGGGATGGCCCACTTCGCGAGCCGCTCCACGAGGGGGCGTGCGCCCTCGAGCTCCAGATCCAGCAGGAGCAGCTCCGGCGTCGCGCGCTGGAGCCGCCAGTCGAGCTCGTCGAGCGTCAGCTCGGTCACGCGGAAGCCGAGGGTGCGCGCGCCGGCGGACAGGTCGAGCGCATCGCGCCGCGCGACGAGCCACACGTCGAGACCTGCCCCACGACCGTCCACGCGATCACTCTACGTGGTCCCGAGAGCCTTGGCGCGCCCGGGTGGCGACGGGCTGGGGAATCGTCCGCTCGCGTCGAGCTCGGGACCGTCCCTACTCGAGCCGCTCGAACTCCACGTGCTCGCCTTTGCGCGCGAAGAACTTGGTGACCTCGACCTTGCGGTGCTCGCCGCGAATCCACTTGGACGCCGCCTCGAGATCCCCTACCTGCCGACGGTGCATGGCCTCGGGCGACTCGTAGGGGAACCGCTGCTTGTAGTAGCCACAGGCGTCGTGGGCGACGAGCACCACGTGGGTGATCGCGTGCCCGGTGACCAGGAACGACAGCGCGTTGCGCACCACGTCGAACGTGCCGAGGCTCGCGGTGGCGATGGAGAGCACACCGGGCCCGCCGGGCACCGTGAGGGTGTCGAGCCGCGGGTAGCCGAGCTCCCCGAGTAGCGCCTCGACCGCGTGGGTGAAGCGCCCGTCGGAGCAGTACATGGCGAGCGCGTCGGGGTGGGAGGGCTCGAAGGGGAGGGGGGCGCGGAATCGCATGATCGGACCTGCGCTCGCCTCCGGCTCGCTCCGATCACTTCTTGCAGTGGCCGGAGACGCACCGGGGGATCGCGTTCAGGTAGCCGAGCATACCGGGTTTCGGCCGCGGCTCGGCTCCACACGCGGTGGGCGAGCAACCCTTCACCGTCCCCGCCTTCTCCGCGGCCCTGCAGTGGGCGTCGACCTTGGCGACCCAGGCGTGGTCACCGACCGCCGTCTCGCAGCGGAAGCAGCAGTCGGGGCCGTAGTTGGTGGAGCCGCAGTCGGCATCGCTCAGGCAGGCGTCGGTGTGGGCGGGGTAGGCGGAGGCGACCGGCGGGGGAGCCGGCGCGGCGGAGGGCGCGATCGGCGCCGGCGTCGCGCTCGGGGGCGGTGCGGGCGTGCTCGGGCCTTCCTTCGGGTCGACGATGGGCGTCGAGGCCTCCCTGCAACCGACGACCACCCACAGGCCTGCGAGGTAGGCGTGACGCATCGCCGGACGGTAGCTCACCCGCGACGGAGCACGAGCGTGAGGTTGTTGGCGGGCATCGCGACGCGGTCGCTCTCCACGAACCCGTGCGGGGCGCCCGCGGCGAGCACGGCCTCCACGTCGCGCACCCCCCACGCCGGGTCGCGCGCGCGGAGCCCCTCGTCGAACCGCTCGTTGCTCTCGGCCGTGTGGACGCCTCCCACGCGGTAGGGTCCGTAGAGCACCAGCGGTGCGCCGGGTGCAAGCCGCTCGGCAGCGCCGGCGAGGAGGCCGAGGGTCGCCTCCCACGGCGAGATGTGCACCATGTTGATCGCGACGATCGCGTCGCACGCCGCGATCGGCCAGGGCGTGTGTCGCACGTCGAGCGCGAGCGCCGGCGCCACGTTGGGCAGTCCTGCCTCGGCGCGGTGGGCCTCGATGCTGTCGCGGGCGCTCGGATCGGGGTCGCTCGGGACGAAGCGCAGGCGAGGCAGCGCGTCCGCGAAGAACACCACGTGCTGCCCGGACCCGCTCGCGATCTCGAGCACGGTGCCCTCCTCCGGGAGCACCCGCGCGAGCACCGCCAGGATCGGTCCGCGGTTGCGGGTGGCCGCGGGGGAGCCGAGCTTGGTGAGCACGGTCATGGCTTGGTGATCCTCTTCGGTGGGCGTCGGCTCTTCGAGGGGAGGGCGGGTGGCGCGCCGGTGGCGAGGCTCCCGGTCACCGCCCGCAGCGTGCGCACGGCGGTGACGATCTGCGCGATCTGGGCGACGAGCGTGCTGCGCGCCTCTTCGAGCGACGCCCGCAGCTTGCGCACGCTCCGTACCTGCTCCGAGACGCCGGCGAGGAGCCCGTCGACCGTCTCGATCTCGGCCTGGGTGGCGTGGGCCCGCGCGGCCACCGCCGCGAAGGTGCGCGCGACGATGGTCTCCTCGTGTCGCTCCGCCGAGACCTTGGTGATCTCGGCGAGCTGCTCCACGGCGTCGGCGTGGTCGTGCAGGGTCTCGATCGCGGCGAGCGTCGTCCGGAGCAGGCGATCGAGCTCCTCGACGACCGGGTCGCCCTCGGCCCGCGAGAGGGTCTCCCGCAGCGTCGAGAGGGCCGCGGCGAGCAGTCGACCGTGCACGTCGGTCCCGCGCTTGCGCTCCTTCTCGAGCCGCGCGTCGAGCACGCGGGCGCGGGCCTCGGCATCGGCGGTGGCGGCCAGCAGGCGACCGATCTGCTCCGCGTCGGCCGCGCGCTCCGCCTCGATCCGGGCGTTCTTGGCCTCGAGCTCGGCGATCTTGCGCACCAGCACCGACAGCTGGGCGCTGGTCGTCACGACCGCGGGCTTGGTGACCGCCGACTTGGCCGCGGCGGGCCGCTGGGGTGCGGGAGACTTGCTCGGGCCGGCGGTGCGGCCGCGGGGCACGGTGGTGCGGGCAGGCCTCCGGCTCTGGCTCACCCGCTCGACGTACCACCTGGAAGATCGTTCGTCACGAACGCGCGTCCCACGAGCACATGGAGACCGCATGATTGCGCAGACCCTCACCCTGACCGAGGATGCGGCGGTCGGGGGGGCCCCCCCGCCCCTCCCCATGCCCACCCCCGACTGCTCCGAAGAGGACCGCCCGATCCACGAGGCCCTCGCGCCGGGAGACGGACGCGCGGCCATCGCGGCCATGGCCCGCGTGCACGGGGCCGCCCTCGGGCGCCTCTGCTTCGTGCTCCTGCGAAGCCAGGCCGAGGCCGACGAGATGGTCCAGGAGGCGCTGCTCACCGCGTACGACGCGATGGCGAGCTACCGGGCCGAAGGCTCCCCGCGCGCGTGGGTGTTCGGGATCGCCCGCCGCCTCTGCGCGAAGCGCCTCGAGGTGCGCACGCGACAGGCGCGTCGCCGCGACCTCGCCCGCGACGACGTCCAGAAGGAAGGCCCGGACGCGCTGGTGGAGGGCGCCCACGACGCCCAGATCCTGCGCGAGGCGCTCGCCGAGCTGCGCCCGACCGAACGAGAAGCGGTGTTGCTCCGCTACGTCTCCGACCTCTCGTTCCGGGAGGTGGGCGTGGCGTGCGGGATCGAAGAGGCCGCGGCGCGTCAGCGCGTGGGCCGTGCCGTGGCGCGCCTGCGCGAGCGGCTCCATGACTCTCAGCCGAAGGGACGATGAAGATGGAAACCGAACTCTGCACCGAGGTCGCGGAGCGCCTGCCAGAAGCGCTCGAAGGCGAGTTGCCGGCCGAGCTGGCCGAGCACGTCGAGGGCTGCGACGTCTGTCGCGATCGTCTCCACGATGCGGCCTGGGTCGTCTCCCGGGTCGAGAAGGCGGGCGTGGACTACGAGCCTCCGGCCGATCTCGAGGCCCGCGTGATGGCGGCGCTCGACGCGCGTCGTCCCGCGGCCGAGAAGACGCTCGTGGGCGCGCCCCACCCGGAGGCGATGGCCCACGCCGACAAGTCTGCGCCCTCGATGCAGGACACGGTGCAGGAGCCAGCGCCCGCGCGGCCGCTCGCGCCGGTGGGCATCGTCCACACGCTGCGGGCACACCGGCGCACCGGCGCCGCGCTCGCGCTGGCC
>CAZUZY010000168.1:0-16717 GCA_964624885.1 uncultured Polyangiales bacterium | reverse complement strand
CGCGAGGCGCGCGAGCTCTCGATCGGCGCACGCCTCGGCCTGCGCCGGCGTCTCGAAGAGCCACGCCAGGAGCTGCAGGTGCGCCAGGGTGTCGTGGTCCGGCGCGAGCGCGCCGACGGTCGCCGCGTCCTCCGCGAGGGTCCGTTCCTGGGCTCTGCCGAGCGCCCGCTCCGCCCGCGCGATCCAGCGGGGGTCGTACACCGAGGGGGCCAGGTGCGCGGTCGCCCGCACGTGGGCGAGCACGTGGAACACCCGCTCGGCCCAGGGGAGCGTGGTCACGCGCGCGAGGGGCGGCGGGTCGAGATCGGGGAGACCTCCGCGAGCCCTCCCGCGAGCCCGATCGCCTCGTCGAGGGTGTCGGTGAAATACACGTGCTCGTGCTCTGCCCCGAGCTTGGCGCGGTCGAAGATGCGACGTGGCTCGGGCAGCGGGCCCGCGATGACCACGAGCTTCTTGTTCTTGCGCAGGCGGTCGATCGCGCCGTCCAGCGCCACGATGCCGGTGGCGTCGATGGTGGGCACCCGACCGAGGGCCAGCACCACCACGCGGACCGCGCCGTCGACCGTGTCGAGCTGGCCCATGGCGTTCTGCGCGGCGCCGAAGAACAGCGGCCCGGCGATCTCGTAGATGACCACGCCGTCCGGCAGATCGCGCTCGGTCTCGGAGTACTCCTCGTCGATGACGCGCACCTTGGTGAGCTCCGCCATGCGACGCATGAACAGCAACGCGGCGAGCACCACGCCCACCGAGACCGCGATCACCATGTCGAAGACGACGGTGAGGAGGTAGCACCCGACCAGCACCGTGATGTCGCTCTTCGGGGCCACCCGCAGCATGCGCAGCGCGTGGTGGATCTCGGACATGTTCCAGGCGACCAGCAAGAGCAGCCCGGCGAGCGCCGCCATCGGTACGTAGGCGATGGTGGGGGCGAGGGCGAGGATCGCCACGAGCACCACCACCGCGTGCACCATCGCCGAAACCGGCGTCCGACCGCCTGCGCGCACGTTGGTCGCGGTCCGCGCGAGGGCGCCCGTGGCCGCGATGCCGCCGAAGAACGGCGCGACGATGTTGCCGATCCCGAGCGCGACGAGCTCCGCGTCGGGGTCGTGCTTCTTCTGGGTCATGCCGTCGGCGATGACCGCGCTGAGCAGCGACTCGATGGCGCCGAGCATGGCGATCGCGAACGCCGGCGAGGCGAGCTCGCGCACCATGGTGAACGAGAGGCCGTGGTTGCCCCACGGGAGCACCGGTCGCGGCGGGAGCGGTGGGATGCCGGCGTAGGTGTGCCCGTCGACCACGGTCTGGAAGCGACTGCCGATCGTGGCCACCTCGAAGCGCGGGAAGACCTTGTGCAGCAGCGTGGCGATCACCGTCACCGTCACGATCGCGATGAGTGGCGCGGGCACCCGCTTGGTCCAGCGGGGTACCGCGAGCAAGAGCCCGAGCGTGCACGCGGCGACGCCGAACTCGGCGAACGACGTGGTCGCGCGCGCGTCCCACAGCGCGTGCAGCTTGCCGAACCAGCTCTCCGGCATGTGCGCGATCTTGAGGCCGAACGCGTCCTTGAGCTGCAGCGTCGCGATCACCGTGGCGATGCCCGCCGTGAAGCCCGTCGTGACCGGGTACGGGATGAAGGTGATGAGCCGACCGAGGCGCGCCGCGCCCATGCCGACCAGCATGATCCCCGCCATGAGGCCCGCGGTGAGGAGCCCGCCGAGGCCGTACTTGAGCACGATGGGCGCGAGGATGACCACGAACGCGGCCGTCGGGCCGGTGACCTGGAACTTCGAGCCCCCGAGGGCCGCGACGACGAAGCCCGCGACGACCGCCGTGTAGAGCCCGTGCTGCGGGGCCACGCCGACCGCGATGCCGAGGGCCATCGACAGCGGCAGGGCGACGATCCCGACCACGAGCCCGGAGAGCAGGTCGGCTCGGAGTGTGGTGCGGTCGTAGCCCATCGCCACGGCCTTGCGCATGGCCGTGGCGATCGGGATTCTCGGCCACCTTCGCGAGGGCCTGGGTTCCTGGGCGGGATGTGGAGACGACTGGACGGTCACTGCGGACGCTTCACCTTACCCCTGGCCGGTACCTCGGGCCAGCAAGCGGCAGGCACGGGCTTCTTGTCGTGCTACCGAGCGGGGGTGCGGATCCTGCGCGCGATCCCCTCGGCCCTGCTGCTCGTGGTGGTGTTCGCCGCGTGTGACCAGCTGGTCCGTCGACTCCACCTGCCCCTGCCGGGCGGAGTCCTCGGCGCGGTCGCGCTCGCGCTCGGGTTGTTCACGGGGTGGGTGCCGCTGCGGTGGGTCGAGCGCGGCGCCGACGTGCTGCTCGAGTGGCTGGGCCTGTTCTTCGTGCCCGCCGGCGTCGGCATCCTGCGGCACGTCGGCGTGCTGAAGCGTGATCTTTCATCGGTCGTCGTCGTGGTCGTCGTGAGCACGATGGTGACCATGATCGTCACCGGGCGCCTCGCCGAACGGAGGCATGGATGAGCCCGTGGGTGTGGCTCGCGCTGCCCGTCACGATCGGGGTCTACCTCGGCTTCGTGCGCCTCCATGCGCTCCGCGCCTCCACCTTCACGCTGCCCGTGCTCGGCACCCTCGTGGTGGTGACCTCGTTGCTCGCGCTGACCGGGTCGGATCTCGACGGCTACGGGACGACCACCTGGCCGCTGCAGTGGATGCTCGGACCGGCGACCGTCGCGCTCGCGGTCCCCCTGTTCCGCCAGCGC
This sequence comes from uncultured Polyangiales bacterium, assembly GCA_964624885.1. Taxonomy (GTDB): domain Bacteria; phylum Myxococcota_A; class Polyangia; order Polyangiales; family JADJMO01; genus JADJMO01. Next base: position 13,989 of record CAZUZY010000168.1, on the reverse strand, counting down.
GAGACCGTGCGCGCCGAGCTCGTGCGCGTGCTGGTCGCGGTCTCTGTCGGCGCGGTGGTCGGCGCCGCGTCGGCCATCGGTCTCGCGCGTGGCCTCGGGCTCTCGCGCACCTGGGTCGCCTCTCTCGCGCCGAAGTCGGTCACCACACCCGTGGCGATGCCGCTCGCCGAGCGCCTCGGCGGCGAGCCCTCGCTGGCCGCGGCCGCCGTGCTGGTCACGGGGATCCTGGGGCTCGTGTTCGGTGGGCCGCTGCTCGATCGAGTCGGCGTGCGCTCGGCGCTCGCGCGGGGCCTCGCGTACGGCGTCGGCGCGCACGGCGTCGGCACCATGCGCGCCTTGCATGAGGGCGACGAGGCGGGCGCCGCGGGCGGGGTGGCCATGGTTCTCGCCGCGATCTTCACCTCGATCGTGGTCGGTGCGCTCGTCCGCGTGCTCGGGTAGGCTCGCCGCCATGCAGATCGCGCTGGTCGGTTTGGGCAAGATGGGCGGCAACATGGTGCAGCGGCTGCTCGGGGGTGGGCACGAGGTCGTCGCGTACGACCGCAGCCCCGAGGCGGTGGCGCACGTGGTCGAGAAGGGGGCGGTCGGCGCGAGCTCGCTCGCGGACATGGTCTCCAAGCTGAAGGCACCGAAGACGGTCTGGTTGATGTTGCCCGCGGGCGATCCGACCGAGTCCACGGTGCGCGAGGTCGCGGCGCTGCTCGGCAAGGGCGACGCCATCATCGACGGCAGCAACGCCAACTGGCAGGACACCAAGCGTCGTGCGCAGGAGCTCGAGCCCAAGGGCATCGACTTCGTCGACAGCGGCACGAGCGGTGGCGTGTGGGGCCTCAAGAACGGCTACTGCCTGATGATCGGCGGGGCCAAGCCCACCGTCGATCGCCTGGCGCCGATCTTCACCACGCTCGCGCCCCCCGACGGCTGGGCCCACGTGGGCCCCGCGGGTGCTGGTCACTTCGTGAAGATGGTCCACAACGGCATCGAGTACGGCCTGATGCAGGCCTACGCCGAGGGCTTCGAGATCCTGCAGAAGTCGGAGTTCGCGCCGGACCTGCACCAGGTCACCCACCTGTGGAACCAGGCGAGCGTGGTGCGCAGCTGGCTGCTCGAGCTCGCGGAGAGTGCGTTCCAGAAGGACGCCAAGCTCGAGGGCATCCAGGGCTGGGTCGACGACTCGGGCATGGGTCGCTGGACCGTGCAGGCGGCCATCGACGAGAGCGTGCCGGCGCCAGTGCTGACGATGGCGCTGCAGATGCGCTTCCGTTCGCGCCAGGACCAGTCGTTCGCGGCCAAGGTGTGCGCCGCGCTCCGCAACGAGTTCGGGGGGCACGCCGTCAAGAAGGCGTGAGGCTCGGCTCCGCGAGAGCGTTCGCTGCGAGCGTTCGAAGCAAGCCCCCCGCACCTCGACCAGCGGGGCGGGTCGTTCCCGCGCGGGGGCTGTTCGATCGTCAGCCGCAGCCGCCGCCACCGCAGCCGCCGCCACCACAGCCGCCGCCGCCACAGCCGCCGCCACCAAAGCCGCCGCCACCACAGCCGCCGCCACCACAGCCCCCGCCGCCACAGCCCCCGCCGCCACAGCCACCACCCTCGCTGCGCGGTGGGCGACGGACGGCCCGGCGCGGCTTGCTGCGGGCCACGCGCGAGAGGATGAGGCAGTGGGTCGGATCGACCTCGTCGTGCAGCAGGACCACGTCGTCGCCTGGGCCGAGCCCGCGACGCGCGAGGGGCGCTCCGAGCACCGAGGCCTGCACGGCCTCCTCGCCGGCGAGGAACTGGACGCGCACGATCTTGCCACCGCGGTCCGGGCCACCGGGCTCCACGTCGGTCACGCGCGCGATCACCTCGCGACCGTGGGTGTAGACCCGGTCGCGGAGCGCGGCCTCACGCTTCTCCCACCAGCGAACGGCGGGCAGCAAGCCGAGGACGATTAGGGCCATCACCACCGAGAGGCGATACCAGCCGAGCAGGAGCATCGGCACCGACACGAGGCCGACCATCAACAGCGCGAAGCCGAAGCGATACGGCGCGACGACGGCCGGGGGGAGGCCCAGCTCCCTGCGGATCTTGGCCGTGAGCACGCGGGGCTCGAACGGCTTCGGGACCGCGACGAGCTCGGCCGCGCCCGTGACCCCATCTTCGTCGTCGCGCTCGTCTTCGTCTTCGACGAGGGCGTCGACGACGCCGGACAGCTGCGGAGGAGACGAGACGGCCTGGGCCACGTGCTCAGGCTAGCAGATCCTGGTCGTTCGTCCCGTCGAGCTGGGCCGAGGCGCGGGCGTCAATACGGATCGGGGTGGTAACCGCCGGGGGGAGGGGGCGGGGCGGTCGTCCCGTTGCCCGTCGGCTTCGGGGGCGGCGTCCACGTGGCCGCGGCGGCCTTCTTGGTGAGCTTGACCGTGCGGGCGGGGTCTCCCACCGCGATCTTCACCTTCTGGGTCTCGTAGCCCTCGCTGTCGATCTGCAGGGTGAGGGGCTTGTCGACCGTGAGCTTGCACGGGGTCTTGTCGCAGAGGACCATGCCCGCCTCGTCGCGGATGCGCGCGCCGGTCGGGTCGGTGTCGACGTCGACCTTCGGGACCACAGGAGCGGTCGTGGACGCCACCATGACCGTCGACGCGGTCGGCTTGGGCTTGCTCTCGCCGGTCGTCTGGGGGTCGGCGTTGGCCGAGGTGCTCGCCGGAGCGGCGGTGGCGGTGCTCTCGGTCTTGCGCGTGCTCAGGGCGACGATGACGCCGACCAGCGCCACGGCCGCGACCGCCAGGGCGACCACGAGCCCCTTGCCCCGCTTCTGGGGAGGTGGCGCGGTGGACGAGCTGGTGGCCGGCACCGGCGAGCTCGGCGAAGGCGAGAGCGCCGACGGCTGCGGCGTGAACGAAGCGCTCGCGCGGAGGAGGGCGTCGCTCGAGATCGCGTGCAGCGCGCCGGTCCCGGTGACCTGACCGCCCGGCGTCTGGCGCAGGGCCTGGAGCGCCTCGTCCATGCTGGCGAAGCGCTGGGCCGCGTCCTTGGCGAGGCAGCGACGGATCACCGACTCGAAAGGCTCGCTCGCGTCGCTCTCGGGGCGGACGGCGTGCACCGCCGGCACCTCGTCGTTGACATGCGCGAGCAGCGTGTCGACCTGGTTCGGCTTGTCGAACGGCACCCGGCCCGCGATCATCTCGAACATCAGCACGCCGAGCGCGTAGATGTCGGTGCGCGCGTCCACGTGCTCGCCCCGGATCTGTTCCGGCGACATGTACTTGGGCGAGCCCATGAACAGACCCGCCTGGGTGAGGTCCTCGCTCGAGTCCTGGGTGACGTTCTTCACCAGGCCGAAGTCGAGCACCTTGGCGAAGTCGTTCTCGTCGCCCTTGTCGATGAGGAAGACGTTGGCGGCCTTGAGATCGCGGTGCACCACGCCGAGCGCGTGCGCCTCGCGCAGCGAGCGGCACACCTGCCGCGCCACGTGGGCCGCGCGGGCCTCGGTGAACGGCCCGTCCTCGCGGAGCGCCTTGGCGAGCGTGCGCCCGTCGAGGAACTCCATCGCCATGAAGTAGGTGCCGTCGTCCGTGACGCCGTAGTCGAAGATCGTCACCGTGTTGGGGTGCGTGAGCTTGCTGCCGACGGAGGCCTCGAGGAAGAAGCGCTTGCGGAACTCCTCGCGCTGCTCTGGATCGGCCGGTGGTGTGAGCACCTTCACCGCGCAGATGCGACCGAGCGGGGCCTGCTCGGCCTTGTAGACCTTGCCCATGCCACCCTTGGCGACGAGGGCGAGGATCTTGAAGCGATCGTGGAAGACCTGACCCACGAGGGGGTCGGCAGGGGCGGTTGGGCGTTGGCTCTTGCGTTCGGACATGCTGCTCCTGCGAGCCCTACCCCTCACGCCCTGATGGCGAGTCGCGGTGGGTCTCGTTCTTCCTCCCTGTCTGTCTCGTGGGAACGAGGCAGAAGAATGTGACTCATGGTAGCCATCCTTTGGTGAAAGTGCTGCCCACGTTGCGCTCCTGGCTTTCCGAAGCACCGTTTTCTCTGACGATGTCTTCCGGCTTCTTTGGATTTTTCGCCCACACAGGTGTCTTGGAGGTGCTCGAGGCGGAGGGTCTCCTACCTCGACGCCTCTCGGGTTCGAGCGCGGGTGCCCTCGTGACCGGCGCCTTCGCCGCGGGGCTCGCCCCGGCACAGCTCGCCGCGGAGCTGCTCCGGCTCGAGCGTCGAGACTTCTGGGATCCCGCGCCCGGCGCGGGGCTGCTCGCCGGTCGTCTGTTCCGCGCCAAGCTCGAGTCGTTGCTCCCCGTGCAGACCTTCGAGGCCTGCCGCGCCGAGCTCGCGCTGTCGGTGTTCGATCTGCGCACGCGCTCCACCCGGGTGCTCGATCGAGGCGCGCTCGCGCCCGCCATCCACGCGAGCTGTGCGGTGCCCGTGATGTTCCACCCCGTGCGTCACGCAGGGACCTGGCTCGTCGACGGCGGCGTGGCCGATCGCCCGGGCCTGCTCGGCATGCCCGAGGGCGAGCGAGTGCTGTTCCACCACCTCGCGTCGCGCTCGCCGTGGCGTCGGAAGAAGGGCTCGTGGGCGCAGCTGCCCGAGCGCGCCAACCTCACGACGCTGGTGCTCGAGGACTTGCCGCGCTCGGGGCCGTTCGCGCTCGAGAACGGCCGACGCGCCTACGAGCACGCCAAGCGCGCCACCCGTCGCGCGCTCGATCGACCGCACGCGCCCGTCGTCCGCGAGCACGCGTGAGCTACTCGATCGGGATCGCGCCCTCGACGATCTCGATGACCGCGCCACCAGGGCCGAAGGTGACCGTCGCGAGATCGATGCGCACGACGCGCACGCTCGGTTCTTCGGCGAGCACGCGGCTCCAGAGGCGCTTGGCCGCGCGCCCGAGCGCCCGGCGCTTCTTCCAGTCGATCGAGTCCATCGCCGACACGAGCGCGTCGGCGCGCCGCCCGCGCACCTCGACGCACGCGACCACGTCGCCCTTCTGCGCGACGATGTCGATCTCGAGCCGCTGCAGCCGCACCCGGCGGCCCCGCAGCTGCCACCCCTCGGAGACGAGTCGGGCGGCGACTGCGTCTTCCGCAGCGCCGCCCGAGAGGTCTTCCATCGATCGAGATCAGGGCGTGAGATCGGCGCCGCAGCTCACGCTGTCGCCACCGGTGATCTTCACCTGGCTGTCCTTGATGCAGTAGCTGCCCCACTTGCCCTTCGGGAGCAGACCGCAGCCGCCCGTCTTGGAGTCGCAGAGGCGCTGGCAGGTGTAGCCCTTGGGGCACTGACCACGGCCGAGGCCCGGGCAGAACGCGACCTGGTTCGGGTCGATCTCGGGATCGTCGGGCACGTCGCAGCGGCAGGAGCAGTACACGGCGTCGGTCGCCGTGCGGCTCTTGCACTGCGGCTCGACGGCGAGGGCCACCGGCTTCTCGTCGAGGTCGCCGAGGACGGGGCAGCAGAGCTCACCGCCCGGGTAGGCGGCGCCGTCGATCGTGTACAGGCCGGGCTTGCCACCGACGGCCTTGCACTTGCCGCTCTGGCCGGGCTTGTTGTTGTTGCCGAACGGGCAGGTGACCCGGCCGCGGAAGTAGTGGACGAGACACACGCGGGTCTCGCAGGACGTCGAGTTGACGTCGATGGTCAGGTCCTTCTGCTCGAACGAGCCCTGGGTGGGCTTGAACTCGTCCTCGGGCGTGCAGGGATCGCCGACACCCGTGGTGCCACAACCCGCGCCGAGACCCAGGGCGCCGAAACCCAGGGTGAAGGTGAAGACGATGCTGGCGAGAGAACGGTGCATGGACGCGGCTCCGAACGCCCCATGGTGGGGCTAGCAACTGGTGGGGCTAGCAATGAGCAGACGGCTTCGACCAGCGCTTCTACAGCGCCATTTCGGTCCCGCACGGTACAAGCGGGCGGAAGTCGTCGTCAATGAATTCCTGATGCAGGTCGTGAGGTCTCCGACCCGGGCTTGGGGGCCCAAGGTCCGGTCCGTCACGGGTTCGGAAGCGAGAACCCCTCCCCGCAGCGCCGCTGGCCTCCCGTGGGTCGCGAGTGTCACGTCGGGAAGACACTCTCGCCGGCCCGGAGCCGACGAGCCGCCCGAGGTTCTCGTTGACAATGCTCTTTCGGCCCTCCTAACATCCTCGCGCCTGAAGCTTCGTTTTCCTCGGTAATTCTTGCAGTTTTCCGCCGCATCCACCTTGTCGTTGCCGGGTGCGGGCCGCGCGTACGCAGTCTCGAGTCGCCTCCGGGCACGCGAGCCTCGTCGTCCGGCGAACGGGCAGCGTCGTCTTCCTCCCAACGATTTCACGGCAGAGGGGCCCCCCATGCGGACGCGCGCAATCGGTCGTTTCGTGCTGTTCTCTTCGGCACTCGCACTCCTCGCGGGTAGCGCCTTCGCGCAGCCGAAGCCCCCGAAGGACAAGGGCGCCCCCACGGCGAAGGAAGACCCGAAGGGCAAGAAGGAAGACCCGAAGGGCAAGAAGGAAGAGCCCAAGGGCAAGAAGGAAGACCCGAAGGGCAAGAAGGGCAAAGAGGACGTCGAGGATCTCGGCGGCGACGAGGCCGAGGTGAAGGCCGGCGCCCCGAGCCCGCAGTTCCAGAAGGCCAAGAAGTTCCTCGACCAGGAGCGCTGGGCCGACGCGGCGGTCGAGTTCCACAACGTCCTGCGCAACAACACCGACGACGCGGGCAACACCCAGCACGCCAAGTACTGGCTCGCCGTGGCGCTCTACCACCTCGAGTACTACCAGGCGTCGTACACTTACTTCTACGAGATCGCGAAGCAGCCGAAGCACCTCGACTTCGAGAAGACGCTCGGCTGGATGGCGCGCCTCGCGACCCAGCTGCCCGAGCCGGCCGACATCATCGGCCACCTCGGCAAGTACACCGAGGAGCAGATCCAGGCGACCGCCAAGGGCTCGCCGGAGCTCCTCGCGCAGCTCAACTACCTCTACGGCCGCTACAAGTACCGCAAGGGCGACTTCGAGAAGGCGGGCACCCTGTTCGCCAACGTGCCCAAGGCGAGCAAGTACTACGTCCAGGCGCAGTTCTTCACCGGCATCACCTCCATCCGTCAGCGCAAGATCGCGCCGGCGGTCAAGGCGTTCGAGAACATCCTCGAGCACCTCAAGGAGAACCCCGACGCGCTCGCCAGCAAGGACGAGGCGCAGCGCTACAAGGACCTCGCGAACCTCTCCATCGCGCGCGCGTACTACTCGGCCGCGATCAAGCAGCCGAGCGAGGGCGAGTTCGTGCCCGACCCGGATCGTCTGACCGCCGCCGTCGTCGCCTGGAACAAGGTCGACGTCGCCAGCGAGTACTGGCTCGACGCGCTCTTCGAGGAGTCGTGGGCGTACTTCATGGCGAGCGACTACCCGCACGCGCTCGGCAACATCCACACCATCGAGTCGCCGTACTTCCCGAACTCGTTCTACCCCGAGGCCGAGTTCCTCAAGGCCATCATCTACTTCACGAACTGCCAGTACGAGAACGCGAAGATCATCGTCGCGAAGTTCGTGAAGAAGTACCAGCCGGTGCGCGACGGTATCGCCAAGGTCCTCGAGAACCGCTGCCCGGGCCCGAAGCCCGACGACGACGGCAACGTCGCGGACCTCTCGCCGGAAGAGGCGAAGAAGTGCCTCAACTTCCTCGAGGACGTGAAGGGCGGCAAGGCCCCCGAGCTCCAGGGCGAGAAGGGCAAGCCGCTGAAGCCGGTCGTCGAGGGCGCCTTCGACGATCGCGAGATCCTCAAGAACCTCGAGTACATCCGCGTGATCAAGGCCGAGGCCGATCGCCTCAAGAGCGCCAAGGCCCCCATCAAGGGCTCGCAGCTCGCCGGTGAGCTCGCCTCCACCCTCGAGAACGCCCAGAGCGACGCCATCGGCAAGGCGGGCGCGCTCGCCCGCGGTCGCTTCCTCCGCGCCCTCGACGATCTCGACGAGCACCTCGGCAACGTGCAGACGATGCTCATCGACATCCTCGCCGGCGAGCGCGGTCAGCTCGAGAAGCTCGGCGACGCGAAGGCGGCCGAGATCAAGAAGCAGCAGACGGCCCTCAAGGGCCTCGGCGACGTCAAGGCCGACGAGGAGCACTACCTCTGGCCGTTCGAGGGCGAGTACTGGCGCGACGAGCTCGGCTTCTATCGCCAGAAGGTCGTCAACATCTGCGGCGGCAAGAGCTGAATCCAGCTCGTTGCCTGATCAACTTCTTCTGATTGATTGCAGCCCAAAGGTACCCCTGAGGTCGAAATGAACTGGAGACTGTCCATTGGGAGTATGGCGTTCGGTGCGGCGTTGCTCGCGCACGCACAGGACGCCTCGGCGCAGGCCAAGCCGGCGCCGACGGCGGCCCCGGTCACGGGTGCTCCGACGGGCACGAGCACCCAGGGCGGGTGGCTCAAGGCCGGCGCCAACGAGTGCATCTCCGGAGAGGCCAAGAAGGCCCTCTCGGCGTGCCCCGGTGGGCAGCTCAAGAAGGCCTCCGGCAAGAAGGGCGGCCCGAACTTCGTCGAGCAGGACGTCCAGCAGAAGAAGGTCGAGAAGAAGATCGACAAGCCGGTCGCGATCGACATCCCGCGTCCCTCGCCCGAGCTCTCCAAGAAGCTCGAGACGAGCCTGATGCAGGAGATCTTCGCCCTCGAGAAGCAGCTCGAGAAGACCAAGGTCACCAACGACAAGCACATCACGCTGTCGCGTCGCCTCGCCGAGTCCTGGTACGAGCTCGAGCGCCTCAAGCAGGGTGAGGCGCTCGATCTCACCACCAAGATCCTCGAGGGCGAGAAGAAGAAGCAGAACGTCGACGCGCTCAAGACCCAGCGCACCAAGGCCGAGACGCTGCGCGACAAGGCGCAGGGCCGCGTGGTCGAGCTCTACAAGATGATCATCGAGAAGCACGATGACTATCAGAAGCTCGACGAGGTGCTCTACTACCTCGCCTACGAGTACGAGCAGCAGAAGGCCACCGACCCGAACGACAAGGCGCAGATCAAGAAGGAGCGCGAGTCGAAGGAGAAGGCCCTCGCCGCGTACCTCGACCTGATCAAGAAGCGCCCCAAGAGCAAGTACGTCTCCGCGGCGTACATCGCCTACGGCGACCTCTACTTCGAGGACGCGCTCAACGGGAAGATCGACTGGAAGATCCCCCTCGAGGCGTACGACCGCGTCATCGCCTCCGGCGAGCCCCCGGAGAACAAGCAGTACGGCTACGCGTACTACAAGAAGGGCTTCATCTACTGGAACCAGGGCAACTACAAGGAGGCGGTCACCTCGTTCAAGAAGGCGATCGACTTCGGCCAGAAGTTCCCCGATCTCCCCAAGGCCCCGCAGATCGCCGAGGAGGCCCGCAAGGAGCTCGTCCCGGTGTACGCCGAGTACGGCAAGGCCGAGGAGGCGTACGGCTTCTTCAGCTCGATCTCCGGTGACAAGGGCGGCGACAAGACCAAGACCATCGGCTTCCTCGACAAGCTCGGCGAGGAGTACCTGGCGCGCGCCCATCCCGAGGAGGCCCGCAAGCTGTTCCTGGACCTCAAGGGCCTCAACCCGGCGAACGCGTGCTTCTACGAGACGCGCATCACCGAGGCCATCATCAACAAGAGCGCGAAGGACAAGCCCGCCATCAAGACCCAGCTCACCCAGCTGGTGAAGACCTGGACGGGCTACCGCGACAGCGCCGCGCCCGCGGAGAAGAAGCAGGCCTGCGGCAACCAGACCGCGTGGCTCCTCTCCGAGCACGCGCTCGCGTGGACCTACGAGGCCATGGGCGATCTCGGCTGCCCGCCGGACCCGGAGAAGAAGGCCGCGAACCCCAAGGCGCGCCCGGGTACCTGCAACAAGACCACCCTCGATCACGCCATCTCGGTCTTCGAGCTGATCCTCGGCAACCCGGTCTCGGGGAGCAAGGCCACGTTCACGACCTTCGAGGGCTACAAGTTCAACACCAAGCGTCCCGAGGACGCGCCCACGATCCCCAAGCTCAAGTACGCCTACGCCGACATCCTGTACGGCCAGCAGATGTGGGACAAGTGCGGCCCGGCCTTCGACGAGGTCGTCGCGCTCGATCCCAACTCCGACGTCGCCGGCGACGCCGCGTTCGCCGCGGTGCTCTGCTACCAGAACATGTACGACAAGGAGTACAAGGCGAAGGACAAGCAGGAGAACAGCAAGGGCAAGGGCACCGTCGGCGGCAAGGAGAAGGGCGTCGACGACAACATCAAGAAGGCCAACGCCCCCAAGGACATGACCGCCTACCAGGCCAAGATGGTCGGCGCGTTCGACCGCTTCGTCTGCTACGTCAAGCCCGACGCTGCCTCCAAGTCCTACAAGGAGGACCAGGAGAAGCTGATCGAGATCAAGCACCGCCGCGGGTTCCTCTACTACGACTCGCAGCACTGGGACGAGGCCGCCGAGGCGTTCAAGGAGGTGGCCGTCGGTCACCCCGAGCACGAGTACGGCGTGGTCGACGCGGGCTTCTATCTCGACGCCGTCGTCCGCATCTACCTCTACGCCGACCCGGCGCGCTCCAACTGCGGCAAGCAGATGAGCGACGACGTGAACGCGCTCATCGGCCTCTACTGCGACAAGGAAAAGGTCACCGCGCGCCTCAAGGACAAGAAGAAGGCGGAGGAGTTCTTGAACACCTCCGGCGGCATCTGCGACCGCATGATCGCGGCGCGCGCCGACCTCGAGGCCATCAGCGCCCAGGACCTCGCCAAGGCCGAGAAGTTCGAAGAGGCCGGCGACAAGTTCCTCAAGCTCGCCGACGACGTCTGCACGGGCGCGCTCGCGCAGTCCGAGCTCGACAAGAAGGCGACCGAGGCGGCGGCGAAGAAGAAGCCGGGCAAGCCCGGCCAGCCGGTGAAGGAAGAGGCCTCCGCGTGCGACGAGCGCGGCGACGTCTACCTCTACAACGCGGCGATGAACTACCAGCGCGCCTCGAAGATCAAGCGCGCCATGGACATCCGCCAGGGCCGCATCCTCAAGAAGATGGAGTGGAAGAGCAAGGAGACGTACCGCCTGACCATGAAGGATCTGGCGGACGACTACCGGCGCATCGCGCTCTACGGCTTCGCGGCGGAGTGGTACGAGAAGTTCGCCCAGGCCGACGCCAACATCACCAAGTATCTGGAGCTCGTGCAGACCACGAAGTCGTTCCAGGAGCAGCTCGGCAAGAACCCGGGCAAGAAGGCGGACGACGTCGCCAAGGACTACGTCGACGAGGAGCGCGCCTCGGCGCTCTCGAACGCGGTGCTCCTCCGCCTCGGCCTCGGCCAGGAGGAAGAGGCCATCAAGGACAGCGAGACCTTCGACAAGAAGTTCGGCGCCAAGCGCAAGGACCAGGCGCGCCAGATCTTCCTCGCCATCGGTGAGCACTACATCGAGCAGGGCGAGTGGAAGAAGGGTCTCGACCGCATCGAGAAGTTCATCAAGAACTACGACTCGACCGCGCGTCTCGACGAGAAGTACCACACGCGCGCCATGGCTGGCCGTGCGTCGCGGGCCCTGAAGCAGAACGCCGGCGCCGAGAAGTACTTCGGTGAGATCCGCGCCGACTGGGGCAAGGACCGCAACGGCAAGCGCAAGGAGCTCGAGGACTACGCCGCCAAGAACCCGGGCGCCGCCTACTCGGCCCGCTCGAACACCTACGGCGCCGTCGCCGAGGCGCTCCTGTTCTTCGCCGACAAGGAGTACGACAAGGCCAACGCGCTCAAGTTCGAACCCTACAAGGGCGGCTCGGACGACAAGGCCTGGACCGACTACTTCACCAAGACGTTCGGCCCGTACATCAAGAAGCGCATCGACCTCAACCAGCCGGCGTACGAGTCGTACGTGAAGGTCTTCTGCCTCGGCGAGAAGATCGACCCGGCTGAGTGCACCCGCGAGTGGAAGGATCTCGGCGAGGCCTACGCTTCGAAGTTCGTCGTCGAGGCCTCCAGCAAGGCCGGTGACCTCTACGCCGACACCTACGACAAGGCCTACAACGCTCCGCTCGGTCCCTCGCTGACCGACCTGCCGAGCGACGCGCCGAACATCAAGAAGGAGAAGGGGATCCTCCGTCGCCTCTTCTACAACAAGCTCGATCAGGTCGCGCAGCCGATCATCCAGCCCGCCCGTACCGCGTTCAAGGAGTGCCTCGAGGTCTCGACCCGCGCGCAGTTCTTCGACGAGTACTCGGAGCGCTGCGAGAAGTGGCTCGCGAAGAAGTTCAAGAACGAATACCGCACCCTCGCCGAGGTGCGCCCGTCCGCCGGCCTCGTGGGCTCCGGCATCAAGGACCGCGCGTTCCTCGTCGACAGCAAGCTCGTTCCGTTCGACGTGGCGGGTCGCAAGTGACTGGGTCGCCAGGGCAAGTGGAGAAGAAGATGAACCGCAGCTTCGTTCGTTCGCTCGGCACCTCGTTCGCGTTCGCCGTGGCCACCGCCTCCGTGGTGGCCGCGTGCGGCACGCCCCCCGCCACCAAGGAACCGGTCAAGACCGGTGGCAAGACCGTCAGCACCAACGTCCAGCCCGGCGGGCAGGAGGTGAAGCCGGAAGCGGCCGACGCCTTCACCCAGGCGGTGATGGAGTTCAAGAAGCACGAAGAGGCGCGCGACTGGGACGACGCGAGCTGCTCCGCCGTCTCGGCGAAGTTCCTCGCGGCCGGCAAGGCGCAGGGCGACAAGTTCCCGGCCGCCCACTACAACGCCGGCGTCACCCTCCTCCGCTGCAGCAAGGAGGGCGACGCGACCGCCGAGTTCGACATCGCGCTCGCCGAGAAGAAGGCCCTCGCCGCCGCCTCGAGCGACCCGAAGGTGAAGGGCGATCCCGAGTTCCACCAGGTGTGGGTCCAGAAGGCGATGATCCGCTTCCGCAAGGGAGACATCGCGGGGATCGGCGAGGCCATCGAGACCATCACGACCAAGGGCTTCGACCCGGACGGCTCGCAGAACGTCGAGGCGTTCGTGTCGCTCGGCCTGCTCTACCGTGAGCGCTGGAACCGCGACCCGAAGAACCCGCTGACGACCAAGAAGGACGACTTCGGCTTCGCCGACGACCTCGCCCGCGCGCAGTTCTGGCTCCAGAACGCGCTGTCGATCAACGACGCCTTCATGCCCGCCTACAACCAGCTCGCCCTGTTCTATCTCGACAAGGCGCGCCACGTGGGCAAGAAGAAGGCCGAGTTCACCGCGGCGATGAAGAAGGATCCTTCGCTGAAGGACAAGCCCAAGGCGGACATCCAGACCCTCGAGCTCGGGCTCCTCGTCGCCGAGGAGGCGAGCCGTCGTGACGCGGGTTACGCCGGCATCTGGAACACCCAGGGCCTCATCCTCCTCGAGATGAACCGCACGTCGAGCGCCACCAAGGCGTTCGCCAAGGCCACCGACAAGGACGCCAAGTTCTTCGAGGCCTGGATGAACTACGCCGCGATCAACCTGCAGTTCCGCGGCTGGGTCGAGGCCGCGAAGGGCTACGAGAAGGCCAAGGATCTGCGCCCCAAGGACTACGACGCGAAGCTCGGCTACGCGGTCGCCGTCCGTGGGCAGCTCGACGGCGCCTTGACCTACAAGGACGAGGTCGCGCGCAAGCAGGGCGACTGCACCGATCCCGAGAAGGGCGGCACGCCGGCCTGCAAGGAGATCTCCGCCAAGGCCCCCGGCATCATCGCCGAGCAAGAGGGCAAGGCGAAGGACTACTACACCAAGGCCAACACGGCGTACGACGCCGCGCGGGACCTCGATCCGAACCGCCCCGAGGCGCACTACAACAAGGCGCTCCTCGTCGAGAAGTACAGCTTCAAGGTCGACCCCAAGGTCACCACGCTGATGGCCTACGAGCAGGCCGAGAAGCTCTACAACGAGTTCGTCACCAAGTTCCAGGGCAAGCCCGAGTACGAGAAGCTCGTGAAGGACGCCAAGAGCCGCGCCGAAGAGGCGGCCAAGTCCGCGGACTTCGAGCGCAAGGCGATGGCCACCCCGGCGCCCGCGCCCACGCCCGCCCCGGCGGGTTCGCCGGCCCCGGCGGGCAGCGTGGTCGGCGCCCC
>CAZUZY010000167.1:0-16837 GCA_964624885.1 uncultured Polyangiales bacterium | reverse complement strand
GACCGCGTGCGGCGTGGGCGGCGGCGGGTTCGCGGTCGTGTTCCGCCAGAAGACCAAGGAGGTCTATGTCCTCGATTTCCGGGAGACGGCGCCGGCGGGCCTCGACGTCACCGCCCTCGACGCGCGCCCGCTCCCTCCGGACAAGCGCGGCCACCTGGTCGGCGTCCCGGGCGAGATCGCGGGCCTCGCCAAGCTCGTGCAGAAGTTCGGCAAGCGCTCGTTCCGTGAGGACGTGCTGCCCGCCGCCGAGCTCGCCGAGCAGGGGTTCATGCTGTCGGCGCACGTCGCGCGCGCGGCGGGGTACTTCGAGAAGCCGCTGCGCGCGCTGGTGCCCACCCTCGGCGCGCGTCTGCTCGGCGGCGGCGGCCCGCTGCCCGTCGGCACCAAGGTCGTGCGCGAAGACCTCGCGAGGACGCTGCACACGATCGCCCAGCAGGGCCCGAAGGCGTTCTACGACGGCCCGCTCTCCGAAGCGATGGTCGACGCGGCCAAGGCGGTCGGCGGCACGCTCACGCGCAAGGACCTCGCCGACTACGCGCCCAAGGAGCGCAAGCCGCTCACCCTGCAGATGGGCGCGCGCACGCTCTACACGATGCCGGCGCCCTCGTCCGGAGGCCTCATGCTCGCGCAGGCGATGGTCGCGCGCGCGCACCTCGGCGCGATGAAGATCGACTCCGGCGTGTACCTGCACACGGTGGCCGAGCTCATGCGCGGCTCGCTCGACGACCGCGCGCGCTTCGTCGGCGACCCCGAGGCCACGCCGTACGACCTCGCGCCGCTCTACGCCGAGGCCCGCATGAAGGCGCGGCTCGCCAAGATCTCGCCGGACAAGACCCACCCGCCGGTGGAGCTGCGCATCGACGAGCACGGCACCTCGCACCTCTCGATCGTCGACGCCGAGGGCAACGCGGTGGCGCTCACCACCACGGTCAACGGGCCCTTCGGCGCCAAGATCGTCGCGGGCGACACCGGCATCCTGCTCAACGACCAGCTCGACGACTTCGGCAAGACGGCCGACGCGATCGAGAAGAAGCCCAACGTGCCCCGCGCGGGCGCGCGCCCCACCTCCAGCATGACGCCCACCGTCGTCATCGAGGACGGCAAGGTCATCGCGGTGGCCGGGGGCTCGGGCGGCCCACGCATCGCGACCAGCGTCACGCTGGTCATGCTCGCCCGCCTCGTGTTCGGGGCGGCGCCAGGCGACGCGGTCGGGTGGCCGCGCATCCACGCGACCGGCAGCAAGCTCCTCCTCGAACCCTCGTTCGGCACCGAGCTCGGGGACGATCTGACCAAGCGCGGGGAGACCGTCGAGGTCACCGACGCACTGAACGCCGTGCAGCTGATCGTCGTCGAGCCGCGCCCGACCGGCCGCTGGCTCGGCGCCGCCGCCGACCCGCGCAAGGGCGGCCTGTCCCTCGCGGATTGAAGGCGGGGGCGACCCGTGGAATATCCCGGGGGCTCCGCCCGTCGATCCCCCCGAGAACCCCGATGTCCAAAGCCCTCGCCTCGCGTCTCGCCCTCGTCCTCGTCGTCGCCGCCCCGCTGTTCGGCGGCGTCGCCCTCGCGCAGCCCAAGCCCACGCCGTCGGTCTCCGCGGCGCCCTCGGCTTCGTCCGCGCCCGCACCGACCACGGGCCTGAGCGCGGCCGACGTCGCGGCCAAGGTGCAGAAGGCGTACGAGTCGATCAACGGCTACGAGGCCGAGTTCACGCAGACCTACCAGGCCAAGGCCTTCGGCGTGGACAAGAAGGAGCACTCGGGGCGCGTCACCTTCGTCAAGCCCGGCAAGATGCGCTGGGACTACAAGGCGCCCAAGGGCAACCTCGTCGTGTCCGACGGCACCACGCTCTGGTCGTACACGCCCACCGAGAACCAGGCGCGCAAGATGGCGGTCAAGGACTCGCAGATGCCGACCGCGCTCTCGTTCCTCATGGGCAAGGGCGACCTGACCAAGGACTTCAACATCACGCTCGCCGCCAAGCAGAACATGGTCGGCGGCTATGTGCTCGAGGCCAAGCCCAAGGTCGCGACCAACCTCTACCAGAGCGTGCTGTTCTACATCGACGGCGCCACGTTCCACGTGCGCTCGGTCCTCATCCAGGACCCGCAGGACAACCGCAACAAGTTCGTGTTCGAGAAGCCCACGGTGAACGGGAAGATCGAGGCCTCGGTCTTCACCTGGACCCCGCCCAAGGGCGTCACCGTCGTCACCAACTGAGTCCTCGTCGGGAGCGCGCCGGCTGGCCTCGTCGGCAGGCTGGGGTAGACTGCGCGAGCCATGGTGAAGCGTCGAGTGCTCGTCGCGTGGGGCCTCGTGGTGTCGGCGTGCTGCGGCGCGGGGTGCAGCGGGGGTGACCCTGACGCGAACGCGACCGACGCGAGCCTGGACGACACGGGCGCGGACGACGCGAGCGCGACCGACACCCCTTCGGACACCGGCGGGCCCGCCGACACCGGCGACGCCGGCTACGAAGAGCCCGCCGACCCTCCGGGGACGTGGAGGAGCGCCCTGTTCCCGCGCGGCTGGCTGCCCGCCGATCTCGGCGGCGTGCCCGACGGCGCGGGGCGATTGCTCCCCGACTTCTCGTACGCGGGCTACCACCGCGGCGAGCAGTGGCCGCCTGTGGACGCGAAGGCGACGGTGTTCGAGGTCCCGACCGCGCTCGGGGACGGCGTCACCAACGCGACCGCGGGAATCCAGGCGCAGATCGACAAGGCGTGCGCGGCCAAGGGTGGCGTGGTGCACGTGCCGGCGGGCCTCTTCGTCTTGAAGTTCCCGTCGTCCACGGCCCGCGGGGCGCTCACCGTGGGCTGCTCGGGCGTCGCGCTGCGCGGCGAGGGACCGACCAAGACCAAGCTGCTCCTCGACGATGCCAAGGCCGCGCGCGGCCGCGCTGTGGTGTTCCTCGGGGGCACCGTCTACGTGAGCGATCTCTGGACGACCAAGGTGCTCACCACGCTCGCCGCCGACACCGTGGCCGGGACGCGGACGTTCACCGTCAAGAACGCGGCCGGGCTCGCGCCCGGGATGTGGATCGCGGTCCGCAACGCGAACACCGACGCGTTCCGCGCCGCCCACCGCATGGACGCGGCCACCTCCAAGCTCGCGGGGCTCTGGCCCGCCGATCAGTTCCGGGGGCTCGCGTATCCGCGCCGGATCGTCTCCGTCACGGGCTCGCAGGTCACCGTCGACGTCCCGCTCCGCTACCCGCTTGCCACGCGCGACGCCGCCGACGTCGTCTCGCTCGTCGACGCCTACGTCGCCGAGTCGGGCGTCGAGCACCTCGCGATCGGGATGGTCGAGAACCGCACCTCGCCGCCCGATCCGACCAAGGAGTCGGCCTCCGACGACGACTACCAGACGGTCGGCACGACGGGCTACGAGGTCCACGACTCGAAGGCGATCCAGGTGAGCGGCGTCCGCGACGCCTGGGTCTCCGACGTCGCCTCGTTCGAGCCCACGCAGAACACCACCACCCACGCGCACCTGCTCTCGCACGGGCTCGTCGTCGATCTCACCGCGTTCCGCGTGACCGTCGACCGGGTCTCCTTCGGCCCGCCGGAGTATCGCGGCGGCGGTGGCAACGGGTACTCGTTCCAGACCCAGGGCTCCGACTGCCTCTTCTCCCGCCTCACGTCGACGGGCGCCCGCCACGGCTTCGACATCAACCAGGCCGCCTCGGGCAACGTCTGGTGGCGCGGGATGGTCGTGTCGTCCCGCTACTCGAGCGACACCCACCGGTTCCTCGCCCAGGCCAACCTGTTCGACGGGACGACCCTCGACAACGCGTGGCTGCAGGCGGCCGATCGCGGCACCGACAGCAGCGGCGCCGGCTTCACGTCGACCAGCCTGGTGTTCTGGAACACCACGGTGAAGAAGAACAACGCCCTCGCCAAGGGCTGCGCCGTCGAGAGCGCGCAGTGGGAGTGGGGCTATGTGATCGGGACGACGGCGAGCACCGGGGCCACGGCGAAGATCTGCACGACCATCGTCTCCAATGCGCAGTACGCCGCGACCGATCAGGGCCCGCCGACGGACTTCACCGAGGGCGAGGGCACCGCGGCGACGCTCTCGCCCGCCTCGCTCTGGGAGCGGCAGCGCGCCCTGCGCTGCGCGCGGACCAAGATCCCGTGCGACCCCTAGTGGCTGCCTGATGCGGCCGCCGGCGCGGGCAGGGCGGCGGTCCCGCCGAGCGTGATGGCGGAGATGCGCGGTCCGCTGGGCGTGTCGATCAGGGAGATCTCGGCGCGACCCAGATCGCCGAACGCGCCCGTGATGGTGAACGTCCCACTCATGTTCGTCGTCTTGTAGACATCGAGCGCGACGACGCGCTCGAAGTTCTTGTTGGTCGCGATCGCGGCCACGAACTGCTCGCGGGAGACCATGTTCGTGTACGACGGTGCGAGGTAGCCGTAGGCGCGATCGAAGTCCTTCTTCGACGTGGCATCGAGGAAGTCCGCGATGGTCTTCATGTAGGGCTCTCGCTGCGCGCGGATCGCCGTCTTCAGGTCCTCGATCTGCTTCTGCTTGTCCTTGTCTGCGGCGCCCCTGCAGCCGACGACGGCCAGGAGCACGAGCAGGAAGACCTTGGACACGACCGCTACGATACACGCAGCGTGGGCCCACCCGCGACGGCCAGCGCGCGGCCTCGGGCGCGATGCATGTCCTCCGCCGCGATCGGATCGCGCGCCACGAGGTAGCGCTGCACCGAGGGCGCGAAGAAGAGCGCGATGACGCCGTGGAAGTGGCGAGCCCCCTCCGGGGTGAGGCGCAACGCGCGATCGGTGTGCTCCATCAAGCCGCGCTCGAGCACGAAGGCGACCTCGGCCGGGAAGGCCTCCACCACCGAGACCCCGAACTTGGCGTGGAAGGCGGCGCGGTCGATCTCGCCGAAGTAGAACGCGACCGCCACGAACTTCGCCATCATCTGGGTCGCGGGGAGATCGTAGAGATCCTGCAGCGGCAGGCGCCCGGCATCGACCGAGCGGAAGTACGGCAGGAGGTTCTTGCCCACCGCACCGTCTCCGTACGAGATCGTCTGGTGGGTGAACGACTGGGCGCCGAGGCCGATCCCGAGGTAGGGCATGCCCTCGACCACGCGCCGGGTCAGGTACTCGCTGGTGCCGACGTCGTCGGGAACCTTGCTGAAGGTGTTCTTGCCAGGGGTGGCGTGGTAGCCGGCGTCGCGGAGGAGCTGCTTGGCCAGCGCCGCCTGCGCCCGCACGGCCTCGAGCTCCACCTGTCCGGCCTCGTGGGAGATGCGCGTGAGCTTGTAGCGCATGCGGTAGAGGGTGATGTACTCGGGCTCGAGCGCGAGGGTGTGGCGGATCGTGGCCTCGACACCGGCGAGGCTCTGGCTCGCGAACCCGTACATCACGTCGAGGTTGAGGCGACCGAACCCCGCGGCCCGCACGTGGTCGACGGCGCGCCGATGGAGCTCCGCGCCGTTGCCGTCGCGCGAGAGGACGCGCAACAGGTCGGGCTGGATGACCTGGACGCCCATGCTCACCCGATCGATCCCCGCCGCGCGGTAGGCGCGCAGCTTGTCGGGCTCTGCGGCCGCGATCTTCGGCGTGGTCTCGATGCTGATCCCATAGCCGCTGGGCGAGACGCGCCCTTCGCTCGGCGGGGCCAGCCGGAACCGCGTGTGCACGCGCTCGACGAGCTCGGCGATCCGCCGCGCGTCCACGAAGGCGGGGGTGCCGCCGCCGATGTCGAAGCCATGCAGCGTCCGACCGGAGCCGAGCAGGTCCACCCACAGATCGAGCTCGCGCTGGAGCCGGTCCATGTAGGGGTCGGTCGCGGTCAGGTCGGGCCCGGAGACGACCGTGTACTCGCAGTAGGCGCAGCGAACCTCGCAGAACGGCACGTGCGCGTAGAGGCAGAGGTCGTCGATGCCGCCGAAGGCGCGCGCGGCCACGGCGCCGTGCCGCTCCCGCTCGACCCGATACGGCCTCCACGTGCGCTCGTGCGCGATGGGGTAGGCCGTGTTCGAGACGTGGTGGTTGCGCTCTCCGGCCGCGAACACCTCCGCCGGATCGAGGCGCGTCGCGTCCTCGTCGGAGGGGTCGACCCAGCGGTCCGCCGTCACGAGGTCACCTCCCGCGTCCACGCCGCGAGGCCCCCTGCGAGGTTGCGAGGCCTCGAGAATCCGTGCTGGGCGAGGATCCGGACGGCGAGCCACCCG
The DNA here is from genome assembly GCA_964624885.1 of uncultured Polyangiales bacterium. GTDB lineage: Bacteria > Myxococcota_A > Polyangia > Polyangiales > JADJMO01 > JADJMO01. The sequence continues at coordinate 10,650 of CAZUZY010000167.1, read as the reverse complement.
TGTCGACCCGAGCCACTGAAGGTCACCGTCGGTCGGGTCGGATCGAGCTCGGAGAGGCGCGCGCGGAGGGCGGTGACAGGGATGCGGTGGGCGCCGTCGATGCCCACGCCCGGCTCGGCCTCGGGGCGGACGTCCACGAGCTGGAGCTCGCCGAGCGCCCCGCGGAGCTCGGCCACCGAGATCGAGCCGCCGAGGCCCGCACGCTCCGACGCCGCCGCCGTGGCCACCACGTTGAGCGGATCGCGCGCGGCGCCGAACGGTGGCGCGTAGCCGAGATCGAGCTGGGCGAGCTCGGCGACCGTCATGCCGGCGCCGATCGCGCTCGCGGCGGCGTCGATCCGCTTGTCGACGCCCGCGGCGCCGGCTGCCTCGAGCCCGAGCACGCGGCCGGTGCTGCGCTGCCACAGGAGCTCGACGACCATGGGCGCGGCGCCGGGGAAGAAGAGGTCCTGCGAGCGTGCGTTCACGAGGGTGGCCGCGACGTCGTCACCGAACGCGGCCCGGGCCTCCTCGCGCGAGAGGCCCGTGCGGCCGACCGTGAGATCGAGCACGCGCACCAGCATCGAGCCGCACGCCGGGGCAAGCCGCTCGTCCCCACCCGCGGCGTTGGCACCCGCGACCTGCGCTGTCTTGTCGGCGATGGCGGCCTGCGGCCACCACACGGGCTGCTTCGTGATCACCTGCGCGACCGACACGCAGCTCCCGCACGCGAACACGTCGGGCGCCGAGGTGCGCCCGGCGGCGTCGATGCGCACGGTGCCGTCGTCGTGCAGGGCCACCCCTGCCGCCGCGAGCAGCTCCGTGCGCGGCGTCACCCCGGCGGCGATGATCACATAGTCACAGTCGATCACGCTGCCGTCGGCGAGGACGAGCCTCCGCACCGCGCCGCCCTCGCTCTCCGCCCGGACGATCTCGGCGCCGAGGCGCAGGTCGACCCTCGACGCGAGGGCCGCGCGCGCGGCCGCGCTGACCTGCGCCGCGAAGCGCGGGAGCAACGTCGAGTTGCGCTCGACGAGGGTCACCTGGGCACCGCCTCGGGTGAGCCCGTCCACCGCCTCGAGCCCGAAGCAACCGCCACCCACCACCACGAAGCGCCGCACGCCACCGCGGAGCGCGCGCGCGACGGCCTCGAGGTCGCCCATGTTGCGCAGGGCGTGGACGTTGCCGCCGTCGAGCCCGGGGACGGGCGGTGCGGGGCTCGCCGCGCCGAGCCCGTAGACCAGCGTGTCGTAGCGAAGCTTCTCGGTCCCGCCCGCCGAGTCGCGCAGGGTGACGACCTTCCCCTGCGGGTCGAGGGCGATGGTCTCGGTGCGCTTGCGCACGTCGATGCGGTAGTAGGCCTCGAGGAAGCCCTGGTCCTCGCGATCGAGCGCGTCGATCGCAGGGACCTCTCCGCTCAGGTGGTAGGCGAGGCCGCCGACCGCGTAGCTCACCCGGGTGTTGCGCTCCACGAGGACGATGCGGGCGCGATCGTCGAGCTCCCTGGCGCGCGCGGCCGCCGTCGGACCCGAGAGCGCCCCTCCCAACACGACGATCGTTCGATCGGTCATCTCCGCCTCCTGTGTTAGAGCATGTTTTGCTCAAAGTAGGGCGTCGGGGGCCGTCTGGCAAGGGGTGAGGCCGGAAGTGGCGCCGTCGCGTGATACCTTGCCGCAGGTGAAGCTCGCCGATGCGCTGCGCCTCGTGCGGCGGGCGCCTGCCGATGGACAGGCGTCCCCTCGGCTCGGCCTGGCCTCCGGCCTCGTCACCCAGCACCTCGAGACCTTCCTCGGCGCGCACGTGGCCGAGCGCACCGGCGTCGCGCCGCGCGTCGAGATCGGCCTGTTCGACGACCTCGCGGGCACCCTCCGCCGCTTCACCGCCGAGCCCCCGCCCAGCGTCGCCGTCGTCGTCGAATGGAGCGACCTCGATCCCCGCCTCGGCTACCGCGTCACCCACGGTCTCCGCGCCTCCACCAGCGCCGACGTCGTCGCCACCGTGGACCAGCGTCTCGCCGCGCTGACCGAGAGCCTGCGCGCGCTCGCCGACAAGACCACGGTCGCCCTCTTGCTGCCATTGCTGCCACTGCCCCCGCGCGCCCTCGGGCCGCCGCACCACACCTCCGCCGAGCCCCACCGCCTGCGCGCCGCCGTCGCCTCGTTCGCCGCGTCCATCGCCGACCGCGTGCGCGTCCTCGATCCGGAGCGCGTGGCCACGCGGCTGCCCACCGGTGCGCTGCGGTTCGACACCCTGCTCGGCAGCGGCTCGCCCTACACCCTCGAGGCTGCCGACGCGCTCGGCGCCCTGCTCGCCGAGGCCCTGCACCCGGAGCCCCCGCGCAAGGGCCTGATCACCGACCTCGACGACACCCTCTGGCGCGGCATCGTCGGCGACGACGGCGTCGCGGGCCTCTCCTTCGACCTCGACCACGGTTCCCACGCGCACGCGCTCTACCAGGAGCTCCTCGCGGCGCTCGCCGAACAGGGGGTGCTGCTCGCGATCGTCTCCAAGAACGACCCCGGCCTCGTCGAGGAGGCGCTGCGCACCCGCACCGATCTCGTGGTCCCGCGCGACCGGTTCTTCCCGATCAAGGCGAGCTGGGGCCCGAAGTCGCAGGCCGTCGCCGAGGTGCTCGCCGCGTGGAACGTCGCGCCCGACGCGGTCACCTTCGTCGACGACAGCCCGCGCGAGCTCGAGGAGGTGGGGGCCGCGTTCCCCACCCTGCACCTGCTCCGCTACCCGACGCGCGACGACGAGGCGCTCCTCACGCTGCTGCGCACGCTGCAGGCCGCCTACGGCAAGACCACCGTCACCGCCGAGGACACGCTCCGCCTCGACGGCCTGCGCAGCGCCGGCGCCGCGCTGAGCGCGGACCTGCTCGCGACCGCGGAGGCCGAGATCGAGATCGCGTTCGACGAGCCCGACGCCCGCGCGCTCGAGCTCGTGAACAAGACCAACCAGTGGAACCTCGACGGCCGCCGCCTCGACGAGCCCACCTTCCGCGCCCACGGCGGAGACCCCGCACGCTTCCTCCTCACGGTCTCCTACCGCGACAAGTTCGGCCCACTCGGCAAGATCGCCGTGCTCATGGGTCGACGCGACGACGCGCTGGTCGACACGTGGGTCATGAGCTGCCGCGCGTTCTCGCGCCACGTGGAGCACCACACCCTGCGCGCGCTGTTCGAGCACCTCGGCGTCGACCGAGTGCGCTTCGGCCTCGTCGCCACCGAGCGCAACGGCCCGCTGCGCGAGTTCCTCGAGCCGCTGCTCGAGGACGGCGTGCTCACCCGCGCGCGCCTCGAGGCCGCGCTCCCCACCCTGCACGCCAAGGTCACCCGCCGATGAACCTGCACCACGTCGGCGTCGCCGTCGCCGCGCTCGCCCCGGCCATCGCCGTGCACGAGACGGTGTTCGGCCTGCACCTCGTCGCGGGCCCCTTCGAGGACCCGCTGCAGAAGGTCGCGGTGTGCTTCCTCGCCGGACCGAGCGTCACCGCCGAGCCCGACGGCGCCGTCCCCCGCGGCCCCCGCGAGTCGCTGATCGAGCTCTGCGCGCCGCTCGGTGAGGCCTCCCCGCTCGCGGGCTTCCTCAGGAAGCAGATCGGCGCCTACCACGTCTGCTACGAGGTCGACGACCTCGACGCCGCGCTCGCCCACGCCCGCACCCACGCCTGCGTGCTGGTCAGCGGCCCGACCCCGGCCGTCGCGTTCGCTGGCCGCCGCATCGCCTGGTTCGTCACGCCGACACGGCAGCTCACCGAGCTCGTCGAGCGGGCGTAGCGCTCACCACTCGCCGGTGTTGGGCATCGACTTCCACGGCTCGACCGGCTCGAGGGCGGCGCCGATCTGCAGCAGCTCGATCGAGTGCCCGTCGGGCGACTTCACGAAGGCCATGCGACCGTCCCGCGGCGGCCGGTGGATCACGACGCCGGCCGCCTGCAGGCGCGCGCAGGTCGCGTGGATGTCCTCGACGCCGTAGGCGAGGTGCCCGAAGAAGCGACCGGTCGGATACGGCTCGCTCTGGTCCCAGTTGTAGGTGAGCTCCACCTGTGCGCCGTCACCCTCGGCGCCGGTCTCGAGGAACGCGAGCGTGAAGCGCCCGTTCGGGTACTCGGTCTTGCGCGTGAGCCGCAGGCCGAGCTGGTCGACGAAGAACACCAGCGCACGGTCGAGGTCCTTCACGCGGAGCATGGTGTGCAGGAAGCGCATCGAGACCGCCTACGCCGAGCGGAGGAGCGCGTCACCTCGGGTCGTGTAGAATGCGGTGGATGCTCAGGTGGTCGGCCGCCCTGTTCGCGCTCGGTCTCGTCGGGTGTCAGGGCGACCCGGTCGGTACGAACGTCACCGACACGGGCGCGGACACGGCGAGCGAAGGCGGTGACACGGGCCTCCCGCCGGGCGTCTCGCTGCGCGATGGTTGCCCCACGGGGCGCGGCCCCGAGATGGCCAACCTCGGAACGTTCTGCATGGACCGCACCGAGGTCACCCGCAGCAACTTCAACCAGTTCCTCGGCGACAGCGCGGGTCGTCCCGAGTGGCCTCCGGGCTGCGGCTCGCCTGCGTATCCAGCGCCGCGTGCGGACTTCGGTGATCACCCCGCCACCAGTGTGACGTTCTGCGAGGCGCAGGTGTACTGCCGCTGGGCCGGCAAGCGCCTCTGCGGTGCGCGGAGCGGCGGCACGCAGACCCTCGCGAGCGCGCTCGACGCGACGAGCATGTGGACCTTCGCCTGCTGGAGCGGCGATTCACCGCGCGCGTATCCGTATGGCGAGACCTACCAGCGCTCGTCCTGCCTGGGCGAACGACTTGTCGGAACGTCTCCTGGCACCGTCCCCGTCAACCTCGCCGGCACGGGCTGTCGCTCCTCGATCGAGCCGTTCCGCCAGGTCATCGACCTCAGCGGCAGCGTGGCCGAGTGGGAGGATGCCTGCAGCGGCGCCGACGTGACGGCCACCTGTCGCGTCCGAGGGGGCAGCTGGAACGACATGGAGGCCTCCGCGCTCCGCTGCGACGGGCCGCGCGCCGTGCCCAAGGGGTCCCGGCTCGACGACGTGGGCTTTCGCTGCTGCTACCAACCGTGAGCCCGACCGTCTAGCGTAGGGCCGTGGCCCTCGCCTATCGAAGCTTCGGCGCGCTCGCCTGCGTGGCCGTCCTCGCCCTCGCGACCCCGGCGTTCGCGGACGCCTACGACGCGGCGATGGCGCGCGGCGTGGCCGCCAAGGAGAAGGCGGTCGACACCAACGATCCCTCGGCGTGGGCCGAGGCGTTGAAGCTGTTCGAGGAGGCCGACGGCCTCAAGTCCACCAAGGACTCCAAGTACGAGGTCGCCAACGCAGCCGCCAAGCTCAAGGAGGACGACCTCGCCGTCGAGGCCTACGAGGCCGCGCTGGCGCTCGGCCTGGGCGGCAAGCCCAAGGAGAAGGCGCAGGCGTTCCTCAAGGCCAACGAGCCCAAGATGGCCCGCGTCGACGTGAAGGGCCCCGCCGGCGCGCAGGTGTACGTCGGCTCGCGCGCGCGAGGGGTGCTGCCCCGCGCACCGCTGGTCGTGTTCGCCGGCACGAGCAAGATCAAGGTGGTCAGCGGCGCCAAGTCGGTCGAGATCCCCGTCGAGGCCAAGGCCGGCGAGAAGGTCACGCTCGACGCCGACGCCAAGCTCGCCGAGCTCGACGTGCCCCCGCCGCCGCCGCCGCCCAAGGACAAGCCCAAGCCCCCCTCGCCGACCGTGCCGATCAGCGACGACGGCGCGAGCGCGCGTGCCCTCGGCTGGTCGCTCATCATCGGCGGCGGCCTGGTCGGCACGGCCGGCCTCGTGTTCGTGGTCGTCTCCGGCAACCGTCTCGAGAGCGAGCGCGCGTTCCTGCTCGAGAACTGCAGCGAGTGGCACGACAAGCCCGACTCCTGCAGGATCGCCAAGACGACCGACGTGCAGACCGCGGTCCAGTCGTCGAACAACACCATCGCCACCTGGTCCGGGGTGCGCATCGCGAGCTTCATCGGCCTCGGCACGGGGTTCACCGTCGCGGCCATCGGCGCCATCCGGCTGCTCACCGCGCCCCCGCCCCCGCACACCGCAGCGACCCTCGTGCCCCAGGTCTCCGTGCTGCCCGGCGGGGCCTACGTGGGCCTCAGCGGCGTCTTCTTCTGAGAAACGAAAGAGCGGCGGCCACCAGGCCACCGCTCTCTCCTTCGTACATGCCGCCCGGAGCGGCGGCGGCTCACTTGGTGCCGGCCGCGCGCTTCTTCTTGGCCGGCTTCTCGGCCACCGGCTCCGCGGCGGCCTCCTCCTGCGGCGCCTTCTTCGGGCCCGGCTTCGGCTCGTCGTTGCTCGCCGACATCGTGCGGAGGCTCCGCGCGAGCATCTCGGCGAGGTCGATGACCTGTGCGCCCTGCGCCTCGACCGCGGCCTCGGCGCCGCCGTCCTTGAGCTCGTTGGCCTCGACCTTCTGCTCGACCGCGGCGCTCACGGCGGCGCGGTACTGGTCGGGGTGACGCTCGGGATCGAAGGTCGCCGCGAGCTGCGCGACGAGATCGAGGGCCAGCTTGAGCTCGCGCTCGTTGGGCTCCTTCGAGGTGTCCGGCACGTCGATGTCGTCCGGCATCACGAGCTCGTCGCCGTAGCGCATGACGTCGAGCGAGAAGAGCTTGCCCTTGGGCCGCAGCACGCCGAGGCGCGTGCGCGCGCGGAGCTTCACCTTGGCCAGCGCCACCTTGCCGGTCTCCTCGAGGGTGCGCTTGAGGAGCATGAACCCGCGCGACGACTTGCCGGCGGGGCCGACCCAGTAGCTCTTCTCGAAGAAGGCGATGTCGATCGCGGAGAGGTCGATGAACTCGGCGATGTCGATGCCCGACGCACCCTCGTCACCCTCGAGCTTGGCGAGCTCCTCCTTGGTGAACAGGGCGTACTGCCCCTTGCTCACCTCGTAGCCCTTGCCCACCTCCTCCCACGGCACGTCGATCGCGCACTTGGTGCAGCGACGAACCATGTTGATCCGCGAACCGCAGGTCTTGTGGAGCTGCGAGAACGAAGGGGTGAGGTCCTTGGTGGCGGAGTAGAGCTTGGCGGGAATGGCGACGAGCCCGAAGGCGATTTCGCCCGACCAGATGGCGCGCATCGTGAGAGTCTCCTTGGGCCGGAAGTCTGACGGGAATCCGAGCCTATGGCCAAGTCACGCAAGCCGACCACTGAGCAGCCGCGCAGCACCTACGAGGAGAAGCGCGATTTCTCGGTGACGCCCGAGCCGAGGCCAGACCCGGCGATCTCTCCGTCGGCGGGGCCGATGCTCCGTTTCGTCGTCCAGAAGCACGACGCGCGAAGGCTCCACTACGACCTGCGGCTCGAGGTCGATGGCGTGATGATGTCGTGGGCCGTGCCCAAGGGCCCGAGCTACGACCCGAACACCAAGCGGTTCGCGGTCGAGACCGAGGACCATCCGCTCGCCTACAACGAGTTCGAGGGGCGCATCCCCGAGGGCCAGTACGGCGCCGGCGACGTGCTCGTGTGGGACTCGGGCACCTACGAGACCATCCCGCCCGGCGTCGAGCGCGCGATGCGCGACAAGGGGCACTTCCACATCCGGCTCCTCGGCGACAAGCTGGTCGGCGAGTGGCACCTCGTGCGCATCAAGGGTCGCGACGAGGACGCGAAGGCCAAGCCGTGGCTGTTCTTCAAGGCCGCCGATCGCTTCGCCGATCCCACGCGGGACATCGTCGAAGAACGCCCCGAATCGGTACGGAGTGGGCACGTGGCGACGCGCGGGCCCATGTCGGCGGCGGGCCCCGCCTCGTCGCGCGCCGCCGGCGTCGACGCGCGCGGCCTCCTCGCGCAGATCGGCGAGCCGATGCTCGCTTCGACCGGCGCGCTCGAGGACGCCGCGAACTACCTGTTCGAGATCAAGTACGACGGCTACCGCCTCCTCGCCGCCAAGGCCGGCGCCGAGGTGCGCCTGTTCTCCCGCGCCGACCACGACTGGAGCGATCGCTTCGGTGGGATCGTCGAGGCGGTCGGCGCGCTCGCCGCGCACGACGTGGTGCTCGACGGCGAGGCGTGCGCGATCGAGCCCGACGGGCGCCCCTCGTTCCACGCCCTGCAGCGCTGGGTGGGCGGCGAGCGGGGGCGCGCGGTGCTGCACTTCTTCGCCTTCGATCTGCTGTTCCTCGACGGGCGCGACCTGCGCGCGCTGCCGATCGAGGAGCGGCGCCGCCTGCTCTCGGCCCTGCTCGCGAGCCCACCCGGCGTCGGCGCCCCCGTCGCCGTGTCGCAGACGCTCCCGGTGCCGCCCGGCGCCGACGTGGCCACCCTCCTCGCGGCGATCCGCAAGGCGAACCTCGAGGGCCTGGTCGCCAAGCGGCGCGGCTCGCCCTACCAGAACGGCCGCTCGAACCTCTGGATCAAGATCAAGGCCCTGCGGCGCCAGGAGTTCGCCGTCGTCGGCTACACGCCGCTCTCCGGCACCAAGCGCTCGGTGGTCGGGGCGCTGATCCTCGCGCTCCACGACGGCGAGCGCTTCCAGTACGCCGGCAAGGTCGGCAGCGGCTTCGACGATCGCACCCGCAGCAAGCTCGCCAAGGAGCTCGACGCGCACCTCCGCGACACCCGCACCGTGATCCCCGACGAGCCGATCAAGGACGCGCGGTGGGTCGAGCCCACGCGGGTGGTCGAGGTGTCGTTCCAGGAGTGGAGCCCCGAGGGCAAGCCGCGCTTCCCCACCTTCGTCGGCATGCGAGAGGACAAGCGCCCCGAGCAGTGCGTGAAGGAGGCCGTCCTCGAGGTCGAAGAGGCCGCGCCCGAGTCGGTGCCGCGCTCGGTCCCGGGCGTGCGGGTGACCAACCCCGACAAGGTGCTGTTCCCGCGCGACGGCATCACCAAGGCCGAGGTGATCGAGCACTACGCCCGCGTCGCCCCGGTGCTCCTCCCCTACCTCAAGGACCGCCCGCTCACGCTGCAGCGCTGGCCCGACGGCATCGACGACAAGGCCTGGTACCAGCAGCACCCGCCCAAGACCGGCACGCCGGACTGGCTCCGCGTGATCGAGCGCGACGGCAAGCGCCACCTCATCGCCGACTCGCTCGACGCCCTCCGCTGGCTCGGCAACCTCGCCGCGCTCACGCTGCACGGGTGGTCGTCGCGCGTGCCCACGCTGCACCTGCCGGATTTCCTCACGCTCGATCTCGATCCGGGCGACGGTCCGTGGTCCGACGTGATCGAGGTGGCCCTCGCCCTGCGCATGCTGCTCGAGCAGCTCGAGCTGCCGAGCGTGCCCAAGACCAGCGGCAAGCGCGGCCTGCACGTGTTCATCCCCGTCGCGCCCGGCGTCACCTATGACGACACCGGGCGCCTCGCCAACCACCTCGCGAGCGCGCTCGCCCGCGTGTTGCCCAACATCGCGACCACCGAGCTCCCGAAGGAGAAGCGGCGCGGGCGGCTCTACGTGGACGCCCTGCAGAACGCCGAGGGCCGCACGCTGGTCGCGCCGTACACGCTGCGGGCGCTGGACGGAGCACCCGTGTCGGCGCCGCTGCGCTGGAGCGAGGTCACGCCCAAGCTCGACCCCAACGCGTTCTTGCTGCGCACGTTCCAGGCGCGGCTGGACGCCCACGGGGATCTGTTCGCGCCTGCGCTCGAGCGCAAGGCCGACATCCGCCCGCTGCTCAAGCGGCTCGGGTGAGGGTCAGCGCTTCGCCGCCGGCTTCTTCGTGACCGCCGGCTTCTTCGCCGCAGGCTTCCTCGTCGCAGCATTCTTCTTCGCTGCCGCCTTCTCGCGACGCTTCGGCGCGACCGCGCGGTAGCTCTCGTCGAGCCACTCGAGCAGGAGCGGGACCGGGACGTCCTCGTCGAGGGCGAAGCGCGCCGTGATCCACCCGTGCCGCCCGAGGCCGTACGCGGTCGGCGTCGCGAAGCCGAGGGTGAGCGCTGCGTCGTGCGACACGGGGAGCTTCACGCTCATGCCGAAGCCCCCCTCGTCCGCGCCGAGGAAGACGAACACCTTGCCCCGCACCTTCACCACGCGGTCCCCCCAGGGGAACTCCTCGGTCGTCTCCGGGTAGCCCAGGGCCGCGGCGCGCAGGGCCGTGCGCGCGATCGCGTGGGGGTCCTTCTTCTTCGCGCCCATCGGTCACCCACCCCGGTCGTCGCCGTCACCGACCCCCAGCAGCGGCACCAGCCGCGCGTCCTCCGCGTCCCGCGCGGCGACGTCCTCGGCCTTCGTCCACCCCATGTCCGGCTCGAGGCGGTAGCTGCCCACATACTCGTCCGCGGGCTTCCACTCCGCGGGAGAGAGCATCGAGAAGTAGGGCCGCCCCTCGGTGCGTCGGTAGAGGTGGTAGACGTGCCCGATCCGCTTCTGGAAGCGGCACTCCGCGTGGTGCAGCGCGCTCGCCGACTGCGCGTCCGCGAGCACCTTCTCGGCCTGCGCCTGCAGCGCGCGGATCTGCTCGGCGATCACCCGCAGCTTGCCGAGGGTGGCGTTGCCGACCGCGCGATCCGCCTCCTGGATCTCGCGCGCGACGTCGACCAGATCGATGGCCGGCGCGAGCCGCGAGAGCCCGTAGGGCGAGCTGTGCGCGGGCCCCTCGTGGTTCGGTCCTTCGTGTCGACGCTCCGCCACCCGAGCGGTCTATCACTTCCGCGCGAGCGCTTCAGGCCTTGCGCCGCGCGAGGCGCGCCACCGCCCGC
>CAZUZY010000166.1:16325-16845 GCA_964624885.1 uncultured Polyangiales bacterium | reverse complement strand
GAGGCGGTGGCCATGGCCGCCCGCCACGCCGCGGAGCTCGCCGCCCTCGAGGTCGCCTCCGTCCGCGCGCGGCGACGGACCGTGCTGCTCCTGGTCGCGAGCTCGTTGCTGGCCGCGGTGGTGCTGGTCCTCGCGATCGTGGGGCTCGGACGCCCGACAGAGCCCGCCGCGACGCCGCAGAGCCCCGCGCCCACGGTGACCGTGGCCGAAGCGCCGGTCACGCTCCCGGTGGCGACCGCGTCCGAGCCCACCGCATCGCCGCAGCCGTCGGCCAAGCCCAAGCTCCCGCCGATCGCGACGGCCAAGCCCAAGCCCACGAGCGACGTGACCGTGGGCAGCACCTCGTGCGCGCGCTGCAGCGGCGTGCCGCTCTGCACGTGCAAGGCGGGGGAGAAGTGACCGGAGCGAGCCGCAGGCGAGCGCAGGGAACGGCGGCCGCCTCCATGGGCGGCCGCAACAGCCAACAAGTGACCGGAGCGAGCCGCAGGCGAGCGCAGGGAACGGCGGCCGCCTCCATGGG
>CAZUZY010000166.1:0-16225 GCA_964624885.1 uncultured Polyangiales bacterium | reverse complement strand
CGGCCGCAACAGCCAACAAGTGACCGGGCCGCCGAGCCCTGCGCTGCGGTCACCTAGCGCGTGAGGGTCTCGGGCGAGGCGTGGGGTGAGGTGGTCACCCACGAGGCGCGCCGGCCGACGAGCTTGCGACCGCCCGCCTCCACGCGGTACTGCGCCACCGAGAACGGGGTGGCGGCGCCGGTGCCGAACCCCACGGAGAGCACGTTGCCGCTCCGCAGCCCGAGGCCGCGGTAGGTGTCCATCGTGCCGCTCGGGTTCTGCACGTGCCAGAGCAGCGTGTGCAGATCTCCGGTGACCACGAGGTCGCACGAACCACCGTAGGCGTCGCCGTCGGGCCCGACGCCGGTCTCGATGGTGTACACGCCGCTCCAGTCGGCGTTGCCCCCGCCGAGCACCTCGGTGCCACGCCGCGGGCTCCCGTGGAACACCCAGTGCCCGGACAGCCGCCCACCGCCGACGTGCTGGTACTCGACGACCCCCGTGTCCGCGCCGCCGATGCCGACCGACACCACACCGTCGCGCAGCGACGCGACGCCCTCTTCGCTGACGCTGCCCACCTCGTAGCGCACGCGATAGACCGCGCCGCCGAGCGGCTCGAAGGTGGCCTGTCCGGCGATCACGCCGCCGTCGGCCGCGAGGCTCGTGAGCTGGTAGGCGCCCGCGAGCGGGTCGGCCGGCTTCTCGGCGGTGGTGAGCAGCACGCACCGCTCTCCGTCGAAGGCGAATCCCTCGCCGCACTGGCCCCAGCGAGGCTCGCGGGCCGGGTAGCAGGCCGACGAAAGGAAAGCCGACAGGCAGGCGATGGCGACCGTGTTGCGCACGAGGAGCATCGTACGACGTGCGAACGCTTCGCGCACGGCGCGGGCTCGGGTACGCTCGCGCCGATGCCTGACCCGTCTTCGCTCGACCTCGCCACTGCTCCCGCAGGAATACAGGCCGAGCTCGAGCGCATCGCCGGCACCGTGCAGGAGGCCTTCCGCGTGGGCCGTCGCGTGATGTCGTTCGAGGAGTACCTCGCGCTCTACGCGCGAGATCCGGCGCGACAGGGCCGCGACGCCAGCCGCTACGTGCGCGACATGTTCGAGCACTACGGCAAGGAGGAGGTCGACAAGCCCTGGGGCAAGCGTACCCGGTACAAGCTGTTCGACCTCGGCTTCGAGCCCGAGGTGGCGCGCCGCGATCGGCTCGTGGGCCAGGAGGACGTGCAGGGCGAGATCCTCCGGGTGTTCGAGAACTTCGGCCGCGAGGGCCGACCGAACAAGCTCCTCTTGCTCCACGGCCCCAACGGGTCGAGCAAGTCCACGATGGCGATGTGCCTCATGCGGGCGCTCGAGCACTACTCGAGCCTCGACGAGGGCGCGCTCTACCGCTTCCACTGGGTGTTCCCGAGCGCCAAGACGGTCAAGTCGCGCATCGGCTTCGGGGGAGAAGAGGGCGTCGCGGGCACCACCTCTTTCGCGCACCTCCCCGAAGACCTCATCGACGCCAAGCTGATCAACGAGATCCGCGACCATCCCCTGTTCCTGCTCCCGATCGAGGAGCGCAAGCCCATCATGAGCCGCACGCTCGCGGCGGCAGGGGTCACCGAGCCGCCGCCGGACTGGCTCGTGCGGGGCCGCCTCTCGCACAAGAGCCAGCAGGTCTTCGAGGCGCTCCTCAACAGCTACCGCGGCGACATGCGCCAGGTGCTCCGTCACGTCTCGGTCGAGCGCTGGTTCGTCTCGCGGCGCTATCGCACCGGCGCCGTCACGCTCGGGCCCCAGATGAGCGTCGACGCGGGCGAGCGGCAGATCACCGCCGATCGCTCGCTCGCCGCGCTGCCGGCCGCGCTCCAGGCCGTCACCCTGTTCGACGCCTTCGGCGAGCTCATCGACGCCGCGGGAGGCATCCTCGAGTACAGCGATCTGCTCAAGCGGCCGCTCGAGTCCTACAAGTACCTGCAGCTCAGCGTGGAGACCGGCGAGGTCGCCCTGCAGCACCAGAACGTGCAGCTCAACGTGGTGCTCGTGGGCAGCGCGAACGAGGTGCACCTGCTCGCCCTGCGCGAGCACCCGGAGTGGGCGAGCTTCCGCGGGCGGCTCGAGCTCGTGCGCACCCCGTACCTCCGCTCGTACGTCGAGGAGCAGCAGATCTACGACGCCCAGATCGCGCCGCACGTGCGCCGCCACGTGGCGCCCCACGCCACCTACGCGGCCGCCCTGTTCGCGGTGCTCACCCGCATGCGCAAGCCGCGCCCCGAGCACTTCGCCGCGGTCAAGGGGCTGCCCGAGATCGTGGGCACGCTCACGGTGCTCGAGAAGGCCGACCTCTACTCCACGGGTCGCATCCCCGAGCGCCTCGACGCCGACCAGGAGAAGGTGCTGCGCGCCCACGTGCGCGACCTCTACGACGAGAGCAAGGCCTACCCGATCTACGAGGGCCTGATCGGCGCCTCGCCGCGCGAGATCAAGGGCGTGCTCCTCGACGCCGCCCAGGATCCACGGTTCTCCTGCCTGTCGCCGCTGGCGGTGCTCGACGAGCTCGAGGAGCTCGTGTCGCGCAGCGGGGAGTACGAGTGGCTCAAGCAGGAGCCCATGCCCGGCGCCTACCACGACGCGCGGGCGTTCCTCGGCCTCATCCGCGGCCGGCTGCTCGACCTGTGGGAAGACGAGCTGCGCGTGGCCTCGGGCCTCGTCGAGCAGCGCAGCTGGAACGACCTGTTCGATCGCTACGTGCGCAACGTCTCGGTGTGGGTCAAGGGCGAGAAGGTCAAGAACGCCCTCACCGGCGACTACGAAGACCCGGACCAGACCGTCATGCAGCACGTCGAGAAGCAGCTCGGCCAGAAGAAGGACGAGGTCGACGCGTTCCGCCACGGCATCATCGGCGCCATCGCGGCGTGGTCGATCGACCACCCCGGCGAGAAGATCGACAACGCGACCGTCTTCCCGCAGCACCTCCGCAAGCTCAAGGAGGCGGTCTTCGGCGAGCGCAGCAAGGCCATCGCCGACCTGTGCAAGTGGCTCGTCGTCCTCGTGGAGGACGAGGGCAAGGGGCTCCGCCCCGAGCAGCGCAAGGCGGCCGACGAGGCGATGGAGCGTATGCTCGGCATGGGGTACGACCGCGGCTCGGCCCGCGACGCCGCGTCGGCCCTGCTCCACGATCGGTTCCGCTGAACGCCAGCAGGCGATCTTTCGGCCCAGAACACCTTGCGCGAGCGCAAGGTTTGGTCGCTTTGGGGCGATCGGCTCTCCCGGCCCCGACGCACCGCGCCTATGCGAAAGAGCATGTCGCGGGGGCGGACATGGATCGTGTCGTGTCTCCTGCTGGCGCCTCTCGGCGCCTGCGGCGGGAACGCGCACGCCCCCACGTACGACGACCGGCCGAGCGAATCGAGCAACCCGACCAGGAACCACGCGGGGAGCTCCGATCCGGCCGCCGCGGCGACCACGGACGCAGGCACCTCCGCTCCCGCGGACTCCGCTCCCGCCGCGTGCAACGCGCTGGTCGATCGGGCGACCGCGGTGCCGGCCGACAACGACGAGGGCCCGTTCCCCAACTTCGAGGGGGGAGCCGTCACGCCCGGCACCTACGTCGCGACCCGCGTCGCGTACTACACGGGCTCGGGTGGAAGCCCCGCCGGCCCGCTCTATCCCGGGCTCGACGAGACGCTCGTGATCGACGCGACGACCGTGCAGGCCGTCAACCTGGACGGCGCGCTCGCCAGTCGGTGGAGCGCCAGCTGGAGCGTGAACGGCACCACGCTGCGCTGGTCTCACACCTGTCCCGACCACGAGACGGTGGAGTTCGGCTTCACGGCGACGACCACCTCGCTGTCCCTCGGCCGACGCGCCGATGGCAACGATCTCGTGATCACGTACCAGAAGGTGGATTGATCGCACGGTCTCGGAGCTCGCCGCAAGCGGACGTCGCGCTGGCAATCACGGTTTGATCGTGCCTAGCATGGCCGCATGTCGCTTCCGGAGCTCGTCCGCCGCACCGCCGCGTTCGTCCTGATGGTCGCTCCTTTGTTCCCGGCGCTCCGCGCGCGGGCCGACGGGCCGGTCGACGCGGTCTCGCCTTCGGTGTCGACGTCGGTCTCGAGCTCGGCCTCGGCGTCCTCCGCCGCCGCTTCTGCCGCGCCGGCGGCATCGCCCGTGCCGAGCTCGGCGCCCGCACCGACCCCGATCGCGCCGGTCGAGCCCGTGGCGCCGGCCAAGCCCGAGACCGACCACGCGCTGGTGATCGGGCACTTCGGCTTCGGGTACTTCGGCCAGTACGACGCCGCCATCGGCGTGACCCGGTCGACGGCCAGCGTGCCGATCCAGATGGTCGGCATCCGGCACTGGTTCTCGCGCGTGCGGCTCGACCTCGCGATCGGCCTCGGCCTGAGCTCGGGCTCGTCTTCCGCCTCGATCAACGGCGGCGACACGGTCTCGACCGACGACGCGAGCCTCCTCGCCTTCGGCGCGCGCGTGGCGCTGCCGGTCGCGTTGTGGGTCGACAAGCACTACACGGTCTTCGCCGGCCCCGAGGTGGTGTACGCCCATGCTGGCGAGACCATCCCCGCCCCCGCGCCCACCCCAGGCGCCACGCCGATCTCCGACACCAGCCACCTCGGGGACCGCTTCACGCTCGGCGTCCGGGCTGGCGCCGAGGTCCAGTTCGGGTTCATCGGCCTGCCGCGGCTCGCCCTCGACGCGTCCCTCGGCGTCGCCCTGGACTACACCAGCACCAAGTCCTCGGGCACGCTCGCGACCGTCACGCCCGGTGTGCCCGCGGGTGGGGTCTTCGTCCGCAAGCAGAACCGGCTCAGCGTGGCGACCTCGACGTCGCACCAGCCGTGGAACATCTTCATCACCAACGTGGCCGCGGTGTACTACTTCTGATGGCCTCCGCGGCCCGCGCGCTGGCACTCCTCGCCGGTTCGATCCTCTCTTGCGCGCCCTCGGGCGACGGGGCGAGGGACGGCGGATTCCTCGACAACTTCCTCGAAGGCGCCTACTACGTCGACGGCAGCGGCATCGATCTGCCGGCCGGGGCCGGGGTGGACGTGAGCCGCGTGGAGGCAGCGTGCCGCAAGTCGGCCGACTGCGAGAGTGGCACATGCTTCGGCGCAACCTCGACGACCGCCGGCCGCTGCCTTTCGGTGTGCGCGGTGAGCGGCGCGCACCGGTTCGGCACCGTGCGACCGTGCATTCGCGGCGTGGAGCGCTGCCTGTACTTGCCGACCCAGGGCATCGGCCTGTGCTTGCCTCTCTGCACTTCAGATCGAGATTGCCCCGCCAAGTCCAAGTGCAAACCGATCGCCGCTTCACGCCCGGACCTCGGCTCGCTCTGCGACGATTGATCTTGCCGCGAGCCTTGGCTGTGCTTGATTGTCCAGATGCGTAAGGCGCTGCTCCTCACCGCGCTCGTCGTCGGCGCCTGCAACGGCAAGTTCGGGGACCAGAACCCGCTCCCCGAGCCGTTGCCGCTCGGCCCGCGCCCGGAGTACGGCCCCACCGTCCAGGCCGCCACGCCACCGCCGCCCATCTCCGGGGGCACGCTGCACGTCACGGCCGACGGCCGCTTCGCCGTCGCCTCCGATCCCGATCGCGATCGGGTGAGCATCGTCGACCTGAAGAGCCTCGCGGTACGCCACGTGACCTTCGAGGCCGGCGCCGAACCCGGGCGCCTCGCCGAGGACGAGAACGGTCGGGTGCACGTGGTGCTCCGTCGCAAGGGCGAGGTCGCCAGCGTGGATCCCGTCGGCGCCACGCTCGTCGAGCGCCGCGCGGTCTGCCCCGTGCCCCGCGGCGTTGCCATCGACGGTGCGCGACTGCTCGTCGCGTGCACCGGTGGAGAGCTCGTCGAGCTCCCGGTCGCCACGGGCTCCCCGGCCAAGGTGCTGATGCAGCTCACGCCCGACCTGCGCGACGTCGTGGTCGACGGCACCTCGATCTACGTGAGCACCTTCCGCTCGGCCAACGTGTTCGTGTGCCCGAAGGCCAGCTCGGGGCCGCTCCCCGCTCCCCTGGTGCTGCAACCGACCAAGACCGTGAACGGCGTGATGACGCCGGCCGTCGCCTGGCGCATGCGCCCGTTCTCGGGAGGCGTCGCCATCGTGCACCAGATCGGCGCCGATCCGGAGGGCAAGCCCATCTCCACGGCGCCCGGCGGGTACGCGAGCGGCCCGACCGGCGGCACTGGCGACGGCACCGTTCCGAGCACGGACAGCGGCGTGAACACGGACGACTGCGCGGGCAGCATCGTCCAGAGCACGGTCAGCACGGCCACCGCCGGCGCCGTGTTCGGTTCCTTCGGTGCGCTCCCGAAGGCGGTGCTCCCGGTCGATCTCGCCATCGACGGCGAGCGCTTCGTGGTCGCGGCGGCGGGCAACGGCAAGACGCGGAAGCTGCGCCAGCTCTTCTTGTTCTCCCCGCGCACGGTCGGTCCCTGCGTGCAACCGACGCCGATCGCCGACCCGCCGGGCCAGTCCGTCGCCGTCACGTTCAGCCTCGGGAAGCTCGTCGTGCAGACCCGGGAGCCCGCGGCCATCCACGTCTACGGGGCCGACCTCACCGTGGCCCCCGTCACCATCCCGCTCGCCACCGACTCCCGCGAGGACACCGGGCACACCATCTTCCACGCCAACAGCGGCGGGTTCCTGGCCTGCGCCTCGTGTCACCCCGAGGGCGGTGACGACGGTCGCACATGGTCGTTCGAGAAGCTCGGCCCGCGCCGCACCCAGTCGTTCCGCGGCGGCTTCCTGAAGACCGCACCGTTCCACTGGGACGGCGACATGCCCGACCTGCGCGCCCTCAGCGAGGCGGTGCTCAGCAAGCGCATGAGCGGCCCTCACCTCGACGACGCCCAGCTGGGCGCCCTCGCGGGCTGGCTCGACGCGGTCCCTGCGCTCCCCAAGCCGAGCGTGACCAAGGGCTCGGTCGAGGCCGGAGCCGCGCTGTTCACCGCGCGCGGCTGCGCCACCTGCCACGCCGGCGCGACCACCACGACCAACGCCACGGTCGACGTGGGCACCGGCGGCAACTTCCAGGTGCCGTCGCTGCGTGGCGTGTTCTATCGCGCACCCTACATGCACGACGGCTGCACGAGCTCCCTCGCCGACCGCTTCACGGCGCCGTGCGCGGGGGGCGACAAGCACGGGCGCACGAGCGGCCTCAGCGGGGCCGAGATCCAGGATCTGGTCGCCTACCTCTCGAGCCTGTAGCGGCAGTGCCCAGCGACAGCTCCGGCGGGGCTACTTCCCCATCAGACGCTTCGGCGCGTTCGACAGGAGCGCGAGCAGCGCCTTGAGCTTCTCGACCAGGCCCCGCGTTCCGCTGCGCAGGATGGCCATCGCCTTGACCGTGGCCGTCAGGCTCGGTGTGTAGGGCATCCACCACAGCTCGCTCTTGGCGCTCGAGCGGTCGACCAGCACGAACTTGGGCCGGGTGAGCTCGTCGAGCGCGCGCCGCGAGTTGGTGACGCCGTAGCCGGTGTCGCCGGTGCCGCTCCACGGGGCCGCGGCGATCGCGGCGGTGAAGCCGTGGTTGTTGAGGGTGACCACGCCGGTGCGCAGCTTGGCGACAAGCGGCTCCGCCTTCTCGGGGCTCTTGGTCCAGACGCTGGCGGTCAGGCCGTACTTGCTGTCGTTCGCGCGCTCCACGGCGAGGTCGGCCGTGTCGACCACGACGATGGGGAGGACCGGGCCGAAGGTCTCCTCGGTCATCAGCGCCATCGAGCGCTCGAGCGCGCCGTCGATCTCGACCACCGTGGGCGCGAAGCCGAGGCCGGGCCCGAACGGCTCGCCGCCGCACAGCACCTTGGCGCCCGCGGTCTCTGCGGCCTCCACGTGACGGCGGACGATGTCGAGCTGGGCGCGGGTGGTGAGCGGTCCCACGTCTTCCCCCGGCCGCAGCGCCTTGGTCAGCGCGACGATGCGCTCGGTCAGCTTGGCCGCCAGTGGACGCTCCACGTAGACCCGCTCGATCGACGCGCAGTTCTGCCCGGCGTTGTTGAACGCGCCCCACACGAGCCCCCGCGCGGTGCGCTCGAGGTCGGCGTCGGCGAGGACGATGGCCGCGTCCTTGCCGCCGAGCTCGAGCGCCACGGGCACGAGCTTCTTCGCGGCGGCCTCGGCGATCCGGCGACCGGTGGGCACCGAGCCCGTGAACACCACGAGGTCCGGCCCCGCCTCGATCAAGGCCGAGCCGACGTCACCGGCGCCCTGGAGCAGGGTGAGCACGCCCTCGGGCAGGATGCCGTCGAAGAGCTTGGCCACGAGCGCGCCAGCGCGGGCCGAGTGCTCGCTCGGCTTGAACGCCACCGCGTTGCCGGCGAGCAGCGCGGGGATCAGCGTACGCAGCGGGATGGCGACGGGGAAGTTCCACGGGGTGATCAGCGCGACGACCCCGCGGGGCACCGCGTGGATGGCGCCCGACTTGCCCGGGTAGGCCAGCGGATCGAGCGCCACCTCTTCGGGAGCGAGCGCCGCCTCCACCTTGTCGCACCAGTGCTCGACGAGGTCGGCGTTGGGGATCACCTCGGCGGTCCAGGACTCGCCCTCGGGCTTGCCGCACTCGGCGCGCAGCACCTTGGCGATGTCGGCGCCGGCGTCGAGGATGCGATCCTTGACCTTGAACACGGCCTCGATGCGGGCCTCGAGGGACAGCGCGGCCCAGGCGAGCTGCGCGACCCGCGCCTTCTCGACGAGGCCGGCGACCTCGGCGGCCGGCGTCGCGACCACGGCTTCGAGCGGGCTGCCGTCGAGCGGAGAGACCTCGGCGAACGTCATGGCGGCCGAAATAGAGGTGCCCGCCGCGGAGGGGAAGCCCGCTGTGCGCGGGCCCTGTCAGTACGGCGGAATCGACCCGCCGTCGGTGCCGGCCTCGGTCCCGCCGTCGCACCCCGTCTTGGTGAGGCCGGGCGTCGTCTTCTCGACGACGTCGGACTTGAGCGCGGTGCTGCCGAGCACGGCGCCCACCTTGCCGATGTCCTCGTCCGAGACGCCGAGCTTCTTCATGGTGGCGACCGCGTCGTCGATCAGCGCGCTGAAGTCGTCGCCCGAGATGCCCTTGCCCACGTGCGAGGTCTTCATGTCACGGCACTGCTCGCCCTTGCTCGTCTTGGCGGGGTAGACGACGCAGGCGCACCCGAGCACCTGGCCGATCTGCAGCTCGAGGCACTCCTGCACGAACGCGAGCCGCTCGGGGGTGAGCGCGAGGAAGTGCTTGTTGATGCGGCAGTCGGCGGCGAGGGTGGCGACCAGCTCCTTGGTGAGCGCCTTGACCGTCCCGGCGCCGCCGTACTTGTCGCACAGCGACCCCGGCGCTCCGGCCTCGGGGTTGCACAGGGGCGCGGTGTCGGAGGCGGTGTCGGTCGCGTCGCTCCCGCCGGAATCCCCGGCGTCGGCCCGGGCCGCGGGCTCGTCGGAGAAGCGGATGCAGCCGCCCCACAGGGCCACGGACAGGGGGATCGCCGACGCGAAGAGCAGGGAAGAACGGCGCATGGACCTCGAGGCTAACCGGGAGGAGGAGGATCGGCCAACGCTGGTACGAGGGAGCGCCCGCCGCGGATCGGTCTGCGGCAGAGCTAGACCGGCGATCCGCTCGCCCGATTCGCGCGTAGGCTAGGGAGCACGATGGCAGTAGGCAGCGACGAGGCGTTGCTCGGGCGGACGATCGCCGGCAAGTTCGTCATCGACTCGTTCGTCGGTGGCGGCGCCATGGGCGCTGTCTACAAGGCGAAGCAGACCGCCCTCAACAAGGTCGTCGCCGTGAAGGTGATGCACAAGGAGGGCTTCGGCGCCACGTTCGGCGAGCGGTTCAAGCGCGAGGCCCAGGCCGCGAGCAAGCTCGACCACCCGAACTCGCTCCGGGTGATCGACTTCGGCGAGGAGCCGGACGGCCTGCTCTACATCGCGATGGAGTACCTGGCCGGGCGCGACCTCGGGCACGTCCTCGACGCCGAGTGGCCCATCGCCCCCGAGCGCGCCGTGAACATCCTGTCGCAGGCGCTCGCCGCGCTGGCGGTGGCCCACGAGATGGGCATCGTGCACCGGGACATCAAGCCCGAGAACATCATGGTGCTCGACTCGGTGAGCGACGAGGGCCACCCGACCGATCTGGTGAAGGTGTGCGACTTCGGCATCGCCAAGTCGACCGACCCGGGCACCGAGGGCCGCAAGCTCACCACCGAGGGCCTGGTCGTCGGCACCCCGGACTACATGTCGCCCGAGCAGGCGCGGGGCGAGGACGTCGACAGCCGCAGCGATCTCTACTCGATCGGCGTCATCCTCTACCAGCTGCTGGCCGGGCGCGCGCCGTTCACCGCCGAGACCGCCCTCGGCGTCGCGCTCAAGCACGTCACGGAGATCCCGGCGCCGCCCTCCAAGTGGAACCGGGACCTCGACCCGATCCTCGAGGACGTGTGCCTCAAGGCGCTCGAGAAGAAGCCCGAAGACCGGTTCCAGACCGCGCGCGAGATGCGCAACGCCCTGCGCGCCGCCGTCGGCATCGGCGCGGCCCCTGCCTCGTCGCTCGACCGGCGCACGCGACAGTCGATCGAGGGCGCGGCCACGGCGGTCGCCCTCGATGGCAACTACGTCCAGGAGGAGTCGCGGCGCATCGCCGCGGTGCGCGCCTCGCAGCGCAGCCCGGCGGCCGACACCCTGCTCGCGCCCGCGCAGACCATGAAGGCGGTGGCCGCGACGCCCGAGACCAGCACCATCGCGGTCACCACCGCGGAGCCCCCGCGGCGCAGCGGGAAGGGACCGCTGCTGCTGCTCGCGCTCGGGCTCGCGGCCGGCGCGGCGGGGGCGTTCGTGCTGGTCAAGAAGACGCAGACGGGCGCGCCCGCGGCCCCGGCGACGACCATCGTCGTCGTGTCGAACGCGCCGGCCACCGCCGCGACCCCGTCGGTCGTCCCGACCGGCGAGCCGACGAAGGTCACCGTGATCGCCACCGCCTCCGAGACCGGGACCACGAAGCCCACCGCTGCGCCCACCGTCGCGTTCACGGGGACCACGATCGCGCCGACCACGGGCGCGCCGACCACGGGCACGGGCGCGCCGACCACGACGACCGTCACGCCGACCGCCGACCCGGTGCCCACGGCGACCACCGCCGCACCGACCGCCACCGCGACCGTGGTCCCGACCGCGACCGCGACGGTCACGGCGACCGCCACCACCACCGCGGCCCCGACCGCGACCACCCCGCCCCCCGAGCCGCTCGTCCTCGACGCGGCGAAGGTGAGCTTCGGCGCCGCGAGCGCGACCAACGGCCTCTCGGGCAGCAACGTCAAGGCGTCGCTCAACCTGGCCGGCATCACGCGCTGCTACAAGGACGCGCTCAAGGCCAAGGGCAGCCCCGTCGGTGGCACCGCCACACTGTCCCTGGCCATCGACGACTCGGGCCATGTGACCTCGGCCTCGCTCGGTGGCGCCGGCTTCTTGCCGGCGATGAAGGGCTGCGTCGAGGGCATCGCCAAGAGCGCCAAGGTCAAGGGCGTCGACACCGGCGACGCCACGGCCACCGTCTCCCTCACCTTCTCCCCCAAATGAACCTGCGCGCGCTCCTCTTCCTGCCCCTGGTCTCGCTCGGCTGCGGCGACGCCTTCGCGCCGAACGTCGGCGATCGCATCGAGCCCGTCGACGCGGGCGTGAGCGACGCGGCGAGCGACGCGCCGCGCATCAGCTTCGCCAAGGACATCCGGCCGCTGATGAACCGGCTCGAGACGGATCCGACCGGTCATGGCTGCAAGGCCTGCCACTACTCCACGCAGCCGAGCCACGTGGGCCTCGATCTCGCGGGGCTCGACCTCTCGACCCTCGGCAAGCTGCGGCGCGGCGGCGGCACGAGCGGGCGCGGCATCGTCGTCCCGTTCGACAGCAAGAGCTCCGCGATCGTGCAGAAGCTGAAGGGAACCTACCCCTTCGGCACCCGGATGCCCAAGAACGGGCCCGCGTTCTGGCGGGACGAGGACATCCAGAAGCTTTCGGATTGGATCGACCAAGGGGCCGAGGGGGCGGACGACGAATGAAGCGCTGGTTCCACGGGCTTTCGGCGGGGCTGTTGTCGTGCGCGCTCGTCGGGTGCCCTGCCCCCACGGCGCCGCGCGGAGACGGCCTCGACAGCGCGCAGCTCCCCCCCGAGGTGCGCGGTGACTACGAGGTCTTCGCGCAGCGGTGCAGCAAGTGCCACACCCTCGCACGCCCCCTGAACAGCGGGATCACCGAGGACGAGTTCTGGGCCCTCTACGTGGCCCGCATGCGGCGCATGCCGGGCAGCGGCATCTCGCCGGAGGACGAGACGCGCATCCTGCGGTTCCTCAAGTACTTCTCCGCCGAGCAACGCAAGGGCAAGAAAGAGAAGGACAAGTCGGAGCTCGAGCTCGAGCCCACCGAGAAGGCCTTCGCGGGGAGGAAGCCGTGAGCGCGCGAAGGCTCGGGCAACTGCTCGTCGCGGTCGTGCTGCTCGGCGTGCTCGTGTCGTTCAGCCGGCGCGTCGGCGCGGTGGAGCGCAACTTCGCGGGCTCGGGGCAGTTCGACTACCACTACGTGGTCAACGGCAAGTCGCCCGGAGGCACCACCCCCCGCGACGGCTTCACCACCGAGCTCGCCCTCAAGGTGGCCGTCGACGTGACCGACAAGGTCTCGGCCAACGTGAAGGTCTGCTACGGCTGCCACGGCTTCGAGGTGCCGATGGCCCACCTCGACTACCGCGTGGCCGACGAGCTGAACTTCCGCGTCGGCCGCTTCTCGCCCTCGCTCGGCGCGTTCAACCTGCGCCACGACCCAGCCAACCACCGGCTCTCGAGCAAGCCGCTCATCTACGACATGGGCCGCATGCTGCGGAAGACCGAGTGGAACATGGGCGTGCTGCCGAGCCCGTTCCCGGACAACGGCGTCGAGGTCAGTGGCACCCACTGGTTCGGCGAGAGCGTGCAGCTCGACTACGCGCTCTACGCGGTGAGCGGGTTCAAGGCGGCGAGCGACGCGGTCGACCTCGACTTCCAGCTCAACCGCCAGCCGTACTACACCGACAACAACAGCCGGCCCACGGTCGGCGGTCGGCTCGCTCTCACGTTCAAGCTCGGCGAGGCGAGCGATCTCACCGTCGGAGGCTCGAGCCAGTACGGCACGTTCGACCCCGACCGCAAGCAGTTCTACTGGTTCTACGGCGCCGATGCCTCGCTCCGCCTCTCGCGCACCAACATCCGGCTCGAGTGGCTCGCGCGGAGGCAGACCTTCGACGTCAGCGACCCGACGCGCTTCGCCTACGTGGTCCCCCGCGAGGGTGGCGACTTCTTCGTCAAGCAGGGCGGCTACGCCGAGATCGAGCACCCGCTCTCCAAGAAGGTCGACGGCGTGTTCCGCTACGACGTGATGTACCGCACGGGCAACGTGCTGGTCGGGAGCGAGCTCCGGCGGCAGAGCGCGGTGCAGCGCTTCACCGTGGGCGCCATGGTCACGGTCGATCGCGCGTTCCGGGTGAAGGCCTCCACGGAGATCTGGCAGTTCTCGGACCCGGAGCCGGGCGACAAGCTCGCCGCGCGCTCCGACGTGTCGCACGCGGTGGCGTTCCACCTGGGCGTCGTCGGCACGTACTAGCGCGGGAACTGCGCGCGGTACCACTCGGTCTCGTGGTGGTCGATCGCGCCCTCGTCCGGGACGAAGCGCGGATCGCACAGCGCGCGGAGCCGACCGATCGTGCGGTGATCGCGCTGGCTGACGACGAGGTAGCCCGCGCGCAGCAGGAGCGCCGCGGCGACGCCGACCCCCACCTGGAAGCGGCGAGGCGCGTCGTAGCGGCAGCCGAGCGAGATCACCTGCGTGCCGCACGCCGCGCTCATGTCGGTGAGGATGGCGACCTCGACGTCGTGCGCGCGGGCAGTCGTCAGCATGGCGTGGGCGCCGCGCAGCATGCCGTCGCTCAGGTCCCGGCCGTGCTCGTCGAGGACCCGCGCGCGGCCGTCGAGCAGGCCGTGGCCGTCGCCGCCGTGCAGATCGGGCATGGTGCGCGGGGTGCCGATCCCGACGTCCTCGGGGCAGGCCGTGAACACCCGCACGGTCTCGAGCGCGTAGAGGTCCCGCAGCACGACGCCGAGATCGTAGTCGGTGCCGTCGACGCCGCAGGGCAGGCCGGCGAGGCAGCCGCTCGAGAGGATGCGCAGCGGCGACTGCGGCGTCGGGCGTCGGAGCGACGCGAGGGCCTCGGGGTGGTGCGCGAGCAGCATGGTGGGCCTCTCGGAGGTGGGGTCAGCGAGCGGCTCGGTCGAGGGGCAGCTCACGGGCGAGGAGCTCGTAGAGGTAGGTGCGGAACTCGGCGGCCCGGTGGGCGGTCGCGCGCTTGCCGAGGCTCGCGGCCAGCACGTCCTCGCCGAGCGAGTACCCGAGGGCCGCCGTGAACACGAGCACCATCGCGTGCTCGAGGCGCGCGCGGGGCACCCGGCCCTCGAACCGGGCGTACAACACGTCCCCGACCTGCTTCATGCCGCGGTCGCGCCGCGGGAAGAACTCCGCCGACGCCGCGCGGCCGCTCAGCATGGCCCACGCCGCGAGCCGTCCGTAGACCGGGTCGGCGAAGCCCTCGAACAGCGCGTCGATCCACGCGTGGAGGTCGTCGGGCGCCTCGGCGATGCGGCGGAGCAGGAGCGCGCGCGAAGCGTTGGCGCGCGCCTCGAGGGCCGCCTCGACCAAGGCCTCGTAGGTCCCGAAGTAGTGCGTCACGAGGGCGTGGCTCACGCCGGCCGCCGCCGCCACGTCCTTGAGCCCGACCGCGTCCGGCCCCCGCTCGGCGAACAGACGCTGCGCGGCGGCGAGGATGAGGGCCCGCGCCTCCTCGGGAGATCTGCGCGCCCGACGAGCCGCCATCGCCCCACCATACCACCGCGCGCGCACTCATTGGCAAGCTTGACAATGAACCGGCGGGAGCTATTGTCATGTTTGACAACAGAAGGAGATGCCATGGACGACCGCAACGCCGAGCTCGAGGCGGCCCGCATCGCGCTCGAGGGTTCCTCGCTCGAGAAGCTGGCCCTCTCGATCCGCGCCCTCAGCGCCATCCTGCGCGACCCCGACGACACCCGGCAGGTGTTCCTCCTCGGCCTCGCCGCCAACGCGCGGCGGCTGCCGTGGCTCCTGGCCCAGTTCGCTCTCGACGCGGAAGGCGATCGTCTGCTGCGTGAGCGGCCCGCCATCGACTCCCGGACCGTCGACTGGGAAGCGCTCCGTGCCTTGCCCGACGGCACCCTCGGTCGCGAGTACGCCCGCTACCTCGACGAGCACCACCTCGACCCCGACCTGTTCCAGGCGCCGCCGGGTCTTCCCCCCACCGTGGCCTGGCTCGCGCAACGCATCCGCCAGACGCACGACATCTGGCACGTGCTCACCGACTGCGCGCCGGACGTGCCCGGTGAGATCGCGCTGCAGGCGTTCACCTGGGGGCAGCTGCGCATGCCGAGCGCCGGGCTCATCGCGCTGGTCGGCACGCTGCGCTTCGGGCTGCGCCACCGCACCCTGGCCCGCGACGTCGTCCGCGGCGTGACCCGCGGGCGCCGGGCCCGCCTCCTCGCCACCGTGGTGTTCGAGGACCACTGGGCGCGGCCCCTCGGGGACGTGCGCCGCGAGCTCGGCGTGGAGCCGATCGCCGCCTAGCGATCCGCCCAGGGCACGTCGACACCCGTCTCCATCGCCAGGAACGACACCAGGGCCTGGTCGGCGCGCAGCTGCGAGAGGCGCCGCGAGAGGTGGGTCTCGACGCCCGAGGGCACGGGGTCGTCCCCGCTCGCCCAGGACACCGGCCCTCCCGCGAAGCCCGCCACGATGCGCCCCTGATCCACCTGCCGCGGCAGCCGGATCGCGCGCGGCATCCACCACGCGTGCAGCGGCCGCATCCCGAAGCAGGTGTTCTCGATGCCGGGGCGCATCCGCGGGTCGGGCGCGACGTCGTCCGGCTCGGCCGCGAGGTGCTGGGTGACCTGGACCGAGTCGGCCTCCCGGGCGTGCTCCAGCACGAGCTCGAGCCAGGCGTGCACGTTGGGCTGCACCCGACCGTCGCCGTCGTCGGTCTCCGGCACGGGCGGGGGGTCCTCGGACGACAGCGCGTGGCTCGGATCGAGGGCGTCGATCGCCTGGCCGAGCACCGCGCGGGTGGCCCCGAGCACGACCGAAGGCGCGACCAGACGCACGAGCGCGGCGAGGCGCGCGGAGTGCTGACCGACCTCGGTGAGCACCGCGGCGCGCACGACGTCGGGCGCC
>CAZUZY010000165.1:0-16877 GCA_964624885.1 uncultured Polyangiales bacterium | reverse complement strand
CGCGGGCGACGAGACGGCGAGGTGCACCTGCCCGGGCAACCAGCTGAGCGCGCGCCACGGCCGCCCCTCGGCCTCGACCCACGCCGCCCCCGTGCGCGTGCGGTGCAGGCGCGGGGTGAGCATTCCCTGGCTCGCGAGGTGGCTGGTGATCGCGTCGAGGTCGAGGTTCACCTCGCCCTTGAACACCGGGTGCAGCTCCTGGAGCGCGAGCCACGGGGCGCCGTCGCGGTCGACGCGGAACGTGCGGTTGATGAGGCCGACGCTGATCGGCGTGAGCGACAGGCCTTCGAGCGCGAAGGCCTCGAGCACCTGCGCGGGGACCGTCATCAGACCCCGATGAGGCGGAGCTGCTGGTTCTGGCTGGGCTCACGGCCGACCACGGGGATCGGGTAGTCGCCCGAGAAGCACGCGTGGCACAGGCCGGCGTCGCGCAGGTCGGCGGGGAGCTCGCCGCGCACCGCCTCGATCATGGCCTCGATGGACATGTACCCGACCGAGTCGGCGGTGATGTAGCGCGCGATCTCGCTCGTGGAGTGGCTCGACGCGATCAGCTCGCGGCGCGAAGGGGTGTCGATGCCGTAGAAGCACGGCCACTGGGTGGGCGGCGAGGAGACCCGCATGTGCACCTCCTTGGCGCCCGCGTCGCGGATCATCTTGACGATCTTGCGCGAGGTGGTGCCGCGCACGATCGAGTCGTCGCACACCACCACCCGCTTGCCGCGCAGCGACTCGGCGACCGGCGAGAGCTTCAGCTTCACGCCGAAGTGGCGGATGCTCTGCGACGGCTCGATGAACGTGCGGCCCACGTAGTGCGAGCGCACGAGGCCCATGTCGTAGACGATGCCGCTGGCCTCGGCGTAGCCGATCGCGCTCGGGACGCCGCTGTCCGGCACCGGGATGACCACGTCGGCGTCGACGGGGTGCTCCTTGGCGAGGCGCCGCCCGAGGGCCTTGCGCGTGGAGTACACGCTGCGGCCCTCGATGCGCGAGTCGGGGCGCGCGAAGTAGATGTACTCGAACACGCACAGGTGCTTGGGCTGGCGGGGGAACGGCTTGAGGGTGCGCAGGCCCTGGTCGTTGATGACCAGCATCTCGCCGGGCTCGAGGTCGCGCACGTACTCGGCGCCGATGAGCTCGAACGCGCAGGGCTCGCTCGCGACCACGTGGGCGTCGTTGAGGCGGCCGAGGACCAGCGGGCGCACCCCCATCGGGTCGCGGACGGCGATGAGCGTGTCGGAGCTGAGCACCACGAGCGAATACGCGCCGCGCACCTGGAGGAGCGCGTCGATGACCTTGTCCACGAGGCCCGCCGCGCGAGAGAGGGCGATGAGGTGGACGATGACCTCGGTGTCGGAGGCCGAGGTGAAGATCGAGCCGCGCGCCTCGAGGGTGGCGCGGATCTCCTCGGCGTTGGTGAGGTTGCCGTTGTGGCCGAGCGCGATGGAGCCGTGCGCGGTGTCGACGGCGAGCGGCTGGGCGTTGCGCGCGTGCGAGCCGCCCGCGGTGGAGTAGCGCACGTGCCCGATGGCCACCTCGCCCGGGAGCTTCTTGAGCTGCTCGGGCGAGAAGCACTCCTGCACGAGGCCCATGGCGCGGTGCGCGTAGAGCTGGCCGTCGTCCACGGTGACGATGCCCGCGCTCTCCTGGCCGCGGTGCTGCAGCGCGTGGAGGCCGAGGTAGGCCAGGTTCGAGGCCTCCTTGGCCCCGTAGATCCCGAACACGCCGCACTCGTCGTGGAACCGGTCGTCGTCGGGAACCGCCGATCGGCGCGTCGGATCGGCGACCGGATCGAGCACCTGCAGGCGACGCTTGTTCATGGGGGAAGCCCTCTAGCGAAGGGCGCCCCCGGCGTCACTGCGACACCTCGTACCGACCTCAGACGCCCGAGCTCAGACGCCCGAGCTCAGACGCCCGAGCTCAGACACGCGTCAGGCCGAGCTCGTTGGCGAGCAGGTCGTCGTAGTGGTCGGCCGTGGCACCCACGTGCTTCAGGATCTGCTCGGCCTCGGCCGCGTCGAGCCCGGCCGCCGGGCGCTCGCTGACGACCACGACGTTCTCGTTGAGCACGCCGAACGCCGCGTTGCGCATGGCCTTGGCGTTGAGGTCGAGCAGGCGCCCGTAGAGCTCGAGCTTCTTGGCGCCGTCGGCGGGCACCTTGACCACCGGGGCGATCGCCCGCAGCCAGACGCCGGTCTTGGGCTCCTCGGCCACGATGAACAGGACCTGGGCGCTGCCTCGCTTCATGCCCCACGCCACGGTGTCCGGGTCGCTGCGGACGCACGCGGTCTTGGGATCGATGCCGAGTTTCGCGAGGACCTGCTCGGCGAGCGTGACGACGGTCGAGAAGCTCATGCCCCGAAAGCTACCCGATCCCTGCTTGCTTTGTCGCTCCCGGACCGTCCCTGTCCGGTCCTCCGCTCCGGGCTCGAACGGCGGGCTTTTGCTAAACCCCCCGATCCGACCTAGGCTCCGCGCCCCCCATTTTCCAACGTCCATCAAGGAGCCGACCATGGGTCGTCACGACCGCCGCCACTCGCAGAAGATGAGCCGCCGCAAGGCCCAGGCGAAGAAGAAGGCCCGCATCGCCCGTCGCACCGAGGCGCGTGCCGCCAGCGTCAAGGCCGGGACGAAGAAGGCTGCCGCCAAGAAGACGGCCGCCAAGAAGTCCGCCGGCTGAGCTCCTGCGAGGCGTCGCCGGCATGTCCGAAGAAGACGACGCGCGCTTCTGGGGCGAGGTCGAAGAGGCCGTGGAGCTCGTGCAGGACGACCAGCCCCTTGAGGCGCTGGTCGAGCTGCGCAAGGTGGTCGCGGCCTCGCCCAAGAACCCCTACGCGTACCACTGGCTGGGCGTCGCGCTCTACGAGGCGGGGCAGCTCGAGCCGGCGCGGGACGCCTACCGCGCGGCCCTGACCCTCTCCCCCCAGTACCTCGGCGCGCGGATCCACCTGAGCCACACGCTCCGCCAGCTCGGCGACGCGCGCGCGGCGGTCCAGGAGGCAGAGACGGCCCGTCGGCAGAAGCCCGACGACCCCGAGGTGTGGCACGCCCTCGGCCTCGCGTGCCTCGGGCGCGGCGACAAGGACGGCGCGCGCCGCTGGTTGATGGCGTTCCTCGACTCGACCCCGGAGCTCGAGGTGTCGCTCGAGGTCCGCGCCATCATGCGTCAGCACGGCCTCGAAGAGGGCTGAGTCCGCGCGCCTCCGTGAGCGCCTACACGCGCCTGTTCCTCGCGATGGTGCCGCTCGTGCTGGCGCTCGAGCTGCCGCTGTACGCCGCGCTCGCACCGTCGGGGCGGAGGTTGCGCGCGCTGCTCGGCGCCACGCTCGGCAACGCGGTGAGCTACCCGCTGCTCTGGTTCTTCTGGGTGCGGGTGCTCGGCCACGACGCGGCGGTCTACGCCGGCGAGGCGTCGGCGGTCCTGCTCGAGGGCGTGGCGCTCGTCGTGTGCGGGGTGGCCGCCCGCCGCGCGTTCGCGGTGGCGCTGGTGGTCAACCTGTACTCGTGGGCGGTCGGCGAGTGGATGTTCCGCGCGATCCTGCCGCGGCTCGCGCCCTGAACGCACGCTCGATCAGCAAGACGATCGCGACGAGCCAGGCGAGCGTCTCGACGGCGTCGAAGGCGCCGCCGTGGCTCCGCTGGAACACCGCGACCGCGAGCGCGATGGCGACGATGGAGGTGACGAAGGCGGATTCCTCGCGGTCGTCCTCGGGTTCGGGAGACCGTGCACGATCGACGTGGCGATAGGGGGACACGCCGAGGACGAGGCAGGAAGCGTACCCACGAACGCTCTCGTGCAAGCGCGCACGATCACGCCGCGGCCTTCTGCTCTCCCTCGAGCGCGAGGCGCACGGGCACCACGATCATCGGCATGCCCGCGCGCTGCAGGCGGCGCTGCACCATGAACGCGGTCTCGTTGTGCAGCACGCGCGAGAGCTGGGTCTCCTCCTCGAAGACGATCTGCCCGGCGACGAACAGCGGCTTCGGGTAGCGGCGGCGGAGCACCTCGGCCACGCGGACGCCCTCCACGGCCACCTCCGTGCCCACGGCGAACGCGCTCGCCGCGCGCAGGCCGAGCGACTGGGCGTAGCGTTCGTATCGGAGCAGGTGCTCGCGGGTGCGATCCTGCAAGGCCTCGAGCTGGTCGGGGCCCTTGAACGACTCCGAGTCCGCCACCGCGACGCTCACGAACACGACGCCGCCGAAGTGGTCGGGGAACATGCGCAGCAAGGTCAGGAGCGCGTGGCGACCGAGCCCGCTGTAGCCACCGACGAACAGCACGGCCACCGGCCGGTCCGGGTCGGGGTCGAGCTCGCTGTGGTGCTCGGCCAGGTTCTCCGTGTCGCCGTGCACGAAGGCGAGCGCCTCGCGGCCGGTGGACGTACCCGTCTCCACCTCGACGGGCGACGGGAGGTCGGCGTCGAGGCGACGCAGCGCGATCCGGACGGCCTCGTAGTGGCGCTTGATGTAGAAGCAGAGGGCGACGACGGCGCTCGTCACGACGAGCGTGAGCCACCCGCCCTCGCGGAACTTCTCGTAGACCGTGACGCCGAGGATGGTCACGCAGAGTGCCAGCGCGATCCCGTGGGCCGGCAGGTGCTTGAGCGCGCCCGCCTCGGTCTTGCGCCGCGAGATCCACAGCTTGGACATCGCGAGGTTCGAGAGCGAGAACGTGAGGAACACGTTGATCGAGTACATGACCACGAGCTTCGAGACGTCCCCGCGCGTGTAGATCAGGAGGGCGCCCGACGAGACCGCCATCAGCAGCACGCCGTTGCGCATGGAGAGGCGGTCGGAGAGCGCGGCGAACCGGTGCGGCAGCCACGAGTCGGTCGCCATGTTGGCCATGACCCGCGGGCCGTCGAGGAAGCCCGCCTGCGCCGCGACGAACAGCAAGGCGCCCTCGGAGACGAGCGCCACGATCACGAAGGCCTTGCCGAGGGGCAACCCGAACAGCTTCCAGTGGCTCGCCACCCGCTCGAGCAGTACGGCGTTCATGGTCTTGCCCGGCTCGGGCGCGGCGGCCATCAACAGGTACGCGAGCATGATGCCGCCGGCGGTGACGGCGAGCGACACGGCCATCAGCACCATCGTGCGCTTGGCGGTCTGCACGCGTGGCTCGCGCATCATCGCGACGCCGTTGGAGACCGCCTCGATGCCCGTGTAGGTGCCGCCGCCCATCGAGTAGGCGCGCATGAACAGCGAGAGGAGGCCGACGGTGCCGAGGGTCTTCGCGGAGCCGTGCAGGCTCTCCTGCACCCGGTGGGCGGTGGGCGCGACGTCGCCGAGGTGCCCGAACAGCACCACGCCGAGCATGATGGCGTGGGTCACGAGGAACACCATGAACACCGGCACGAGCGAGGTGACCGACTCCTTGGCCCCTCGCAGGTTGAGGACGGTCAGCAGCAGCAGGCCGGCCGCGGCGGCCGGGAGTTTCCAGTGCAGCAGCGACGGCGGCAGGAACGAGAAGATCGCGTCGGCGCCGCTCGCGATGGAGACGGTGATGGTGAGCACGTAGTCGACCAGGAGCGCCGCGCCCGACGCCACGCCGACCCGCGGGCCGAGGAGCCGCGAGGCGACGACGTAGCCGCCGCCGCCGCTCGGGAACTGCTCGATGATGCGGCTGTAGCCGTAGCTGATGATGAAGACGGTGAGCGCCGTGGCGAGCGCGAGGAACACCGCGAGCCCGGTGTGGGCGCCGAGGGCGCGGAACGACTCGTCGGGACCGTAGGCCGACGACGAGAGCCCGTCGGCGCCGAGGCCGACCCACGCGAGCAGCGCGACCAGCGAGATCTTGTGGAAGGCATCGGGATCGCGGACGTCCTTGGGGGCGCCGAACAGGAGGTGACGGAGACGCTTGGGCATTGCGGTGTGCGGGTTCTGCGCGGTGGACTTCGTGCGCGACTGCGAGGACGTCGTGCGAATTTGCAAGCCATGCGCCAGTTCTCGGGATCCCGCGCCGCCAAAGGAGGGCGCGGGCGACTCGTGCACCGCTGCACGACCCCAGGGGAGCCCGTCATGCGGCGCCGCCCGAGCGCGCTCCGGCACCAGGTCGTGGAAGCGTCGACCACCCCGCTGGCCCGCACGCTGCAAGGCGGGTCGTCATGGCAGACGTCCTCCTCGGCGCCATCTCGGGCATGGTCTTCGTGATCTGGGCCGCGTTTGTGCTCGCGCGGCCGGAGCAGCTCCGCTCGTGAGACTCGACGCCCGACTGCGGGCAGAGCGACCCTTGGACCGTGGCCGACGACTTCCTCACCCTCTTGCGCGCGCGCCGTCGGGCGCCCCTCAAGATCTACCTCGGCATGGCCGCGGGGGTGGGCAAGACCGTCGCGATGCTGCGCGAGGGGCGGCGCCTCTCGGAGGAGGGAGTCGACGTGGTGTGCGGGATCGTCGAGACCCACGGGCGCAAGGAGACCGCCGCCGCGCTCGAGGGGCTCGTCGTGTTGCCGCGCCGTACGCTCGAGTACCGCGGCGTGCCGCTCGAGGAGCTCGACCTCGACGCGCTGCTCGCGCGTCGCCCGGCGGTCGCGCTGGTCGACGAGCTCGCCCACACCAACGTCCCGGGCTCACGGCACGACAAGCGGTGGGAGGACGTGGAGGAGATCCTCGACGCCGGCATCAGCGTCATCGCGACCCTCAACGTGCAGCACCTCGAGAGCCTGCACGACCTCGTGCTGCGCGAGACGGGGGTCGACGTGCGCGAGCGCATCCCCGACCGCGTCGTGCAGCGCGCCGACGAGGTGGTCGTCGTGGACCTGCCGCCGAGCGAGCTCACCGAGCGCCTCCGCGAGGGCAAGATCTACCCGCCGGAGAAGGTGGAGCACGCACTGCGTCGCTTCTTCACGGAGAAGAACCTCGTCGCGCTGCGCCAGCTCGCCCTCCGCGAGGTGGCCAACGCCGTGGAGCGGCGCGCCCGGCGCAGCCCCGCGGAGGAGTCGGGGGCGGTCGCCGCCGAGCGCGTGATGGTCTCCATGTCGTCGCAGCCGGGCGCGACGCGGCGGCTGCTCCGCCAGGGCGCGCGGCTCGCCGGTGGTCTCGCGAGCCGCTGGTTCGTGGTCTACGTGCGCACCCGCGACGAGACCCCCGATCGCATCGACGCCGCGAGCCTGCGCTCGCTGACCGAGAACATCCGGCTCGCCAAGGAGCTCGGCGCCGAGGTGGTGCGGCTCGAGGGGGACGACGTGGTCGCGGCGCTGCGCGAGTTCGCGCGCAAGAAGGGGATCACCCACGCCGTGTTCGGCCGGACGCGTCGGTCGCGGCTCCGCGAGCGGCTGCGCGGCTCGGTGCTGGCGGAGTTCATGCGCACGGTGCCGGAGGTCGACGTGGTCGTCGTCGGAGATCCTCCCCCGGATCGAGAGGCGCCGTGAGCCGCGTCTTGGTCGTAGAGCCGGACCCGACCGTGCAGCACGTCCTCGACCAGGCGCTGGTCGCCGCCGGGTTCGCGGTCGTGACGGCCTCGAGCGTCGACGAGGCGCGCGCGCTCCTCGATCGGGATCAGGAGATCGAGGTCGCGGTGGTGGAGCTCCGGAGCTTCGGTGACGAGCCCACGGAGGGCTTGCGGGCCCTGCGTCGCGACCACCCTGCTCTGCCCGTCGTGGTCATGACGACGCTCCTGACGACGCGGCTGCTGATCGAGCTGCTGCGTCTCCACGTCGAGGACGTGGTGGGAAAGCCGTTCTCACCGCGAGAGCTGCGTCAGACGCTCGAGCGCGTGCTCCGCGGGCGGCGCGCCTCGAGCGACGGCGCGCTCGACTACGCGGCGGCGATGGCCGCAGCGCGGAGGGTCCTCGGCGCGGGCAGCCCAGCCGAGGCGGAGCCGTTCTTGTGCCGTGCCCGCGCGCTCGCGCCGCTCGACCCCGAGGCGATGATGCTGCTGGGCGTCGCCCGGGAGCTCGCGGGGAACGACGCCGACGCAGACCACGCGTATCGCGCCGCGCTCGCGCTCGACACGGGGGTCTCGGACGGGCCCCGGCCCTGGGATGGCCTGGCGCGCCTCTCGGCGTACGCTGGCGCCTCGCCCACCCCACCGGTCCTCTCGCCGGCGTCACGGATCCAGGTGGTCGAGGATCCGACGCTGCCACGCGTCGAAGACCCCGATCTGGACGCCATCGTCTTCGCCCTCGCGATCAGCGAGACGGAGCCGACGGGGGTCTGTCGGCGCGGCCCGAGCGGGCCCTTGTTCGTGTTGTTCACCGGTAGGGTCGGACCCCAGCTGGACCGCTGGCTGTCCCGCACCTTCGAGCGTCCCGTCGTACACGGCGCGGCCCAGAGAGAGGTAGGGTGAGGAAATGACGAAGGCCCACGTGCTCGTCGTCGACGACGAGGAGTCCATCCGCAAGACCCTGCGCCTGTGCCTCGAGTCGGCGGGCTACATGGTGACCCTCGCGCCGAGTGGCGAGGCGGGGCTCGCGGCTGCGCGGCGCAACCCGCCCGACCTCGCGTTGATCGACCTCCGGCTCGGGGGCATCGACGGGCTGACGGTCACCCGCACGCTGGCCCAGGAGGCGCCGGGGACGGCGGTCGTGGTGATGACCGCGTTCGCGACCATCGACAATGCCGTCGAGGCCATGCGGGCGGGCGCAGCCGACTACTTGCCGAAGCCGTTCACGCCGGCCGCGGTCAAGCACGTGGTCTCGCGCGTGCTCGATGCAGCGCGCCTCCGCCAGGAGCTCAGCGAGGTGAAGCGCAAGCCACGGGGCGCACCGTTGCCGTCCCGCAGCCCGGCGGTGCAGCAGGCCTACCTGCTCGCCGAGCGTGCCGCGGCGACCGACGCGACCATCCTCGTCCTCGGCGAGACCGGCACGGGCAAGGGGGTCCTCGCGCGCCACGTGCACCAGCACTCGCCGCGCGCAGACCGGCCGTTCGTCACGGTCAACTGCGCGACGATCAGCCCCAACCTGATCGAGAACGAGCTGTTCGGCCACGCCCGCGGCGCGTTCACCGGGGCCGACCAGGCGCGCGCCGGCTACGTGGAGGCTGCCAAGAACGGCACCCTGTTCATCGACGAGGTCGGTGACCTGGGCAAGGACCTGCAAGGCAAGCTCCTGCGACTGCTCGAGGAACGCGAGTACGTGCGTGTCGGCGACACCGAGCCCCGCCGCTCCGAGGCGCGCGTGATCGCCGCAACCCACCGCGATCTGCGGGCGGCCATCGGCGCGGGCACGTTCCGCGAAGACCTGTTCTACCGCCTCAACGTGGTCTCGGTGCGCCTTCCGTCGCTGCGCGAGCGTCGTGAGGACATCCCCGGGCTCGTCACGGCGTTGCTCGATCAGCCACACCGCTCGGGCGGACGTCTCACGTCGGTGTCGCCGGAGGCCATGGGAGCGCTGGTCGCGTACGACTGGCCGGGGAACATCCGCGAGCTCGGCAACGTTCTCGAGCGCGCGTCGTTGCTGGCGCATGGAGAGGTCCTCACGCCCGACCTCCTCCCCGAAGAGGTGCGCGCGACGACGCGGGGCGCGGTCGCCGGCGACGAGTCGCTGGAGTCGGCCGAGGCGCGTCACATCGCGGCCGTGCTCGCGCGTCACCCGACGCTCGACGCGGCCGCCCGCGCGCTCGGTGTGGACCCGTCCACCCTCTACCGCAAGCGTGAGCGCTACGGGCTCCGATGACCCGCGCGTCGCTCCGCGGTCGCCTGGTCCGCCTCGGCCTCGCGATGGCCGCGACCGTCCTCGCGGTCTCGGTGCTCTCGACGTTGGCCCTCGATCGGCTCGGCGGCGCGGTCGGCCTCATCCTGCGCGAGAACTACGCCTCGGTCGTCGCGTGCCAGGAGATGAACGAGGCCCTCGAGCGGCAGGACTCGGGCGCGCTGTTCGTCGCCAGCGGACGGGTCGACGTCGGCGCGCCGATGCTCACCGAGCACCGCGGCAAGTTCGAGGTCGCCCTCGCGACCGAGGCCCGGAACGTCACGCTGCCCGGAGAAGGCGAGCTCGTCCGCACCGTCCAGGAGGGGTACCGCGACTACGTCTCGATCGCCGATCGCGTCCTGGCCCGTCCGATCGAGCAGCGGAGCGCGGGCTACTTCGGCGAGCTCTTGCCCCGCTTCCAGAAGCTGAAGGCCAGCATCGCCGCGATCCGCGACGCGAACCAGCGCAACATGGTGGGGGCCGACGCGGAGGCTCGCCGACTCGCCCAGCGCACGCGCTCGCTCTCGGTGCTCGCCGCTGCCATCGCGCTCCTCCTGACCGGGTGGCTCACCTTCCGGTTCCCACGGGTGATCGTCGACCCGATCTCCACCTTCACCGATCGCGCGCGCGCGATCGGCGAGGGCCGCTTCGAGGCCAAGCTCGAGCTGCCCGATCTCAGTGAGCTCCGGGGGCTCGCCGACGCGCTCAACCGCATGCAGGACAAGCTGCGCCTCTACCGAGAGAGCAGCCTCGGGGAGCTGCTCGCGGCGCGCGATCTGTCGCGCGCCACCGTCGCTGCCATGACCGACCCCGTGATCGTCTTCGGGGGCCGCGGCGACATCCTCCTCACCAACGAGGCCGCCGAGGCGGTGTTCGGCCTCACCCCGGGCGATCGTGACGAGCAGCGACGCCTCGGCATCGAGCCGCCGGAGCGCATCCTCTCGGCGCGGGACCGGGTGCTGGCCGACGGCAAGCCGCTCCTGCCCGACAGCCTGAGCGAGGCCATGCAGTGGACCGCGGCCGGTGGCGCCGAGCGTTTCTTCCTCGTGCGGGCATCCCCGCTGCACGTGGAGGAGTCGGCGGGTCGGGGCGTGATCGTCGTGGCGGAGGACGTGACCCGCTACCGCCGCATCGACGCACTCAAGAGCGACGTCGTCGCCACGGTCAGCCACGAGCTCAAGACCCCGCTGACCTCGCTCCGCCTCGCGACCCACATGCTCCTCGAGGCGAGCGAGGGCCTGAGTGAGCTGCAACGCGAGCTCGCCAGCACGGCCTGCGAGGAGACCGAGCGCCTGCAGCGGACCGTGGAGGAGCTGCTCGATCTCGTGCGCATCGAGCGTGAGGCCGGCGAACTGCACCGCGAGCTCGTGGAGCCACGCGCCCTGCTCGCCGAGGTCGAGCGCGCCCACCGCGCGCTGGCGGCCGAGAAGCGAGTCGCCCTCGTGGTCGAGCCGGAGGAGGTGGAGTCGGTGTCGCTCGACGCCGATCAGATCCACATCCTGCTCGGCAACCTCGTCTCGAACGCCCTCCGGCACACCCATCCCGGCGGCACCGTGCGGCTGTTCGCCCAGCGAGAGGCCACCCACGTCGTCCTCGGCGTGAGCGACGACGGCGAGGGCATCGCGGAGGAGCACCTTCCGCACGTGTTCGAACGTCACTGGACCGGCGCGGAGCCGGCGCAGCTCCGCGGGCGTCACGGCCTCGGTCTCGCCATCGCGCGCGAGATCGCCGAGCGGCACGGCGGCAGCCTCGAGGTCAGCAGCACCCTCGGCGAGGGCAGCACCTTCACGCTCCGCCTCCCCGCCTGACGCGCCGCTTCGTGCGGTTCCGCACGAAGG
This sequence comes from uncultured Polyangiales bacterium, assembly GCA_964624885.1. GTDB lineage: Bacteria > Myxococcota_A > Polyangia > Polyangiales > JADJMO01 > JADJMO01. Next base: position 5,416 of record CAZUZY010000165.1, on the reverse strand, counting down.
CCACGTTCTTCGTGCAAATCGCACGAATCCCGAACTCGTGGTCACGGGATTCGGCGCCTCTCCGCGCTCCATCTGCTTGGTCTGGTTCCTGCTCCTCGGAGTCCAGTCCCATGACCGATCTGTGGATCTTGTTGCTGACGCTGGCCTCTTTCGTCGTGGTGGTGGGCTTCGCTCGCCTCTGCGACGTGATCTGACCGCGAGAGCCCGACCATGTCCCTCGACCTCGTCCTAGGCCTTGGCGTGAGCGTGCTGCTCGCCGCCTACCTGTTCTACGTGCTCGCTCGCCCGGAGCGCTTCTGATGCGCGTGCTCGTCCTCGACCTGGTGTTCTTCGCGGTCCTCGTGCTCGTGGCCGTGCCGCTCGGTCGGTTCATGACCCGGGTGTTCGCGGGAGAGAACCACGCTTCCCGCAAGGTCCTCGGGTTCCTCGAGCGCGGCATCTACCGCGGGGCGGGGGTGGAGGAGGACAAGGAGCACACGTGGCGCGCGTACGCGGCCGCGATGCTCGCGTTCTCGCTGGTCACCCAGCTCGTCACCTACGGAATCCTCCGCCTGCAGCACAAGCTGCCCTTCAACCCGACCAAGCTCGATGCGGTCGCGCCCTGGCTCGCGTTCAACACCTCGGTGTCGTTCACCACGAACACCAACTGGCAGAGCTACGGTGGCGAGACGACCCTGAGCTACGCCTCGCAAGCGGTCGGGCTCACCTCGCACAACTTCTTCTCGGCCGGCGTCGGGATGTGCGTGGCCATCGCCTTGATCCGCGGAATCGCGCGCTCCCAGCGCGACACGCTCGGGAACTTCTGGGTCGACCTCGTGCGGGTCCACCTCTACGTGCTGCTCCCGATCTGCCTGTTCTACGCCTTGTTCCTCGTCTCGCAGGGCGTCGTCCAGACCTGGGACGGGCCGGCCACGTGGACGGCCCTCGACGGCTCGACCCAGTCCGTCCTCCGGGGGCCGGTGGCCTCGCAGGAGGCGATCAAGATGCTCGGCACCAACGGCGGCGGCTACTTCAACGCCAACAGCGCCCACCCGTGGGAGAACCCGACCCCGCTCTCCAACTTCGTACAGATGATCTCGATCTGGGCGATCCCCGCGGCGCTGTGCGTGACGCTCGGCGACATGGTCCAGAGCCCCAAGCACGGCTGGGCCGTCTTCGGGGCGATGACGTTCATCGCCGTCCTCGGCATCGTCGCCGCGACCTGGTTCGAGACCAAGGGCAACCCCGTGCTGGCCCGCGCGGGCGCCGCCGTCGCGACCAACCTCGAAGGCAAGGAGGTGCGGTTCGGCGTCCCGGACAGCGCGCTCTTCGCGGTGGTGACCACCGGCGCCTCGTGCGGCGCCGTCAACGGCATGCACGACAGCTTCACGCCGCTCGGTGGGCTCGTGCCGCTCTTGAACATGCAGCTCGGCGAGATCGTCTTCGGCGGCGTCGGCGCCGGCATGTACGGCATCCTCGTCTACGTCATCCTGGCGGTGTTCCTCGCCGGCCTGATGGTCGGGCGCACCCCGGAGTACCTCGGCAAGAAGATCGACAGCCGCGACGTGCGGTTCGCCTCGATCTACGTGCTGATCCCCGCGTTCTCGATCCTGCTGTTCACCGCGGCGGGCCTGCTCACCGAGGCGGGGCGATCGGGGATCATGAACACCGGCCTCGACGGCGCGCCGCACCCGCACGGGTTCAGCGAGGTGCTCTACGCCTACACCAGCGCGACCGCGAACAACGGCAGCGCCTTCGCTGGCCTCACCGCGTTCTCCACCCAGCACCCGGTGTTCTACTCGCTCACGCTGGCCCTCGCGATGCACGTCGGGCGCTTCCCGCTGATCATCGCGGCGCTCGCCATCGCCGGGAACATGGCCAAGAAGAAGCTCGTGCCCGCGGGCGCCGGCTCGTTCCCCGTCGACAACGCCCTGTTCGTCGGCCTCCTCGTCGGCGTGATCCTCATCGTCGGTGCCCTGACCTTCTTCCCGGCGCTCGCGATCGGTCCGATCGTCGAACACCTCCAGATGACCCGCTGAAGCCATGGCCAAGAACCTCCGCAAGCAGCACTCGCTCTGGGATCCCACGATCCTCCGCCCCGCCATCGTCGAGAGCCTCAAGAAGCTCGACCCGCGCACGATGGCGAAGAACCCCGTCATGTTCGTCGTCGAGGTCGGAAGCCTCCTCGTCACCGTGCTCTTCCTCCGCGACCTCGCGCGCGGCGTGGCCGTCGACGTCCGCTTCTCGTTGCAGCTGATCGTCTGGCTCTGGTTCACCGTGCTGTTCGCCAACTTCGCCGAGGCGATGGCGGAGGGGCGTGGCAAGGCCCAGGCCGACACGCTGCGCAAGATGCGCACCACTACGATGGCGCGGCGCATCCGCCGCTCGGGCGAGGAGACTCCGATCCTCACCATCGGCTTCGAGGCCGGCGGCGAGGAGATCCCCGCGACCGAGCTCCGCCGCGGAGACGTGGTCTACGTGCAGGCGGGCCAGATGATCCCCGCCGACGGCGAGATCCTCGAGGGCATCGCGTCGGTCGACGAGAGCGCCATCACGGGCGAGTCGGCCCCGGTGGTGCGCGAGGCCGGCGGCGACCGCAGCGCGGTGACCGGCGGCACGCGCGTGCAGAGCGACTGGCTGAAGATCCAGATCGGGCAGGATCCAGGGGCGGGCTTCATCGACCGCATGATCGCGCTCGTCGAGGGCGCCGAGCGGCAGAAGACGCCGAACGAGATCGCGCTCACCATCCTGCTCGCCGCGCTCACCCTGATCTTCCTGGTCGCGGTCGCGACCCTCGAGCCCTACGCCCGGTTCTTCAAGGGTTCCCTCGGCATCGCGGCCCTGGTGGCGTTGCTCGTGTGCCTCATCCCGACCACCATCGGCGGTCTGCTCTCGGCGATCGGCATCGCCGGCATGGACCGGCTCGTGCAGCACAACGTGCTCGCCACGTCCGGCCGCGCGGTCGAGGCCGCCGGCGACATCGACGTGCTGATGCTCGACAAGACCGGCACCATCACCTACGGGAACCGACAGGCGTTCCAGTTCCTCCCGGTGGCGGGGATCGACGAGCAGGAGCTCGCCGAGATCGCCACCCTCGCGTCGCTCGCCGACGAGACGCCCGAGGGCAAGAGCATCGTCGCGCTCGCGACCGAGCGCGGCATCATGCCGAAGCTCCCCGAGGGCGCGACCTTCGTCGCCTTCACGGCGGCGACGCGCATGAGCGGGATCGACGCCGGGGAGCGCCTCCTGCGCAAGGGCGCCGGCGACACCGTGACCGCGCTGGTGCGCACCAAGAAGGGCGTGATCCCGGCGGACCTGCAGGGCCTCGTCGCGCGGGTGGCCAACGAGGGTGGCACGCCGCTCGTCGTGGCCGACGGGGAGCGCGTGCTCGGCGTGGTGTACCTCAAGGACACGGTGAAGCCCGGCATGAAGGAGCGCTTCGAGCGCCTCCGCGCCATGGGGATCAAGACCGTGATGATCACGGGCGACAACCCGCTGACCGCCAGGAAGATCGCGGCCGAGGCCGGCGTCGACGACTTCCTCGCCGAGGCCACCCCCGAGGCGAAGCTCGCCTACATCCACCAGATGCAGGAGGGCGGACGCCTCGTGGCGATGACCGGCGACGGCACCAACGACGCGCCGGCGCTCGCCCGCGCCGACGTCGGGGTCGCGATGAACACCGGCACGCAGGCGGCCAAGGAAGCCGGCAACATGGTCGACCTCGACAGCGACCCGACCAAGCTCATCGAGATCGTCGAGATCGGCAAGCAGCTCCTGATGACCCGTGGGGCGCTCACCACGTTCTCGATCGCCAACGACGTGGCCAAGTACTTCTCGATCCTACCGGCGATGTTCACCGGCATCGTCGCCTTCCAGGTGGCGCAGGGCGCGCCCCGCTCGTCGGCCTTCTGGGCGCTGAACATCATGCGTCTCGGCTCGCCCACGAGCGCCATCCTCTCGGCGGTGATCTTCAACGCGCTGGTCATCGTGGCGCTGATCCCGCTCGCGCTGCGCGGGGTGTTCTACCGCCCGCTCGGCGCGGCGGCTCTCCTGCGGCGCAACCTCCTCGTCTACGGGCTCGGCGGCGTCGTCGCGCCGTTCGTCGCCATCAAGGCCATCGACCTTGTGGTCAACGCCCTGCACCTCGCCTGAATCGAGCCCGCCATGAAGCTCCTCCGTCAGACCTTCGTCGTCACGCTGCTGCTGCTGATCCTCTGCTGCGGGATCTACCCGGGCCTGGTCACGGCGGGCGCGCGCGTGCTGTTCCCGAAGCAGGCGAGCGGGAGCCTCGTCGGCCAGAAGGGCTCCGCGTTGATCGGTCAGACCTTCTTCGATCCGACGCAGTGGCCCGAGTACTTCTGGGGTCGCCCGTCCGGCGCCAGCGTCGATCCGGCGACGGGCGTCACCTACTCGTCCGGCTCGAACTACGGCCCCCTCCAAGGCGCGTTGAAGGACGAGGTGGAGGCCCGCGTGAAGGCGCTTCGCGACTCGGGCGTCACGGGCCCGATCCCCGTCGACCTCGTCACCAAGAGCGCCAGTGGGCTCGACCCGCACCTCTCGCCCGAGGCGGTGGCGATCCAGATCCCTCGCATCGCCAGGGCTCGCGGCATGAGCGAGGCCGAGGTGCAGGGCCTCGTGGCCGAGCACACCGAGGGCTCCACGCTCGGCTTCCTCGGAGAGCCCCGGGTGAACGTGCTGCTCCTGAACCTGGCCCTCGATGCGCGCAAGCCCGCGCCGCCCTCGTTCGCCGCCGCCCGCGCGGCACACTGACTACCTGCGCGTCGCGAGGTAGAGCGCCTCGACCGCCCCGCGCTCGGCCGGGTGTCGTCGCAGGAACTTGAGGCTCGACTCGAAGGTGGGCTCGCGGAGGAACGGGGCGATCGGCACCCGACGCGCGAGCTCGTCCCAACCGAGCTCGTCGACGAGCGTGTGCAGGAGGGCGGCGAGGGTCACGCCGTGGAGTGGGTTCTTCGGTTGCTCGGCGCTCAAGGGGGAGGGGGATTCTCTGCGTCGGTGGACTTCGGTGCGAGGCTCTCGCGGACGGTCTTCTTGCGCCCGCGGATGGCGAAGGAGGCGAGGGCGAGCACGAGCGCCAGCGCGGCGACCGCCGGGATGGCGAGCGCCGCGGGCAGCGTGAACATGTCGTAGAAGACAATCTTCGCGCCGTACAGCACGAGGGCGATGACCGCGACCTCGAGCAGGTCGTCGATCTGGAAGAGCATCACCGCGCCGAGCGCGCCCGCGATGAGGACGCAGGCGGCCACGGACTGGCACATCTGGAACGTCGGTCCGGCGACGCCGTGGAGCGCCGCGAAGCACCCGACGCGGGCGGCGGAGAACACCGCGACCGCGCCGGCGACGACCCCCGCGATGGACTCGCGGTCGGGCTCGGCCACCTCCCCGGCCGGCAGGAACAGCGCGAACACCGCAGGGGCCG
>CAZUZY010000164.1:0-16911 GCA_964624885.1 uncultured Polyangiales bacterium | reverse complement strand
CGGCCGGGCGGGCCACCACGCCGGTGCGTCGGCCGCGCGTCGTGGTCGTCGAGGCCGACGACGGCCGCCGACTCGGCATCGCCCGCGAGCTCGTGCGCGGAGGCATGGACGTGGAGGTCCTCAGCGAGCCCGGCCAGGTGCTCTCGGTCGACGCCTTCCACGCCATCGTCATGCGGCTCGGGCGCGACGCCGACCACGTGATCCAGACGCTGGCCGGCCAGCGCACGCGCGCCGGGCTCGTGACCTACGACGACCCCGCGCAGCGTGGCCTCCTCAAGAGCACGATCGAGCGCTGGCCCAACGATCGCGTGGCGGTGCTGCCGTTCGAGGCCGCGGCCCCCCTCGTCGCCTCCCGCGTCCGCATCGTCGTGGCCTGACCGGCAGGTGTTTCGAAACGTTTCGAATCCGTTTCGAAACACCCCCGCAGTCCCACCGCGCCACCCTGGACGGCGAGGGGCGGTGCGGGAAACCCTCCCGCCGCAGAGCGGCGCTGGGGGGTGGGAGGCCGGTCAGCGACGCGACGAGCCCCGAAAGGGGCGAAGTCGGCGCCGCGGCCGCCGACCCCGAGGGGGGCGAGAGCCCCCCTCCAGCCAACTAGTGCTTGTTGTGGCTCCGCGCGTGCTCGAGGCAGTAGACCGTCGCCTTGCCGCCGCAGAACTCCTGGCAGGTGCAGACGCGGAGGTCGACGTCCGGGTCTTCGTCGCTCTTGCCGCACTGGACGCAGCTGCGGACGGCACGCTCGGGCTCGGGGGCGAAGCGGCTCCGCTCGCTCTGCTGGCGCAGCACGACGGCCTGCCCCCGCAGCAGACCGACCAGGTGCCCGCCGAAGAAGAGGAGGAAGCCGACCATGGTCGCCGCGAACGACACCCGGAGCGGATCGAGCAGCGGCCCGTCGAGCTTGTCGTGGAGGACGTACATGTAGATCATCAACCCGAAGTCGAGCAGGGCGAGCCACTTCGCCTTCACGGGGATGAGGAAATAGAGGCGGATCTCGGCCTCGGGGAACAGGATGCCGAACGCCATCGCCAGGGAGAGGTGCATGGGGGCCGCGATGATCGGCATGCGGAACACGAACCCGGCCGCGAGGCAGAGCCCCCAGCCGAGCGTGAGATACACCCCGAGCTTGAAGCTCCCCCAGTGCTCCTCGAGCGACGAGAGGATCCAGTAGTTGAAGCTCACCATGAAGATGAAGAACAGGACGCTGCCGCTCGACGGGATGAAGAACGCCGAGAACAGCCGCCACACCTGACCGCGCATCACGAGGGCCGGGTCGAAGTACATCGCGATCGGGAGCTCGGGCTTCGCGAGCGTGAGCGCGAACGCGATGGCCCAGGTGCCGACGACCCACGCGGCGGTGTTCGGCAGGGCGAGCCAGCCGAACCGGCGCTCGAGGCGGGCGAGGAGACGATCCATACGGCTTGAAACCAAAGGCACTCGCGGGGAGGCCGTCAAGGCCCCGAGCTCGTGTATGCTCCTCGTGCGTGCCCCGCCACATCCAGTTCGACGCCGTTCGGCCCGGGACCGTGTTCGCGGAGCGGTACTACGTCGTCCGCCCGATCAAGGCGGGCGGCATGGGCGCGGTGTTCGAGGTGCAGCACGTCCGCACCCACAAGCCGCACGCCCTCAAGGTGATGCACCCCGACGTGGTCGCGCGCAAGGGCGCCCGCGAGAAGTTCGAGCAAGAGGCCTACATCAACGCGCGGATCCAGTCGCAGCACGTCGTCGACGTGACCGACGCCGGCGTCGACGAGCCCACCGGCCTGCCGTACATCGTGATGGAGCTCCTGGTCGGCGCCGAGCTCGCCGCCATCGTGGAGCGCGAGCGCCGCGTGCCGGCCGCCGATCTGGTGCCCTGGCTCGGGCAGGTCGCCCGCGCGCTCGACAAGGCCCACGCCAAGGGCATCATCCACCGCGACCTCAAGCCCGAGAACATCTTCGTCGTGCGCAACGAGGAGACCGGCCCCACCGTGAAGGTGCTCGACTTCGGCATCGCCAAGATCGTGCAAGGCACGACCCGCGAGGGCACCGACGAGACCGGCACCCCGCTCTACATGGCCCCCGAGCAGACCTCGAAGGGGCAGGAGATCGGCCCGGCGACCGACATCTGGGCGCTCGGCATCGTGGCCTACGAGTGCCTCGTCGGCACCCCGTACTGGCGCGCTGGCTCGATCGCGGAGTTCTATCGCGAGCTCCTGTTCGAGCCGCTGCCGCCCGCGACGAAGCGCGCCAAGGAGGACGGCGTCGACCTGCCGGCCGACTTCGACGGCTGGTTCGCCAAGTGCTGTGCCCGCGAGCCCTCCGAGCGGTTCACCAGCGCCTCCGAGGCCGTGCACGCGCTCGGCGTGGCCCTGTCCGTGTCGGTGGAGACGCGCCTCGCGTCGGGGATGCTCGAGCCGGTCCGCTCGCCGTCTCCGCCGCCGTCCCCCCCGTCGTCGCCCGTGCCTGCGCGCGAGGCGCCCGCCAAGAGCCCACGCGCGAGCGACGAGGTGCCGGTGGTGGCCTCGCGGCTCTCGGACAGCGATCTGCCCCAGTTCTCGGGACACCGGCGGCGCAACCTCGCGCTCGTGTTCGTGGTGCTGGTGCTCGGCGGGATCGGGGGCGCGATCTACGCGGCCCGCAACTTCGCGGCCACGGTGCCCCCTGCGACCAGCGCCTCCGCCGATCCGGTCGGCGTGCCCGCCGCGAGCCCCACGCCGTCCGGGCCGCCCGCCACGATCCAGCAGGCGCTCGCCGCCGTCCGACCCCGCAAGCTCCTCTGCTACGACAAGGCTCGGAAGAAGAACCCCAAGCTCGCGGGCAAGGTGGTGATCGACTTCAAGCTCGACGACAAGGGGAAGGTCGGTGAGGCCAAGGTCACCTCGTCCACGCTGGCCGATCCCGACTGCGAGGCGTGCCTGCTGGAGCTCATCAAGTCGCTCGAGGTGCAAGCCCCGGGCAAGAAGGACCCGCGGGAGATGACCGACACGACCGAGCTGTCTCCCGGCTAGCCGTCCCGCGAGAGCACGATGCGAGCGTCGAGCCAGTCGGGGCCGTGCCCTTTGAGCTCGACCAGGGGAGTGCGCCCCAGCGTCGGCTTCACGACGGCTCCGAGCAGCGCGCGGAAGTAGTGGCGGTAGAGCCGGTCGTGGAAGAACGGGAACGACCGGTAGCGGAGGTCGGTGTGCGCCGCGCTCTGCTCCACGGTCAGCGTCGCCGGACCACGGCGCAGCACGGACCACAACGTCGGCATCCGGCGGAGCAAGAACGGCGGCGACGCGAACGAGAGCACGAGCCGCGCGAAGGTCTGCACCCCGAGCGCGGTGCACGCCGCGATCATGCGCTCGTAGGACAGCAGGTCGTCGCGGGCGAACACCGCGTTCGCCGCGACGAGCACCCGGTGGTGCAGCTCCTCCGCGTAGTAGACCGAGGGCAGCGCACCGTGGACGATCTCGCGGTCGGTCGGGGAGAGGGCCGCGAAGAACGCGTCGACCTGGTCGGGGTGGTGCTCTTGGGCCCAGCGCAGCAGCGTCACGAACGCCGAGCCCTTGATCTCGTGGACGGACATGGCGACGTCAGCCGATGGTCTGCTCGACGGCGGCGCCCCGCTCGGTCTGGCGCATGCGCACCACGAGCTTCTTCCACCGCCCGTTGCCGTCGCGGCTGTCCTCACCGATCAGCTTGGCGACGGCGTCGACCAGGGGTCGCGAGGCATCGAGCGCGTGCAGATCGCCGGCGGCGTCGAGCCCGACGAGCTGCACGACGAAGCGACCCTTCGAGTGCTCGAGGTCGATGCGCACCACCAGCAAGGCCTGCCGGAAGCCCTCGATCTGCTGCACCACCTCGGCCAGCGCCGACTGCGCGACGGGCAAGAACAGCTCACGCCGGATCTCGCGTACGGGCAGCGCGCTCTGGGTGCGCGGTGCTGGCGCGGGGGCGGGGATGGTCGGCCCGAAGTCGTCGGGCGAGACCTGAAGCCCCGCGGAGGGGGCCAGCGAGCGGACGCCCATCGTCGGCCGCGAGGGGGCGAGAGGCCCCGTGCGGGAGACGCTGGGCGGCGGCACCGAGTGGGTCATGCCGACCACGGCGGGGCGGAAGCCACCGCGACTCACCCCGGCGTTCGACATCCCGGTGTCGAGCTCGAGGCCGTCGACCATCCACGCCGGGCGCTCGCTGCCGCGATTGACCTGCGTGTCCCGGAGGTCGCCGGGGGGACGTGCGCTGCCTCCGTCGCGCGCGTCGTACAGCGCGTACCAGGTGACGTGACCCTCGGCGGGGACGCGCAGGATGCCGTCGGCGTGGGCGAGCTGCGCCGCCACCCGACACAGGAGCTCCGCCTCGTCGGGGTCGACGAACAGCTGATCCTTGGTGAGCTCGTGCATCTGCCACCGCTCGCCCTCGCGGTAGGCGAGGCCGAGGCGGACGCGGTCGAGCTCCGGAGAGAAGCCGTGGAACCACCACTTGAAGACCCCGAGGTCTTGGCTGTGCTCGGCGATCCGCTCCACGCGCGCCTGCCAGATCGCCGCGCCCTGCCGCAGGTAGGTCACCATGCCGTGCGCCTGGTCGGGACGGACCTCGTCCGCGCCGCGCGTCTGCGCCTCCTGACGCTCCAGCATGCGCGCGATCTCGGACTCCATGAGCAGCGCGAAGCGCCGGAATTTCTGGTCCAGAGGCATGGTCAATCGGGAGGATACGGAGCCCCACCGTGGAGGTCGAGGAGGTCGACGCATGGACCCCCGCGGACCACGATCTGGCGTGATCGGCGCAGATCGCCGTCGAGCACCCAGGGGCCGCCGCCGCCGCCGAAATCCACGGTGAGCGCGCCGACGAGCCCGTCGAAGTGCGCCTCCTCCGGTCCCGCGATCGGCACGCCGCGGAGGACCCGGAACATCCGGGGCCCCAGCGTCCGCGGCTGGAGGCCGCTCACCACCACGTGGGGCCGCGTCGGGTCCTCACCACCCCGGTGGGTGACCCGCATGCCGAGGCCGAGGTCGCGCAGCACCGACGCGACCACCAGGCTCGACGCCGGGAAGGGCAGCGCGCGCCCGTCGACGGAGATCGCGCAGGGGAGCGGCGAGAGGACCCGCTCCGCGAGAGGACCGCCGAAGAAGGACTCGAGGAACACCCGCGTGACGATGCGGGCGGCGGCCAGGTTGCCTCCCCCCGAAGAGGGCCCCGTGACCTCGCTCGCCCCCGAGGCGAGCGCCGCGGCAGCGCCCTGGTCGTAGAGCTCGAAGAACGAGGCCACGAGCCCGCTGCCGACGATGAAGCCGAGCGCCTCTCCGTGGTCGTGCCGCACGGCGAGGGTGGGCGTGCGCTTGATCCGACGTCCAGCGTGCGCCGCGTGCAGGGCGCGGGCGAGCCCGACGACCGGATCGCGACGGCCGGCGTCGACGCCGAGCGAACGGGCGATGGTGCCCACGGTGCCGCCGGGGGCGAGCGCCACCTTGGGCAGCCGACCGAGCACGCGATGGAGCGCGCTGATGCCCGCGCCGTAGGTGCCGTCGCCGCCCGACAGGACCACGACCTCGGCGTCGGCGGCGCGGCGCGCGGCCGCCTCGAGCTCGGCGAGATCGTGGGTCACGTGCAGGGTGGCGCGGCCCTCGACCAGCGCGCGGGCGCTCGCGAGCAGCTGCGGGGCCTCCCTCCACCTCCGGGCGAGGGCGTTGACGATGACGACCACCGGGGCGGGCACGGCGCGCTACACTCGCGCGCGATGGCCCTGTTCCGCAAGTCGATTCCCGCGTTGTTCGTCGTCGCCGCGCTGGTCGGCTGTTCGCCGTCGGCGGCCGTCAAGCACGCGCGGCTCGGCGACGTCCCCGGGCTCAAGCACGACCTCGACGACGCGGCCGCGGCTGGCAAGCTCGACGCCGCCGCCATGCGCGACGTCGGCCTCGCGCTGATCGAGCACGATCTGCAGCGCTTCAGCGGCGACGACGGCGCGCGACGGGTCGACGCGCTCACCGCCTGCGCGCGTCCGCTCCGCAAGCTCCTGCAGCGCACCGCCGAGGGCAACGACGCGGTCGCCGGCGCCGCCGCGTCGCTGCTCGTCGACCTGCACGTGGTCGACGTCGACGCGTTCCTCGACAAGAAGGACGACCCGAACGCGCGGTTCCGCGCCGCCGGCACGCGCGGTCTCGTCGGGAAGAAGCACGCCGAGCTCCGCCTCGCCCGGCTCCACGACGACGACCGCCTCGTCCGCATCGCGGCGACCGAGGCCGCGGGTGACTCGGCCAGCGACGCCGACGTCGAGGGGTTGCTCGTCGTCGCCCGCAAGGATCCGGACCACGCCGTCCGCGCCAGCGCGGTGCGCGCGCTCGCCCACGCTGCGCCTCACGTGGCTTCCGACACGGCGCGCGGTGCCCTGGTCGATGCGCTGCGTGACCTGTGGGTGGGCAACGACGACGGCCTGCGGGCCTCGATCGCGCGCGCCTTCGCGAGCCCCGCGCTGTTGCCGGTGGGTGGCCGCCGCGAGCTCGAGGCCGCGCTGCAACGCGAGGAGGGCCACGCGACGGTCGAGGCGGCCTCCGCGCTCATGGGCGTCGGCGGCGACGACGGCGCGCTGATCCTCGAGAAGCTCGCCAAGACCAGCGGCCTCGCGGTGAAGCTGCACGTGTTCCGGCTCCTCGATCCGCAACGCCCGGCCCACCTCGAGCTCCTGACCAAGGCGATGGCGCCGGCCGAGAAGGGCGCGGTCGACGACGTGGCGGCGCGGACGCTGGCCGCCGAGATGCTCCTGCGCGTCCCCGCGGAGAAGGACAAGGCGCTCGCGACCCTGGTCGCGCTGGTCGCCCGGGAGGACAAGCTCGGGAGCGAGGCGGCCCTCGCGCTCGCCGAGGTGGGAGACGCCCGCGCGCGGCCCCGCCTGGTGAAGGACCTCGGCGTGCCTTCGTTCCTCCGCTACCGCGCTGCGTCGGCGCTGGTGCGGCTCGGTTTCGCGGCCGAGGTCCGGGTGCTCTACGCGACGGAAGACCTCGAAGTCCGCGACAGCGCCGCGTGCGCCGTCCTCGCCGCGCCGCAGGGCTGAGAAGCGCTGAGGCAATTCGTCCCACCGCGGGGCTTGACGGAATCGGGGTCCCTTCCGTAGACACGGGACACCATGAAGCTCCGCCGTCTCGCCCAGGGTCTCGTGTTCGCCCTCGCCGCCAGCGCCTCCCTCGGCTCGACGGGGTGCATCAAGAAGATCCTCGCGAAGGGGCAGATCAAGTCGACCCGCGAGGGCTCGGCGGCCATGCAGACCACGGCGGACTACGAGACCGCGCGCATCGCGGCCTCGGCGGGCGTGGCCCAGTTCGAGGGCATGCACCTGCTCGTGCCCGACGACGAGAACGCTTACTACCTGCTCATCCGCGGCTACGCCTCGCTCGCCTTCGCGTTCGTCGAGGACGACATGGAGATCGCGATGCTGCAGGGCAAGGACGACGAGGTCGCCTACCACCGCGCGCGCGCCAAGAGCATGTACACCCGCGCGATCGGCTACGGCATCGAGTTCCTCGAGTCCAAGCACGAGGGCTTGAACGCCGCGATCAAGAGCGGGAACGAGAAGGACATCCAGGCCTACGTCCAGAAGTTCAAGGACACCGAGGACGCCGACTTCCTCTTCTGGATCGGTCAGGCCTGGATGGCGCGCACCAACGTCGACAAGGCGGACATCGGCGGCGTCGGACAGGTGTTCATCGGCCGGACGCTGATCGAGCGGGCAGTGGAGCTCAACGAGGCCGTCGAGCGCGGCTCGGCCTGGGTGCTGCTCGCGAGCTACTACGCGCGCACCGGCGCCAACACCATCGGCGAGGAGTCGTTCGCCAAGAGCAAGCAGCTCTTCGAGAAGGCGGCGGCGGTCAACGAGGGCAAGGTCCTGCTCGGCAAGGTGCAGATGGCCCGCACCTACGCCTGCCGCATGAAGGACGATTCGCCCGGTCGCAAGGAGTCGTTCGCGCTCTACCAGAAGCTCCTGAACGAGGTGCTCGCCGCCGAGGATCCGCTCCCCGAGGCGCGCCTCACCAACGCCATCGCCAAGCGCAAGGCCCGCCGTTACCTCTCCCAGAAGTGGATCGAAGAGGTGGCCCGCGAGGACTGCGGTTGGGAGCTCTAGCCCCTACGGCGGTTCACACCTCCGTGCTCGATCGGTGAATTGCCGCGGAGTTCGGCCGTCCCTCCACAGCGCCGGCGTCGGCGCGCCCCTTGCTCGGAGGTCCTGCATGACCCGCCTTCTCCCCCTCCTCGCCGTCGCTTCGCTCGGTCTCGCCGCCCAGGGCTGCATCATCGTCACCGATGACACCCCCGCCTGCAGCACCGACGTGAAGAACTACGCCATCACGCTCAACAAGACCGCGACCGGCATCAACCTCGGCGACGTGGTCTCGGTCCAGGCCTGCGACGGCGACTACTGTGCGGCGGCCGGCGCCCCGGACGGCGCGGGAAACCGCAACTTCGGCGTGGCGTCCGACGGGAACTACCCCCGCGGCCAGGTCCGCTTGAGCGACGCCGGCGGCGGGAACCTCGCCGTGTACGCCGTGTTCCAGATGTACGAGCGTGGCGGCTACAGCTCGCTCACCGTGAAGGTCCAGACGACCACCGGCGTCCTGCGCATCGTGAGCGGCACGGTCACCTGGAACTACGACGGCTGCCACAACGCGCCCATGTCCAGCCTGGCTTCCTGACGCGGCGCGTCGAGCTCCTGGTGTGGCAGAACCTCTGACGAAGAGTATCCTCCCCGCGGCTTGAACAAGGCGACCCGATCCCCCGTCTACTCCTCGAGCCCCGTGATGGCCGAGACGGCAACCGGGGGAGCGCGGGTGTCCTCCGGTTTCTCGAAACCGGGGTTTTCGAAAAACGGATGGAGGGTGCAAGGTGATGGTTCGTAAAGCAGTCCTGGGCGCGTTCGTGGGTGGTGTTCTGGTCGCCTCGGCGGGCAGCGCCCAGGCCGAGACCAAGCTCAAGGTCGGCACGGCCGCGGCCCCCGACTCCCCCTGGGGTCAGGTCTTCAAGACCTGGAAGAAGGCCGTCGAGACCAAGACCAACAACGAGGTCTCGTTCGACTTCTTCTTCAACAGCACCCAGGGCACCGAGTCGACGATGATCGACAAGATGAAGGCGGGTCAGCTCGACGGCGCCGCTGTCACGTCGGTCGGCCTCGGCAAGATCGACAAGCGCCTGCTCGCCATCCAGGTCCCCGGCCTCATCCGCTCGTGGAAGACCCTCGACGCCGTGCGCGCGGCGGTCGCCCCCGAGTTCTCGAAGATCCTGGCCGAGAAGAAGATCACGGTCGTCACCTTCGCCGACGTCGGACAGGCCCACTTCCTCAGCAAGGGCTTCGAGGTGAAGAACCCCGACGACCTCAAGGGCAAGAACCCGTGGGTCTACTCGGAGGACCCGATCCTCAAGACCGTGTACGGCAAGGTCGGCGGCGTGAACCCGTTCCCGGCCGAGCTGATGAGCGTGTTGCCGAGCATCGACTCCGGCAAGATCAACTGCATGAGCGTGTCGGCCCTCGCCGCCGAGATGCTGCAGTGGAACAGCAAGTTCGACAACGCCAACGACGAGGTCAACGGCGTGGTCGTCGGCGGCCTCATCCTGAGCACCGATTCGCTCGACAAGCTCCCGGGTGACGGCAAGAAGCACGTGCTGGACACCGCTGCTGCCATGGAGAACTCCCCCTCCGGGCTCCGTCAGCGTATCCGCAACGAGGATGCCGCCGCGTGGACCCGCTTCAAGGGCCGCACCGGCGTGAAGATCTACACGCCGAACAACGACGACAAGGCCAAGTGGGCCACGGTGTTCAAGGCCTCGCGCGACGCGCTCAAGGCCGGCACCTTCGACGCCACCCTGGTCAACAAGATCGAGACCACGGCCAACGCCAACCAGTGAGGCCGTGCTCCTCCTCGTGAGGACAGGTCGGCGGCAGCGAGGGGCTCGATGAGCCCCTCGACGCTTTTTGTCGCACCCCGCTCTCCCGCGCCTGCCCCGGTCCAAATCTTCGGTTGTCTCCCGCCAATCTGTTAGCCTCGGCCCTCGCATGGAGTCCCCTGCGGCGGGCGAGGTTCCGCGAAAGAAGTGGGTCGAGCCGTTCGTCAAGGTCGATGCCTTGTGGACGAAGGTCGAGATGTACCTCGTCCTCGCGCTCCTGATCGCCGCCATCCTCTACATGTCCGGGTGGGTGACGCTGAACGCGTTCCACACCAAGGGCGGCAAGCTCGCGCGGTTCCCCGGCATCATCGCCACCTTCGCCGGCGCGGCCACCCTGGTCACCTGGCTGCGCGCCAAGCCCCGCAAGGCAGGGAACCTGGTCGTCTCGATCGTGCTCCTGGTGTTCGGCGCCATCCTGCTGTCGGTCTCCAAGAAGGCCGACTACTTCGCCAACGTCGCGCGCTGGCTCGCCGACGCCTCGGTCATCAAGCAGGTGGGCACCCCGCAGATCGTCTCGGCGCGCATGTTCACCATCTGGATCGCGCTGGTCGGCGCGTCGCTCGCCACCGGCGCGGGCCGCCAGATCAACATCGACGTCGTCATGCGGTTCATCGGGCCGCGGCCCCGGCTGTTCGTCGCCATCTTCAGCTACGTCGCGACCGCCTTCACCTGCTTCGTCATCTCCTGGGGCTTCCTCGACTACCTCGCCATCACGCGCTTCGGCGCCGGCAAGGAGCAGACGAAGACCGAGAAGGCGAAGATCATCGGCGAGTCCATCCAGCGCCACGGCTTCTTGCTCCGCCGTCAGCTCTCGATGGACGTGCGCTCGTTCGGCAAGGTGGTGATCTCGGGCCAGCCGTTCGACAAGTGGTACACGGGCAACGAGTGGAACAAAGAGGTGAACGAGAACGGCTGGGCCAAGATGTACCCGCCGAAGGGCGCGACACCTTCCTACAAGCCGTGCCTCTCGTCGCAGGAGCTCGAGCAGCTCACCGCGCAGAACACCCAGTTCGTCGAGGGCTGGCGGCTCCAGGGCGTGTGCGACATCGGGGACGGCACCGGCACCCGCGCCCCGCTCATGACCGCGCCCGAGCCCGACGATCGCACGCCGCTGGAGGCCGACCTCTCGCTCCTGTTCCCGTGGGGCTTCTTCGTCATCGGCGTCCGGTTCCTCCTGCGCGGCCTGCTCGCCATCGGTGGCGCGGTCAGCACGGATCCGAACGCGGCGCACGGCGCGGACGAGCCCGGACACCAGGCCGACGACCACCCCGACCCTGCGGCCGAGACCACCAACGGGGTTGCGCACGAGGCCGCCACGCCTGCGTCGACCGACGAGGCACCCGCGGAGAAGCCGGCCGAGGAGGTGCCCGCGGACAAGCCGACCGTCGAGGCCGCCGTGCTGCCGTCCGAAGCGCCCACCGTCGCGGCCACGCCCGCGGCGAGCACGCTCGGTCCCGACGATCCGACCCGCGAAGAGGCCCCCAAGGCGCGGCTGAGCTCGCGTCCCCCGGCCGAAGGCATCCCCACGGCGCAGCGCCTCGAGGCGGCGCAGCAGGCGGCCGCGCAAGAAGAAGAGGAGCGCACGCTGGTCGGTGACCTCTCCGAGCTGGCCCGCGCCCAGGAGCTTCGCGAGGAGCAAGAGCGCAAGAAGGCCGAGAAGAAGGGAGGCGACAAGTGAGCCCCCCCGTCTCCCGCCCGCCGACCACGACCCCGGTCCTCGGCCCGTTGCCGAAGGCCGTGGCCGGCGCGGTGTTCGCCGCGCTGATCTACTTCGGCAAGACCGTCGGCCTCTTCATCGTCCTCGCCTTCATGGGCATGCCGCTGTTCGCCATCATGGGCGGCGGCGCGGCCTACGCCTGGGTGAAGATCGACGACCCGACGCGGCAGTTCGTGCGCTTCATCGCCGGCGACGTCCTCCAGGACAAGTTCGCGGGCTCCCCGATCCTCGTCACCATCCCGCTGTTCACCTTCGTCGGCTACCTGATGGCCGAGTCGAAGACCCCGGAGCGCATCGTCCGGGCGAGTCGCGCGTTCTTCGGGTGGATGCCGGGCGGCCTCGCCGTCGTGTGCATCGTCGCGAGCGCGTTCTTCACCACGCTCACCGGCGCGAGCGGCGTCACCATCGTCGCCATCGGCGGCCTCCTCTACCCGGCGCTCCGCAAGCAGAACTACCCGGACAACTTCAGCCTCGGCCTCGTGACCGCGGGTGGTTCGCTCGGTCTCCTGCTGCCGCCCTCGCTGCCGATCCTGGTCTACTCCCTCGTCGCGGCCGTCCCCATCAACGAGACCTTCAAGGCCGGCCTCCTGCCGGGCTTCCTGGTCATGGTGGTCCTCGGCATCTACTCGGCGTACATCGGCATCAAGGCCAAGCTCCCCACCACGCGCCCCAACCTCAAGGAGATGGGCGAGTCGCTGTGGGTCATCAAGTGGGAGCTCCTGGTCCCGGTCATCATCCTCGGTGGCCTCATCACCGGCTTCACCGGCCTCGACGAGAGCGCCGCGATCACCGCGCTCTACACGCTCGTCATCGAGGTCTGGGTCTACAAGGACCTCTCGCTCCGCAAGGATCTGCCCCGCATCGCCAAGAACAGCATGTCGCTGGCGGGCGCGGTCATCCTCATCCTCGCGATGGCGAACAGCCTGATGAACTACGTCGACTTCGTGCGCGTGCCGGAGCACTTGTTGCACTGGCTCGAGGCGCACACCTCGCTCGACACCTCGTGGAAGTTCCTCCTCGGGCTCAACGTGTTCCTGCTGATCATCGGCATGCTCATGGACGGCTTCTCGGCCATCCTCGTGAGCGTCCCGCTCATCATCCCGATCGCGACCACGTTCCGGATGAACCCGTTCCACCTCGGGATGATCTTCCTGCTCAACCTCGAGATCGCCTATGTGTGCCCGCCGCTCGGGCTCAACCTCTACATCTCGAGCTTCCGCTTCGAGCGCCCTGTCGTCTCGCTCTACAAGATCGTGCTGCCGTTCGTCGGGTTGCTCACCCTGTGCCTCGGCATCGTCACCTACGTCCCGCGCGTCTCCACGTTCCTGCTCGAGAAGCAGATCGCGGAGGAGAACGGCAAGGACGACAAGTCGATCGAGTCGTGCGAGCGCCCCACGTTCGAGTACGACCGCCTGCAGTGCGTGCAGAGCGACCCGCTCAACCGCAAGCCGTGCGACGCGCGGAGCGAGCTCCGGCACTGCTTCGCGGCGCAGAACAACGACCTCGAGGACGCCGACTTCAAGAACTACTGCGTCGACGCCTACGAGAAGACCTGCGTGAAGCGGTTCTGGAAGGACCCGTACGTCGACGCGGCCTGCGCGGGCGGCAAGCCGTGGAAGGACCGCTGGGTCGAAAACCGCGCCCGCTGCAACGCCAAGAACGGCGTCGTCCCCGCGCCCAGCGTGCCGCCGGCCGCGTCGGGCTCGGCCGCGCCGGGCGGAGAGGAAGAGGACCCGCTCCTCAAGGAGATGCTCGGCGGCAAGCCGGCGGCGTCGGGCTCGGCCAAGCCGGGTGCCTCCGCGGCCCCCAGCGGCTCGGCGGCCCCCGGTGAGAACGAGGACCAGCTGCTCAAGGACATGCTCAAGTAGGGCAGTCGCCTGGTCGAACCGGGACGCTCCGTCCGGGCGCACCGAACTTCCATGCAGTGCGGTACGCTTTCGGGATGCGTACCGCCGTGCAGCTGCTGGGTCTCGTCCTCTTGGTCGGTTGTGGTGGCGCCACGGGGGAGGACAACGATGGCGTCACGATCAAGTCCGACAGCGGCACGCCCGAGGTGGCCGACGTCTCGTTCGACGTCCCCGCGGACGTCGCCGAGACCGCCCCCAAGTGCGGTGACCTGACCTGCAACGGCACCGAGACCTGCGAGACCTGCCCGCGCGACTGCGGGGTGTGCCCGAAGTGCGACCGCGCGCCGTCGTGCACGGGCGCCATCGCGGTCCCCACCACCTCCAAGGACCTCACCTCCTTCGACAACGCCGGCAAGAACCTCTACGTCTGCGGCGTCGGCCTCGGCGACGCGGCCAAGGACACGACCTGCCTCGATCCCCGGCTGCGCATCCGCATCCGCCAGCTGAAGATCGCCAAGATCGGCGTCTGGCCGGGCTCGCTCGACATGTACTGCATCGTCAACGCGACGGACGGCGCCACCTCCGAGGTGGCCGTGACGCCGCTGCAGAAGGGGCTCGGGGACGGCGCCGCGCAGGTGTTCGACCCGAGCGTGGCGCTGTTCTGGGGGCAGAAGGAGCTGCGCACCACCACCAACAACCTCACCATCACCTATCGCTGCTTCCGCAACACCGACCCGAGCGCCTACACGAAGGTGTTCGGGGCGATCAAGGACGAGGCGGTCAAGGCCGGTGGCGTCGCGGGCCCGTGGGGCTGGGCGTTCGGGCTCGGCGCCGTGGCGGCGGGCATCGTGGAGGCGGCGATCGGGTCGAGCGGCGGCGACACGCTGCGGCTCAACGTGCAGCAGACGATCGACGCCGGTGCCCTCCTCGAGATGACCAACGGGCGCATCTGGCGCATCCAGCAGTCGGGCGACGGCGGTGGCCTCAACGGCAAGTGGGACTGGACGATGGAGGTCGAGTCCTGGGGCTGCTCGGACGCGCGCACGCTGCCGAAGTGATCTCCCTGGCGAGGGATCACAGGCGCAGGCCCACCGAGAGCCCGACCGAGTCGTTGAGCCCTGCATAGAGACCGTACTCGCCCGGCCCGCTCCGGTAGAGGGTCATGGCCGTGGCCTCGACGCGGAGGAACACGTGCTCGGTCGCGAACCAGAGGAGCTGCCCTCCGACCGTGAGGTGCTGGACGTGGTCGGCGTTCGGCGCCGGGCCACCCAGCACCGCGATTCCTTCGCTGTCGTTGACGACGTAGCCCGCGGCGACGAAGGGCAACACGGCGACCTGTGGCGAGAGCGCCACCGGAAACCCGACGCGCAGCTGACCACCGACGCTCCTCGTCGTGGCGTCTCCGAGCGCGAAGCGAGCATAGGAGGCGCCGAGCCCGACCGAGACGTGGTCGTGCAGCAGGTAGTCGGCGCTCACCGCCAGGCTCGTGGCCTTGCGCTCGGCGAACCGCTGCAGCGAGACGCCTCCCCCCAACAGGATCGCGCCCTCGCCGAGCGGACGAGGCTCGGCGGCGCGCGCGGGCGCGGCCAGCGCGATCAGGATCGAGGCGACGACGAAGGAGAACGTTCTGGACATGCAAGCTCCTCGAGCGACGCGATGGGCGCGTCGTCGGGGCAAGGAACGAGGCGCGGGCGCGCTCTTCTCCCGCCGGCGGGGCGTTTGTCGCAAAAGCACGCAGGCTGCCGCCGCTTGCCACGCTGTCAGGCCCGCGCCGCCTTCCACGTGCCGCGGCGGAACGCGATCCCGCCGATCACCGCCTGCGCGGAGTACGCCGCGGTGATCGCGAGGAACACCCCGAGCGGGCCGAGGCCCACCGTGCGCGCGAGGAACCACGCGAGCGGGATCTTGAACGCCCAGAAGCAGCCGAGGTTCACGAGCGTCGGTGTCACCGTGTCTCCCGCGCCGTTGAACGCCTGCATCGTGACCATGCCGTAGGCGAAGAACCCGAAGCCGAGCGCGACCAGGCGCAGGCACAGGACGGCCGACGCGGCGACGGCGACCTCCTTGGTGAACAGCACCACCGCGAGCGAGGGCAGGAGGGCGAGCACGATCCCGAGGCCGCCGAGGAACCCGACGTTGTAGCGGGCGACCGTGCGCACCGCGCGCTCGGCGCGCTCGGGGCGGCCGGCACCGAGGTTCTGCCCCACCAGCGTCGCCGCCGCGCCAGCGAGCCCCCACGAAGGCAGCATGGCGAACACCGCGATGCGCATCGCGATGGTGTAGCCGGCGATCACGTCACCGCCGAACGAGGCGAGGATGCGCACGAGCCCGAGCCAGCTCGCCGTCTCGACCAGCACCTGCAGCGTGCCCGCGCTGGCGATGCGCAAGAGCTCGCGGAGCGGGGCGAGGCGGGGGGCGAGGTGGCGCAGGCCGACGACGATGCGGCTCCGGCCGCCGGCCAGCACGAGCACCTGGTAGCCGACGCCGATGGCCCGGCTGACGGTGGTCGCGTAGGCGGCGCCCTCCACCCCGAGCCGGGGGATCGGCCCCACGCCGAACACCAGCACCGGCGCGAGCACGAGGTTGCAGCCGTTGGCGAGCCACAGCGCGCGCATGGCGACCGCGGCGTCGCCCGCGCTGCGGAACGCGGCGTTGATCACGAACAGGAGGAAGATCGAGCCGTTGCCCGCCAGCATGATGCGCGCGTAGCCGGCGCCGTAGCGCACGACGTGGGGCTCGGCGCCCACGAGCGCGAGCAGTCGGGGCGCGAAGGCGAGGCCGATCACCGACACCACGCTCGCGCAGGCGACGGCCACGAGGACCACCTGCATCGCCGCGACCGACGCGCCCTCGCCGTCCTTCTCGCCGATCCGCCGCGCCACCGTGGCGGTCGCGCCCGCCGAGAGCCCCATCGCCACCGCGTAGACGAGCGAGAGCATCGACTCGGTGAGCCCCACCGTCGCGATGGCGCTCGATCCGAGCCGCGACACGACGAAGATGTCGACGATGGTCAGGAGCGACTCCATGGCCATCTCGAGCAGCGTCGGCACGGCCAGGAGCACGACCGCGCGCGGGATGGGGACGGCGGTCAGGTCGGCCTCCGTGCCCCGCAGGGCCTCCTTCACCGTCGACCACCACCGCTCCACCGCGTCGCCATGGCCTTGCGCGAGCCTGGCGGGAAGTGCCGGATTGGCAGAACGCCCGCCACCTCGGCTGTCCGGCTGACAACGATGGGGCCGAGACCGCGGAAAATAGGCCCGATTTCGCGCGGCACAGCGCTCGCACTCCCGCTCCCCGTGCCGACCCCGCGCTGGTTCTACGTGCTCGTCTCCGCGCTGCTGCTGGGCTGCTCCGCGCTCGTGGCGCGGGGCGTCGCCGCGCTCGCGGGCGCCCATTTCCTTCCCGCCTACGTCCCGCCCGGCGAGAGTCGCGTGATCCAGGTTCGGGCAAACTGTCCGGCGGCCG
>CAZUZY010000163.1:0-17030 GCA_964624885.1 uncultured Polyangiales bacterium | reverse complement strand
CGGCTGGGCGGGGGCGCGCTCGATGAAGCAGCCCGCGAGGGCGAGGAGGGCGACCGCACCGAACGCCGTGGAGCGCGAACCGAAACCTTGGACGATGGTCATGGATTACTCCCAGGAAAAGGAGCCCGATCGCAAAGGCGGCGCGGGCTATCAGGGCGTTGACGAGTTCGACGGCCGTCTTGCCGCCGGATTCACAGGTTTCTGGAGCGGCCGCCCGTGGAGGCGGCCGCCGTTCACTGCGTTCGCCTCCGGCTCCCTCCGTTCACTCACTTCTTCGGCTTGGAGAAGTACTTGTCCTCGTTCTTGTCCTTCTCCTTGTCGCCCGGCGCGCCGAGGGAGGCCTCGGGGTGACGGATCTCGAAGAAGGCGCGGGTGGCGAGCTGGCCGGTGAGGCCGGCTTCGCTGCGGAGCGACATGATCGAGCCCTGCTCCTTGAGGAACTTGAGGGTCTCGACGGCCGCGGTCTTGTTCTCGTCCGAGCCCGACTTGGCGACGCGGAGGAGCTTCACGCGGAGCACCAGGCGGTCCATGCCGCCGGGCACCGTCGCGTTCATGTCGAGGCGCTTGAGGCCGGCGATCAGGTAGACCGAGGCCCACTCGTGGGTGGTCTTGCCGGCCTCGTTCACGTCCGAGCTCGAGCCCATGCGCTTCATGGTGAGCGCGTTGCGCACGAACCGGAAGAAGCGGCCGCTGTCGACGTCGTCGCTGGTGATGCCGCGCGAGTCGAAGGTGTCGAGGTAGTAGTTGCGGAGCGACGCGATCTCGCCCTCGTACTTCTTGTCCTCGCGGGACTTCTGCTCGAACACCACGAGGCCGCGGCGGACGAGGTCCTCGTCGCCGCCGAGGGTGATGGCGAGCGCCGCGAACACGCGGAGATCCTTGTCCTCCACCATCTTGAGGAGCTTGTCCTCGATGCCCTTGGCGCCGCCCCAGCCGACCACGCGAGCCGCCCAGGTGTTCACCGAGAGCGCGGCCGGGTCGGTCGTCGGCTGGATCATGTCGAGCGCGAGCGCGGTGACCTCGGGGGTGGCCTTCTGCTGCGCGGCCATGAGCACGCTGACCTTCGCGTCGGCGTCGGTCCAGCCCTTGGCCTCCTTGAGCGCCGCGACCATGTCCTTCTCGCTCGCCACGCGACCGAGCGCGCGGCCGGCCATCAGGCGGGGGAAGAACCCGTGGTCCTTGTCCTTGATGAGCTTGAGGAGCTTCTCGGCGGCCTTGCCGGCCTCGGGGCCCCACTCGGCGAGGCCGTCGACCGCGGCCTGCGTCGACTGGACCATCGACTCGCGGTAGCCGGGGTTGGTGGCGAGCTCCATCTCGCTGAACGAGAGGCGGATCTCGTTGCCCTTCTTGTCCTTGGGCCGCTCGAGGAACTTGGTGAGCGTGTCCACCATCGCCATGTCCTTCGACGCGCCGATGTAGCGGGTGGCGGTGGTGAAGTCGTTCAGCTTGAACAGCGTGCACATCTTGTTGGTCGGCGGGCAGCTCGGGTCGTCACCGAGGTTGACCAGCTTCTCGTCGGGCAGCTTGAAGTCCTTGAGGACCTTCTGCGCCCACTCGATCGACTCCTTGTCGCCCATGTAGACGAGCGCGCGGTAGGCCACGAGCCAGGGCATCGGGAACCAGGCGTTGAACGTCTTGATGTGCGAGCCGCTCGCCGCGAGGAAGTCGGCCTTCTTGTCCGGGTAGAGCACGGCGAGGTCGCCGATGTACTGCGAGGAGAAGGTCTGCTCGCGGAAGGTGACCGGGTCGGCGTCGACCGGGGCCATCTTCTTCCAGCCGAGGTTGTTGGAGAGGCACTTGAGCGAGGTGTCCGAGCCGCAGTTGAACCCGATGCCCTTCTGGTCCATGCGCTTGCCCAGGTAGGGCACGGCGTCGGCGTCGCCGATGTCGGCGAGGGCGAGGGCGATCTGCGACCGGTAGTGCGCCGGGTTGCTCTCGTCCTTCAGGTACTCCTTGTAGGCGTCGGCCGCGCTCGGGTCGGCGAGCTCGCGGATCTGCTCCATGATGTAGCGACCGCGCGCCTCGAGCTCGTCGGAGGTGGGCACCACCTTGAGGGCGTAGACCAGGCCCGCGCCGCCGATGCCGTTCTTGAGGGCCTCGATGTAGCGCTTGCGGGCGTTCTCGTTGTCGGTCTTCTCGGCCTCGGCGAGCTTGGCGATGAGCTCCTTGGAGGCGGAGGCGTCGTTGAGCTTCGCGATGCCGACGCTGGCGGCCGAGGACACCTCGATGTCCTTGTCCTTGAGCAGCTCGATGAGGGTGCCGAGGTCGTCCTTGGCCGGCTCCTTGCTGAGCACGGTCGCGACCAGCTGCCGCACGCCGTTCTTCTCGTCCTTGGAGAAGCCGCGGAACGTCGAGCGGTCGGTCATGAAGATCAGCTCTTCGGGGTCGAACGAGGTGCCGCCGTCGACGCGCTTGGCCGACTCGGTCTTGCCGCTGCGATAGACCTCGAAGACCTTCTTGAAATAGTCCTTGTCGCGGATGTAGGTGAGCGCGGCCGCGAGCTGGGGGACGTCCTCGTTGTTGGAGGCGTCGAACTTCTTCTCGAGCGAGCTCTTGGCCTTGGCGGCCTCCTCGCGCGGGAACTCGAGGATCGCCATCGAGACGATGCGGGCGGTCGCGTGGTTGCTCGAGCCGTCGAGCAGCTTGAGGAACCGGCCGAGGCTCTCCTTGTCGCGCAGACGGGCGAGCTGGAACACCGCCTCCTGCTTCATGCGCTCGTCGGACTTGTCGTCGTCGAGCACCTTGCGCCACTCGGTGATCTGCTCCTTGACCGGACGCACGAGCACCTTGCGGACGGCCTCCTGGACCTCCTCGGGGCGCAGGGTGGTCTCCGCGGTCTTCTTGCCGATGATCACGAACGCCACGATGAGGCCCGCCACCGCGAGCCCACCCACTGCGTACGCCGGCTTGAAGCCACCCTTCTTGAAGTCCCCGTCGTCGCTCATCGTCGTTCCTCTTTCCGGTCGGTTCGGCGCGCGATGCTACGTTCGGCTTCGCGCGTGCGACAAGCAAAGAGCCGCGCGATCGACCCGGGTTCCGCCCGCACCGACGGCGTCGACCGTCGACGGCCGCGGCACGCCAGTTCTGTCCACGCTGTAGGCCAAGCAAGCTTCATGCCGGCGACGGGGCGAGCCCGATTCAAGGGTCGTGCCGAAACCTTCGAGGGCATGAGTTTTGGGTCGTGGCAGGGGTCCCCCCTGCCGCCTAAGGTGACCCCAGGATGGCCCCCCGGACGATCGTCGTCGGCGACGTGCACGGCTGCTCCGCAGAGCTGCGGGCGCTGCTCGATCGCCTCGCGTTCGTGCGCGGGACCGACACCCTGGTCTTCGTCGGCGACCTCGTCGCCCGCGGGCCCGACTCGCGCGGAGTGCTCGACATCGTTCGGGAAACGGGCGCCATCGCGGTCCGGGGCAACCACGAGGATCGCCTCCTCCAGTGGCAGCGCGCGACCCGCGCCGTGGAGCGCGGAGAGTTCGCCCTGGTGCCCGACCTCGGGCGCCTCCACGGGGATGTGGCCGACTCGCTCCGACCCGAGGACTGGGCCTTGCTTGCGACGATGCCCGTCACCCACCTCCTCACCCAGCACCGCCTCCTCGTGGTGCACGCCGGGCTCGTCCCAGGGGTCCCCTTCGAACAGCAGGACCCGGCCACCATGATGCGCATCCGCTCGGTGGGCGATCACGGCGAGGCTCGCGACCACGGCGGCGCGACCCCTTGGGGCCTGCGGTACGTCGGCCCCCCGCACGTGGCGTTCGGCCATGCGGCCTCGCTCGACGCGCAGATCCACCCCTGGGCCACGGGCGTCGACACCGGGTGTGTGTACGGCGGATACCTCACGGCGATGGTCCTCGCCGACGGACAGGAGCCCCCGCCCGCCGCCGACCGCCAGGCCGTGCTCGTCTCGGTGCCCGCCCGTCGCCGCTACTTCGGTGGCATGGGCGTCGGTGGCCGCGCGATGGTCGGCGACCAGGTCCGGATTCCGCACCACGGTCCTGGCCCGCACGCGGCCCGCCGGGATGCGCGGGGTGCGCGCGTCGGCGCCGAGCGCCCGCAAGAGCAGCGGCGGATCGCGGGTCGGTCGCGCGGCTAGTGAGCCCAACGGAGAAGCGACGGGTGCACTGCGGGCCCTCGTGGATGCTCCGCGAGGGGATGGTCGTGCGGGTGCCCATCCTGCCGACGCCGTGGTTCGAGGACCCCGAGATCGGGCGGGTGAAGGTGCACGGCGGGCTCATCGTCGCCCGCAAGGACGGGCGCGCGCTCGCCTACCTGAACCTGTGTCGGCACGTGCCGCTGTCGCTCGATCTGGGCGACGGAGAGCTGCTCAGCGCCGACAAGACCCGCCTCTTGTGCCACCACCACGGGGCGCGCTACCGGATCGAGGACGGGGTCTGCGAGTACGGACCCTGCGAGGGCGAGCGGCTGATCCCGGCCGCCGTCGACGAGCGGGACGGGGAGCTCTGGGTGGAGGTTCCGTGAACGAAGAGGAGCAGATCTCGCTGGCGAAGGCGCTGTTCAACGAGGTCTGGTCCCTGCTGGATCAGGAGACCCGGAGCCCCGCCGAGGTGGCGCGGATGATCCACGCCGCGCACGCCTCACGGTACCTGTGGCAGGACGTGGGCACCGAGGTGCAGCACGCGCGGGGCGAGTGGCAGGTGTCGCGGGTCTATTCGGTGCTCCGGCGGAGCGAGCCGGCGCTGTTCCACGCGCGGCTCTGCCTCGAGCTCGCGGAGACCGGCGGGCTCTCGGCCTTCGATCGTGCGTTCGCGCACGAGGCGCTGGCCCGCGGCTGGGCGGTGGCGGGCGAGCAGGAGAAGGCGCACGCGGAGGTCGCCCTGGCGAAGGCGCTCGCGCCGGAGATCGAAGACGAGGAGGACCGGCAGGTGCTGGAGGCCGACCTCGCGACGGTGCCGGTCGGGTGAAGGGGCTCCCTAGCGCGCCGCGATGATCACGTCGGGGAACAAGGTGCCCTTCTCGTCGCCGCGGAGGGCGTCCATCGCGCGCACCACCTCCTCGAACGGGACGTTGGGGCTCGCGGTGAGGATGACCTGCTTCTCGAGGTCCGCCCCGGGCACCTGATCCTTGAGGCGGCGCGCGCAACGCTTGAGGGCGAGGGCGTCGAACTTGAGGCCGTCCGTCGACTCGGACGTGCCCGCGGCGATGCGCGGCACGGTCACCCCCGCGCCGATGCCGCTGCAGCCCGGGCCTACACCCGCGGCGGAGCCCTTCACGTAGTAGCCGTCGACGCCGACGAGGACCGTGAGGGTGAGCGGCTCGGTCTTGCCAGGGCCGATGCCGGGCCTGTGCGGGGCCTCGACGACGACCGACACCGTGAACGCGGCGGCCAGGCTCGCGAGCACGAACACCATGACGTTGGTGAGGATGTCGAGGAACGGGACGACGTTGAGCTCGCCGGCCTCCTCGCCGGGCTGGGGCTCCTTCGGGGCGGCGAGGCGGCGGATCTTGCCGCGGAAGAATCGCATGGTGCACCTCCGTGATGGCAGCAACGACCCCGTCCCGACGAGAAGGTTCCCGTGACACCGCGACCGCGCCCTGCGGGTCGGCATCGGACGAGCTCCATGACCATCCGGTTCGGCGTGTTCGGGCAGCTCGAGGGCTTCGCGTGAGGCCGGGGCAAGAGAGCCAGACCGCGGTGATGGTCTGCGCCGCGCGCGCCGCCGCCCATGGGAGGACGCGCGTCGGCGCGTTCTCCGATCCGACCGCCCTCGCGCTCCTCCCCGACGATGCGCGCCGGCTGGTCGAGCGCTACCGCGCGGACGCGCCAGCCAGGGGGCCATTGGAGCGGATGCGGTATCGATTCCTCGAGACCCGCTCGAAGATGATGGTCGCGCGCACGGTGGCGGTCGACGAAGCGATCCGTGCTGCGGCCTCCCCGCAGGTCGTGATTCTCGGCGCCGGGCTCGACGGGCGCGCCTGGCGCATGGCGGAGCTCACCGAAGCGGTCGTCTTCGAGGTCGATCATCCCGACTCGCAGCGAAGGAAGCGGGAGCGCGTCGTGCGGCTCGAGCCCGCCGCGCGCGACGTTCGCTTCGTGCCGGTCGATTTCACCCGCGACCGGCTCGAGGACGCGCTCTCGGCGGCGGGGCACGACCCGACCCGACCGACGACCTGGGTATGGGAGGGGGTCGTGATGTACCTCGAGCGCGCCGACATCGAGGCCACGCTCGCGGTGGTCCGAGCGCGCTCCACACCGGGCAGCCGGATCGCGATCGTCTACAACTCCCCGTCGGTCGTTCGCCGTCTGGTGGGCATGGTCCTGCGACTCGTCGGCGAGCCGTTCCGCACGGCCCTCACCCACGGCGAGATGTCCGCCCTGCTGAACGGCTTCGGCCTGACGGTCGTCACCGACGACGATCTGGCGACCCTCTCGGACCGTCTCTCGAGGGAGCAGGACGGGAGGCGAATCCTCCAGTCCATGCGCGTCGCGATCGCGGCGAAATAGGCCTCTGGCTCTCCTGCCACCACGCTGTCAGGGGGGCTCGTCTACGGTGGGGTGATGTCGATCCGCACCCTCACCCCCATCCTGATCGTCGACGCCATCGAGCCGCTCCTGCCCACCTACGCGGCGCTCGGTTTCACCGAGGCGGTGCGCGTGCCGCACGGCGCGCACGTCGGGTTCGTCATCCTGGTCGCGGGCGACCGTCAGCTCATGCTCCAGACGCAGGCGAGCCTCGTCGAGGATCTACCGCCGATCGCCGCGCGCAAGCCGAAGCACCTGCTCTACCTCGACGTGGACGACGCCGACGTCGAGGCCAAGAAGGCCGACCGCGCCCCGCTGGTCGGACCGCGCGACACGCCGTACGGCAAGCGCGAGGCCTGGTTCGAGGACGCCGCCGGCAACGTGTACGGCCTCGCCTCGCCGCAGAAGTGAGCGCACGGAGAGCGCGTCACCTCACGCGCCACCGAGGAGCGCCTCGGGCAGCACTTGCTCCGCGGGGCCGAGCCACACCTCGTCGAAGGCCGGGTTCGGCGGCGTCATGGGCTCGAGGTTCACGTAGATCGTCCGGGCGCCCTCGTACTTCGCGGCGCGGACGAAGTTCGACGCCGGCGAGACCGTGCCGCTCGTCCCCACCGCGAGGAACAGGTCGCAGTCGCGGAGCGCTCGCTTCGCCCCGACCTCGGCGTCGACCGACAGCATCTCCCCGAACAGCACGATGTCCGGGCGCAGCAGGCCTCCGCACGTCGCGCACCGACGGGTGAGGTCCAGCGGCGCGTCGTCGTCGAAGGTCGGGTGCCGCTCGTCGACGCAGCGCGTGCGGCGGATCCGCCCGTGCAGCGGGATCACCGCGCGGCTCCCCGCGCCCTCGTGCAGCCCGTCGACGTTCTGGGTCAGGATCGTGAGCGAGGCTCCCGGGGCCAGCCGCGCCTCGGCCGCGGCCAGCGCGCGGTGCGCGGCGTTCGGTCTGGCTTCCACGACCCACCGGCGCAGCTCCGAGAAGAAAGCGAGCGCCGCGCCGGGATCGTCGACGAGGATGCTCGCGTGCGAGAGGCGGGCGACGTCCGACGCCTCCCACAGGCCCCCGGGCCCACGGTAGGGGCGCAGGCCCGAGGCCACCGAGATGCCCGCGCCGGTGAGCACGACGATCCGGCGATGGCGCGTGAGATCGAGCGACGGCACGCGGGGAAGGATAGCGCCCGAGCGGGAGCGGCGTGCCGTTCACCGGCACCTCGACGTGATGCCGCCCAGGCCTCGGCGTGCGCGTCGTGTGCGTCGCGAGCGAGATCGACTTGGCGAGCTCGGCGCGCCCGCCTTGGCGGCAGCTCCACGCGCTCGAGCTCGAAGACGCGACTCGGGGGGGAGGTGATGCGCTTCGAGACGTCGGCGCTTCGGCCAGACGCTGACCAGGAGCGCGAGCGCGACAAACGCGATCCCGCAACCCTCGACCGCTCTCGAGAGGCACCGACCTGTCATTCCCACTCCGATCATCGGCGCGCCGAACGGTGGCTTCAGACGCATCGTGGCCCAGGCCGCGAACCCGAAGGCAGAGGCCATGATCAAGCCCATGCGGAGGCCAAATGCCCGGACCATGGCGACCTGCGCCCGCTCCGGGCTCGCCAGGCGAGACGTGCTGGTTCGATAGTCCTCACCCCCTTCAGGGATCCGGTGAAAAGCGCTCGAGCGGCGGACCATGCGATGCTCCAGCCAGATGCCAGACATCGCCACCAGCAACGCCAGGAGCAAGACCGTCACACCCAGCGAAGCACTGGGGTGGGCGGAGGAATCGGTCTGTCCGGGCATCGACGGCGTGGTGCGCGCGCGCTCGAGCTCCGCGAACGAGATCACGCGCACGGTGATGACCATCCAGGCAGCAGCGCTCAGGAGCCCCACCGCTCCCACGAGCCAGATCCGGCGCAAGACCGCCAGCGGGTGCGTCCCGAGGACCAGCGCTTGGCCCCAGTCGATCGCGACCGCGATCGGCGATGACGAACTTGCCACTCGGGATGAGTCTACCTACCGCGAGGTCACGGCGCGACGGGACGCCGGGTCGGCCGCCGATAGCCCTCGGTGAGCAGCCAGCTGTGCGCCGCCACGACGGGCGGATCGCGCTCGGGCAGCGCGTAGCGGATCACCGCCGCCGGTAGCCCGACGAGCTCCCAGTCGACGAAGCTGGGCGCGCTGGAGCAGGGATCGGCGATCGCCGCGCCGGGGACGTGACGGGCGTGGTTCGCGAGTACGTACCGGAGGACGTTGCGGGCCTCGGTCGGGGAGCGGAGGGCGCGGGCGTGGTACCGCTGTGAGAGCACGCGACCGTGGCGCCCCATCACCCTGTTCAGGCCGCGGGCGATGCGGATCGTGAGGGAGCGCATCGCCCTCGTGAAGGCGCTTCGGTTGCCCGCCTCGACCACGAGGTGCATGTGGTTCCCTTGCACCGAGAAGTGGGTCACGCGCGCGCTGTCGGCGGACCTGAGCGCGCGCAGGGCTCGGTCGATCGGGCGCAGGCAGCGCTGGGCGCGGAGGTTCCAGACGTGCTGGGCGAAGCGTAGCGTGACGTGCAGTGGGTGGTGGGGCGAGACGGGTGGCCGAGGGCGGTGCGACACGCTGCCTGGCTTGGCCGGGCGGCCGGCGCCCTGGCGGGCTCCGCCGTGATTGCGCGAGGGAAGGCTCACCACTTGATTATGGCATATGTTGCCTGGGTAGCAAGTTCGTCGATGTCCGCTTCGAACCCCGAGCGGGCTACGCGTGGCCCGTCCGGGCGAAGCGGGCGAAGTGCTCGTCCAGGAAGCGCCAGACGGCGTCCACGCGCGGCACTCGCCGCAGGGCGCGGTGGGTCACGAGCCAGAGCTCGTCCGCCGGCAACGTGGCCAGGGCGGTCGCGATCGCCCGCGAGACCTTCGCCTCGGCCAGCGCGTAGACGTCGAGGTACGGCTTCGGCAGGAGCGCGAGGCCGAGCCCCTGCTGCGCCGCGAGCACCTGCGTCGGGAGGCTGCTCGCCACGAGCACGATCTCCGCGCCGCGCGCGTGCTCGCGGATCCACCGGGCCACCGGCAGGTGCGCGAGATCGTCGCCCCACTGGAGGAGCTTCGCGCCGTCCAGCGTGCGGAGGCGGCCGAGCCGCTCGACGAGCGCCGGCGCGCCCGCGAGCACCGATCGCGTGACGACGACGCGCTTCTGCACGAGCTCCGCGCCTTCGGGGCGCAGCGTGCGCAGGGCGAGGTCCGCCTCGCGGCGCGAGAGGTCGACCACGGCGACGCGCGCGTCGAGCTCGAGCACCACCTTGGGGTGACGCGCTTGCAGCGCGGGCAGGATGGGCACCACGAACGCATCGGCGAGCCCGGGCGGCACGCTGAGGCGCACCCGGCCCTCGACCTTGCGCTCGAACCCCTCGGCGCCCGAGACGAAGCTGGCCGCGGAGGCCTCCATCGCCTCGGCGTCGGGCAGCAGGCGCTCGGCGTACAACGTCGGGCGCAGCCCCTCACGACTCCGGTCGAACAGGTGCAGCTCGAGCTGGGCCTCGAGGGCCGCGAGGCGGCGGCTCGCGGTGGAGGTGTCGACGCCGAGGGTGGCCGCCGCGCGGGCGAGCGATCCACCGCGCGAGAGCGCGAGGAACAAGCGGACGTCGTCCCAGCGGAGAGGGAGAGAGCCTTGCACGGGTGCAAGGATCCCTTGCACAGGCGGCAGATGCAATGCACCCGTGCGACACCTCGATCATGATGCAGATCGAGACCTCGGGGCGGCGGCAGCGACACGTGGTGCTCGGCAGCGGCCAGATCGGCACCGGTCTCGCGCGGTTGCTCCACGCGCGAGGCCACGAGGTCGTGTCGGTCCGCCGCTCGGCCAAGGGCGGCGCCGACGGCGTGCAGGTCGCGGTGGGTGACGTCGCCGACCCCGGCTTCGCCGCGCGGGTCGCGGTCGGCGCGGACGTCCTCTATCACGTGATGAACCCCGCCTATCACCGCTGGCCGGCCGAGCTCCCGAGCCTCACCGACGGCGTGCTCCACGCCGCGGAGACCTCCGGCGCGCGGCTCGTGGTGCTCGACAACCTCTACGCGTTCGGCCGCATGGGTGGCGTGCCGATGCGCGAGGATGGCGTCGAGGCGCCGTGCTCGAGGAAGGGGGAGCTGCGAAAGGCGATGGCCGCGCGGATCCTCGCGGCCCACCACGCGGGCAGGGCACGCGTCACGATCGGGCGGGCCAGCGACTTCGTGGGACCCGAGATCGTGCAGGCGCACCTCGGCGAGCGATTCTTCCAGCGTGCGCTCGCCGGCAAGGCGGGCGAGTGCATGGGCGACCCAGCGCTGCCGCACGCTTTCAGCTACGGCCCCGACGTGGTCGAGGGCCTCGCGAAGCTGGGCGAGGACGACCGCGCGCTCGGGCAGGCCTGGCACCTGCCGACCTTGCCGGCACGCTCGATGAACGACTGGGCGGTGGCGCTCGGCAGGGAGCTCGGGCGGTCCATCCGGGTCACGTCGGTGCCCGGCTTCGTGGTGCGCATGCTCGGCGTGTTCGTGCCCGAGATGCGGGAGCTCGTGGAGATGCGCTACCAGTGGGCCGAGCCGTACCTGCTCGACGACGCCCGCGCGCGGGCCACGTTCGGCCTCGCGCCGACCGCGTTCGAGGAGCAGGTGCGCGCGACCGCCGCCTGGGCCCGGCGGGCCTACGCCTGAGAGAGCGCTCGCCTCCTCGACCCGCTCATGTTGCTCTGATCGTGTTGGCGCGCTCGGCACGCGCGACCTCGCCTTCCCGCTGCTCGAGAGGTGACCGTGGAGACGACCGTCCGATTGAACACAGGCGCGCAGATCCCCCGCCTCGGGCTCGGGGTGTTCCAGGCCCCCCGCGGCGAGGAGACGCGCGCCGCCGTGCGCGCCGCCCTCGCGCTCGGGTACCGCCACGTGGACACCGCGCGGATCTACGGCAACGAGACCGACGTCGGCGCTGCCGTCCGCGAGAGCGGCGTGCCGCGCGGAGACGTGTTCGTGACCACCAAGCTGTGGAACGCGGACCAGGGCTACGACACGGCACGCCGGGCGTTCGATGCCTCGCTCGATCGCCTCGGCCTCGAGTGGGTCGACCTCTACCTCGTGCACTGGCCGGTGCCGCGGCTGCGGCTCGAGTCGTGGCGCGCGCTCGAGGCGATCCACGCCGAGGGCCGGGCCCGCGCGATCGGCGTGAGCAACTTCATGCCGAAGCACCTGCGTGAGCTGCTCGCCGTCGCCAAGACGGTGCCGGCCGCGAACCAGGTGGAGACGAGCCCGTTCTTGCAGCAGCGGGACACACGCGCGCTGTGCGCCGAGCACGGCATCGTCGTCGAGGCCTACAGCCCGCTCACCAAGGGGACCCGGCTCGACCACCCCGTCGTGCAGCGGGTGAGCGCGGCGCTCGGGAAGACGCCCGCCCAGGTGCTCGTGCGCTGGTGCCTGGAGAGCGAGCTCGTGGTGCTGCCGAAGTCCACCCGGCCGGCGCGTATCGCCGAGAACGCGGCGGTCTTCGACTTCGAGCTCGGGACGCACAAGGCCGCGCTCGACGCCCTCGAGGAGGGGCTCGTGACCGGGTGGGACCCGCGCGACCAGCCCTGACCGTGCTACGCGGCGCGCGTGCACGACGTGGAGTGGCTCTTCGGGTACGGCTCGGTCATCTACCGGCCGAGCTTTCCGTTCGTCGAGCGGCAACCAGCCACGCTGCGCGGCTACACGCGGCGGTTCTCGCAGTGCTCGGACGACCACCGGGGCACCGCCGCGCTGCCCGGGCGCGTCGTGACGCTGCGCCAGGATCCGACGCGACACGTGCGGGGCGTCGCGTTCCGGTTCGCGCCCCACGAGGCCGAGGCGGTGTTCGCCGACCTCGACGTGCGCGAGCAGGCTGGATACCAGTCGCAGCGGGTGACCCTCGAGCTCGCGGAGCGTCGGGTCGCTGCGATCGCCTACATCGCGCCGCCGGGCAACGCCTGGGACGCGGGCGAGGAGACGATCGAGGCCATCGCGGAGCGCATCCTGGTCGCCGTCGGCCCGAGCGGCACCAACGTGGAATACCTGCTGCGGCTGGCGGCGGCGCTGCGCGACCTCGGCGACGACGACGCACACGTCCAGGAGCTCGAGCGGCGCGTGCTTGCTCGGACCTCCGCTCCGTGCTGAACCAGGGGGATGGTGCAGCTCGACGATCGCAGGCGGGCGGACGTGTTCCTGCTGGCTTCGGTCGCGGTCACCGTCGTCTTGTGGCTCGTGCCCTACGGGCGCCTCGTCGGCTGGCCGCTGATGCTGATCTCCACGCTGGTGCACGAGCTCGGACACGGCGTCGCGGGCCTCCTCGTCGGCGGCACCTTCGACTCGTTCGAGATGTGGTCCAACGGCTCCGGGGTGGCCCACGTGCTCGGGTACGACGGGCGGTTCGCGCGCGCGTTCGTGTCGGCGGGTGGGCTGTGCGGGCCAGCGTGTGCGGCGGCGATCGGCTTCGCCATGGCGCGGGGCGAGAAGCGCTCGCGGGTCACGTTGCTGGTGGCCGGCGGGCTGCTCGCCCTGTTCGAGGTCCTCTTCGTGCGGTCGTTGTTCGGTCTCGTCTTCGTGGCGCTGCTGGCGACCGCGCTGGTCTGGCTCGGCTCGCGCGCCAAGGCGTGTGTCTCGCAGCTCGCGCTCCTGTTCCTCTCGGTGCAGCTCGCCCTGAGCGTGTTCTCGCGCGGCGATTACCTGTTCACCGACACCGCGCACACGACGGCCGGGGTGTTCCCCTCCGACGTGGCCAACATGGCCAAGGCGCTGTTCCTGCCCTACTGGTTCTGGGGTGCGGCGTGCGGCGGGTTCTCGGTGCTCGTGCTCGTGGTCGGGGTGTGGAGCTTCCTGCGCGAGGGGCGCGGGTCGAAGGCCCTCCCCGCCGCGAAGAAGCGCGCAGCGCTCACGGCGTGATCAGAGGGCGAGGGTCGCTCGAGCGCCCCACTTCGCCGCCACGCGGCTCACCGAGTCCGCGAGCACCTGGCGGTTGCGCTTGGTGAAGTAGCCGCCGGACGTGAACTCGATCTTCAGGGTGGCGATGGCGTCCACGGCGAGTCGCTCGAGCGCTTCGACCACCCTCTCGATCTGGTAGGCCGTGACGCCGATGGAGAGGTCGGGCCGGGCGCGGTCGCCCGAGAGCAGGGTGTACTGGTTGTGGAACTCGTTGATGGCGAACGTGTCCAGCGTGGGGGGCAGCCCCGCGAAGGCAGGGAGCGCATCCTCGAACGCCACGTGGGTCGCGACGCCCCGCAGCTCGAGGTGCGAGAGGCGTTCGGCGAGCATGCTCGGCGCGACGGCCTTCATCACCCGCGGAACCGGGGCGCGCATGTCGAGGACGACGCGTTGCAGGGCCGGAAAGCCGCGCACCCGGGGCAGGTCGCGGTCCTCGCGCACCCAGAGCTCGAGGGACGAGACGGGCAGCGGGGCGTCCGCGAGCTGGTCGAGCAGCTGGACGTTCATGCCGTCCACCTCGCGCAGCGAGCGAAAGTCGGACTCCCGCAGGAGGGCCGCGAGGGCTTCGGAGGTGATCTCGTAGGGCAGGAAGATGGACTCGATGGTGCTCCAGCCCGGGTTGCCCCGGGTCTCCGCGAGCGCCGCGGCCTGCTCCCGCAGCGGCCCCTCCGAGACCGGCCAACCGACGCGGAAGCGTGCCGGGAAGCCGCGATCGGTGTCCTCCCAGCTGGGCGCGCCGAAGCGGTTGCAGGGGTGGTCCGGGAAGAACGAGGCGCCGTGGGTGTTCAGGAGGGCGCGCTCCTTGGCCATGGTGCGCTTGCCCTTGGTCTTGCGCGCGATCTGCAGCGCGATGAACTCACCGAGGTGGTCACCCCGTTCCATGAGCCAGTCGGCGTACACAAGGCGCGGCCCGTCCGCGGCGGGATCGGCGTAGATCGCCTCGAGGAACTGGCCGGCGTCCATCGCGCGACCCTTCCTCGCCGTGCACGCGACGGCAAGCGCTGACCGAGGCGGGGGTTCGGCGTACCCTGCGCCCATGATTCGACGCTCCACCCTCGTCGCGCTGTCGCTCCTGGCGGGCGCCGGCGCTTGCAACAAGGAAGCTCCGACCGAGAAGGGGGCGAAGCCCATGACCAGCGCGTCGTCGAGTGCTTCGAGTGCCCCGGCGAGCGGTCCGCTCTCGGACGACGCGGCCAAGCAGAAGGCCCTCGCGTTCGTCTCGGCCTACACGGCGGGCAAGTTCGACGACGTCGTCGCGACCTTCGACGAGGCCATGACCAAGGCGCTCCCCAAGGAGAAGGTCGTCGAGACATGGAAGGGGCTCGAGCTGCAGCTCGGCGCCTACAAGTCGGCCGCGGTGGCGAAGGTCGAGCGCAAGGAGCCGCTCGTGCGCGTCACGGTGACCACCGAGTTCGAGAAGGCGAAGGTCGATCTGAACGTGGTGTACGACGGACAGGGCCGCGTCACCGGGTTCTTCGTCAAGCCCCATTCGAGCGAGCCGCCGTGGGCGCCCCCGGCGTACGCCAAGCCCGAGGCGTTCACGGAGGAGCCGATCACGGTCGGTGACGGCGCGCTCGCGCTCCCAGGGACGCTCACGTTGCCCAAGGGCGACGGCAAGGTGCCCGTGGTCGTGCTCGTGCACGGCTCGGGGCCCAACGACCGCGACGAGAGCCTCGGTGCGATCAAGCCGTTCAAGGACCTCGCCTTCGGGCTCGCCTCGCGCGGGATCGCGGTGCTCCGCTACGAGAAGGTCACCAAGGCCCACGGCGCGAAGCTCGACGCCAAGTGGCTCGACGAGGTCACGCTCGCGAGCGAGACGCTGGACGACGCGATGAAGGCCGTCGCCGCGGCGCGCAAGCATCCGCGCATCGATCCGAAGAAGGTCGTGTTCCTGGGCCACAGCCAGGGCGCCATGGCCGCGCCGCGGGCAGGGAAGCTCGACGCTGCGCTCGCCGGCCTCGTCGTGATGGCCGGACCGACGCGTCCGTTCGAGGACGTCGCGCTGGCCCAGCTCGAGTACATCGCCACGCTGCCGGGGGCCAACGGCGAGGGCACCAAGAAGATGCTCCCGGCGATCCACGAGGCCGTGAAGCTCGTGAAGAGCAAGGAGCTCGCTGCCACCACGCCGAAGGACAAGCTGCCGCTCGGAATCCCCGCGTCGTTCTGGCTCGACCTGCGCGGCTACGAGCCGGCCAAGGTCGCGGCCGCGTTGAAGATGCCGGTGCTCGTGCTGCAGGGCGAGGCCGACTACCAGGTCGACATGACCGACTTCGCGGGCTGGAAGAAAGGCCTCGCCGGCAAGGCGAACGCCAAGCTGGTGAGCTACCCGGGCCTGATGCACACCTTCACCGATTGCGGGTGCAAGCTCGCCAAGCCCGAGGACTACGCGAAGCCCGGCAACGTCGCCATCGCGGTGCTCGACGACCTCGAGAAGTGGCTGAAGGCGCTCTAGAACGCGGCGTCGTACGCGGCCTCGTCGAAGCCCACCAGCACCTTCTCGCCCACGACCACGACGGGGCGCTTCACGAGCTTGCCGTCCTTGGCGAGGGCGTCGACGATCTGCGCGTCGGTCATGGCGTCGATGGCCTCCTTGCCGAGCGCGCGGTAGCTCTGGCCGCTGGTGTTCAGCCACTTGCGCACGGGCTTCCCGCTGGCCTCGATCCAACCCCTGAGCTCCTTCTTGGTCGGGGGCTCGTCGACGATCGGACGGAGCGTGTAGGCGACGCCGCGCGCGTCGAGCCAGCGGAGGGCCTTCTTGCAGGTGCCGCACTGGGCATAGGACAGGACGAGGGTCGTCGCGGGCATGGGCTCGGCGTATCAGAGGGCGCGAGAGGCGTCACAGCCCCGGAGCGAGCGGCGCACCGCCGAGGGTCTCGAGGATCGGGGGCAGGGCCCACTGCGAGGTGACGTCGAAGCTCGGGAGCCAGGGCTCGAGCTCGCCCAGAGCGCGCGGATCCCCGGCCGGAAGCCCGCCCTGGCCGTAGAGCTCGGTGACCTCGACCAGCGTCGCGAGCGTGCCGCCGTGGCCGAAGGGCGCGGCCGCGGCGACCCCTCGGAGGGAAGGGGTCTTGAGCGCGCCGAGGAGCCGCGGGTGGCTCGACGGCGCGACGAACGGGGTCCGCCGATCGCTCCACCGCAGGTCGGCGCGGAACTCCGAGGCGAGGAGCGCGCCGACGCCGTCGAGACGACCGCGGTCGGGCTTGCCGTCGCGACGACCGGTCGCCATCCGCGTCACGTGGTAGGCGTCGTCGGTGAGGCGCGGGCCGTGGTGGCACTGGAAGCAGCCGTGCTCCGCGAACAGCGAGAGGCCCGACTTCTCGCGCGGGCCGAGCGCGTCGAGCTCGCCCCGCGCATAGCGATCGAGGGCGGTCTCCGGGACCCGGAACGTGCGCTCGTAGGCGGCGAGCGCCTTGCCGACGTCGACGAACACCTGGTTCACCCGGTCGCGCTCCTCCGGGGTGAGTGCGAGCCACGCGGCGTCGCCGGGCTTGGCGTGCTCGGGCAGCCGGGTGACGTCGGGGAGTGCATGGTCCGGGAACACGGTTTGGTACGTCGCGGCGTGGGCCGCGGCGACACGGCGCGCGACGAGCACGCGGGAGGCGCCCATCTCGTGCTCGTTCTCGAGGGGGCCGAGGGCC
>CAZUZY010000162.1:3713-17132 GCA_964624885.1 uncultured Polyangiales bacterium | reverse complement strand
AGCCGCGGGCCACCGACGGCGGTGCCTTCGACGGTCGCTTGGCCGACGCGCGCTCGACGACGACGAAGCGCGCCTGCACGGCGTCGTCCTTGCGCGCGAGGACGCCCTGCACCGTGCCCACGCCCTCGACCGCGAACGACCACTGCGCGGGCGCGCTCACCGCGGCGGCCGCCTGGCTCGCCGCGCCGATCTTGTCGAGCGCGGTGAGGATGTCGGCGCTGGTCATCGCGGTCTGCGAGACCGCCTTCCACGCGCCGCCCACCTTCACCGCGGGGAACCGGCCCGTGGCCACCGCCACCTCGGCCACGTCTTCTCGCGAGAGGTACCGCAGCAGTTTGTCGAGCATCTCCGTCGACGAGGAGACCACGCTCGCAGGGGGGACGTGGGAGATTTCTGTCTCCTTCCGTCCCCCCTCAAGCCCGGCGGGTCAGTCGCGCTGGTACATCGTGATCACGCAGGCGCCGCCGAGGCCCAGGTTGTGCTGCAGCGCGACCTTGGCGCCGTCGACCTGGCGCTTGTCGCCCTGGCCGCGGAGCTGCCACACGAGCTCCGTGCACTGGGCGAGCCCGGTCGCACCGAGCGGGTGCCCCTTGGAGAGCAGGCCGCCCGAGGGGTTGGTGACGTACTTGCCGCCGTAGGTGTTCTGGCCCTCCCAGATGAACT
The DNA here is from genome assembly GCA_964624885.1 of uncultured Polyangiales bacterium. Lineage (GTDB taxonomy): Bacteria > Myxococcota_A > Polyangia > Polyangiales > JADJMO01 > JADJMO01. The sequence goes on along the minus strand of CAZUZY010000162.1, from coordinate 16,469 downwards.
TCTCGGCCTCGCCCTCCTTGCACAGCCCGAGCGCCTCGTAGGTGAGCAGCTCGTTGGCGGTGAAGCAGTCGTGGAGCTCGACCACCTGCACGTCCTCGGGGCCGACGCCGGACTGCTCGTAGACCTTCTTGGCGCACGCCGCGGCCATGTCGTAGCCGACCATCTTGATCATCGAGTCGCCGAAGCTCGACGCGTAGTCGGTGGTCATGGCCTGGCCGATCATGCGGACGGGGTTGCTGAGCCCCTTGCGCTTGGCGAACTCCTCCGAGCAGAGGATCGCCGCGGCGGCGCCGCAGGTGGGCGGGCAGCACTGGAAGCGGGTGAGCGGGTCGAACACCTCTTCGCTCGCCATGATCTCCTCGACGGAGAGCTCGTTGGAGAACAGCGCGAAGGGGTTCTTGTTGGCGTGCTTGCGCGCCTTCTCGCTGATCTTGGCGAAGGTCTCGCGCTTGGTGCCGTAGCGGAACCGGTACTCGCGACCCGCGCCGCCGAACATCTGCGCGGCGGGGGGCGCCTGGTTGAAGCCCTGCACGCGGCTCATCACCTCGGCGTGGCGGTCGAGCGGGTTGGTGCGGTCGGTGAACTTGGAGCCGAGCGCGCCCTTCTCCATCTTCTCGAACCCGAGCGCGAGGACGCACTCGGCGCCCGCCTCGATGGCCTGGCGCGCGAGGAACAGCGCGGTCGACCCGGTCGAGCAGTTGTTGTTCACGTTGACCACCGGGATGCCGGTGAGGCCCACCTCGTAGATGGCGCGCTGGCCACACGTGCTGTCGCCGTAGACGTAGCCGGCGAACGCCTGCTCGATCTCGCCGAACTCCACCTTCGCGTCGGCGATGGCGGCGCGCGCCGCGGCCGATGCCATGACGTTGTAGTCGTCGCTCGCGCCAGGCTTCTGGAACTTGACCATGCCGACGCCGATGACGTTGACCTTGCGACCCGAGCGGCCCATGCGCGTGCTCCTTGCGAGAGGACTGAATGGCGATTCAGTCGAGGAGCCTACCCCGCTGGACGGCGAAGCGCCACGGCCCTTTACTCCGGCTCCGATGTGGGCAACCCGATTGGCTTTTGTCGCTCCCGGACCGTCCCTGTCCGGTCCTCCGCTCCGGGTCTTCTTGTTCTTCGGTAGCCTCCTCCTCGGGCTGGGCTGCCAGCCACGGGGGCTGCAGGCCAAGCGCGAGCTGCCCGGCAAGGTGAAGCCCGTGGTCGCCAAGCTGGCCGGGGTGCCCGAGGCGCAGGTCGACGTCGAGCTCGGCCACGAGGTGCTCACCTACGTGTGGACGGCCAAGGCCGACCCGAAGAACGGCCCGCCCTACCGCTGCTTCGTCGACGTGAAGGTCGCCTTCTGCAGCCGTGACGCGGGCATCCTCGGGCAGCTCGTCGCCCACCGTCGCCTCGGCGACAACCGCGGCAGCCTCACCGACGGCCAGTGGGTCGACCTCGTGAAGAGTGCGGTCGGCCTGCAGCAGGTGTTCGGCGACAAGCACTTCGAGATGCCGCCCGGCACGAGCGACGCCCAGAAGGGCAAGCTCGAGATCCCGCGCGTCGACCGCCCGAACGACGAGGGGGCGGTCTACGTGGACATCTACGGCACCGACGAGAAGGCCACGCTCGTGCGCGTGCGCGCGGGCATCCACGGCGACTCCGCGCAGGTCGCCGTGGAGCCGGTGAAGGGCTAGTCCTTCTCGAAGACGCCGCGCTTCTCCTGGTCGCGCTCGATGCTGCGGAACAGGGCGCCGAAGTTCCCCTCGCCGAACGAGAGGTGGTTCTTGCGCTGGATGATCTCGATGAAGATCGGGCCGATCAGGTTCTTGGTGAAGATCTGCAGCAGGTAGCCCTCGTGGTCGCCGTCCACCAGCACGTTGCGGCGGCGGATCTCGGCGCGGTCCTCGCTCACCTGCGGCACACGGTCGTAGATGGTGGCGTAGTACTCGTCGTCGATGTCCAGCATCTGGATCTGGTCCTGCCCCTCGAGCGCGCGGAGCGAGGCGAGGATGTCGTCGGTCAGGAACGCGAGGTGCTGGATCCCCGGGCCCTTGTACTCGTCGAGGTACTCGTTGATCTGGCTCTTCTTCTCGTCGGCCTCGTTGATCGGGATGCAGAAGCTCCCGTCGGGCGAGCGCAGGGCGTACGAGGTGAGGCCGGTCTTGGCGCCGCGGATGTCGAAGTAGCGCACCTCGGTGAAGCCGAAGACCTCCTTGTAGAACGAGGCCCACGTCTGCATGGTGCCCTTGGCCACGTTGTTGGTCAGGTGATCGACCACCGTGAAGCCCTTGCCCGGAACGAGCTCCGGCTTCTCGTGCGGCACGAAGCCCCGGCGCGCGAGATCGCGGTCGTCGATGAAGTAGATCAGCGAGTCGCCGATGCCGAAGATGCAAGCGTCGTCCACCGAGTGGTCGCCCTCGGGGCGCACGCGGGCGCCGCGCGCGGCCGCGGCGGCGAGGGCCTTCTTCTTGTCGTGCACCCGCCACCCCATCGCGCAGATGGAGGGGCCGTGGGCGGCGGAGAACGACGCCGCGAACGAGCGCTTCTCGCGGTTGAGCAGGAACGTGATGTCGCCCTGCTGGTAGACGTCGATGTCCTTGCTCGCGTGGCGCAAGGTCTTGGAGAACCCGAAGGCCTGCAGCAAGCGGTGGAGCGCGTCGGGGTCCGGGGAGGTGACCTCCACGAAATCGATGCCACACAGACCCACGGGGTTCTTCTCGGTCTCGGTCGCGCTCATCGCCAGCTCCTCCAGTACTCGTCGTTCTCCACGGCGCGGGCGGCTTCGCACGCCCGCAGGGGGTTCTTGGTGTCGAGCATCACCGCCACCTCCTCGGTGCGGGTGACGCTGGCCGTGCGCTCCATCGCCTTCGGGTGCGGCCCGTGGTGGATGCCCTGCGGGTGGAACGTGAGCATCCCCGGCGCGATCCCGGCGCGGCTGAAGAACTCGCCGCGGTGGTAGAACAGCACCTCGTCGAAATCGATGTTCGAGTGGTAGAACGGCACCTTGAGCGCGTGCGGGTCGCCGTTCTCGAGCGGCCGCGGCAAGAAGCTGCACACCACCGCGTTCTTCATCACGAACGTGGTGTGGGCGCTCGGCGGCAGGTGGTAGCGGTCCGAGAGCACGGGGCGGATGTCGCGCACGTGCAGCTGCTGGACCGAGAGCGTGCCCTTCCAGCCCACCACGTCGAGCGGGCAGAACGGGTAGTGCACGGTGGTGACGGCGCCCTCGCGCAGGATGCGCAGCTCGTACTCGCCCTCGGCGTTCGCGCGCTGCGTCGAGCCCTCCTCGGGCGAGGGCACCTTGATGACGGCCGGGTCGAACAACGCGTGCTGCCCGAGCATGCCCTTCTCGGGGAAGTCGATCTCGCTGTTGGCCTCGACCAGCAGGAACGACGACCGCGAGGTCGGCGCGAGGCGGTAGGCGGTCCCCCGCGGCACGAGCAGGTAGTGACCGGGCTCGTAGGAGAGCGGCCCGAAGTCGGTCTCGATGCGGCCCGCGCCCTCGTGCACGAAGAGCAGCTCGTCCGAGTCCGCGTTGCGCAGGACGTAGGGCATCGGGGTCGAGAGGGTGGCGACCGACAGCCGGACGTCGGCGTTCTCGAGGATCGGGCGGCGCGTCGTGAGCCAGTCCTCGGCCGCCTCGACCTTGCGCAGGTCGTAGGCGCGCGGGCGGAGCGGCCCCTCGATCTTGGTCCAGCCGACCGGCGGGTGCTGCCGGTAGAGGTGGGCGTAGCGGCCGAAGAAGCCGTTGCGCGCGTACTCCTCCTCGACGGTGCCTTCGGGGAGCCCGACGTGCGCCTGCGTGGCCACGCGACCGCGGATCCAGGGGATGTCCATGGTGACGGAACGTAGTGGGAGCGCCTCCCGTGCATAGAACAATGATTTGCATCACATTGTGAAATCTGTGAACAATGTTGTCCCAGGAGCGGAGGACCGGACGGGGACGGTCCGGGAGCGACAAGGAGAACGAGCGAATGGACGTGACGCTGGACCAGATGCGCGCGCTCGACGCGCTGGCGCGCCACGGCACGCTGCAGAAGGCGGCGGCGTCGCTGCGCAAGGGGCACACCGCGATCCTCTACGCCCTCACCCGCCTCGAGGAGGAGACGGGGCTGTCGCTGCTGGATCGCCGCGGCTACCGCACGCGCCTCACCGGCGCCGGCGAGCGCGTGCTCGCGCAGTGCCGCAAGGTGCTCGCCGAGGAGCGCGCGCTCGCGGTGGTGGTCACCGAGCTCGAGAGCGGCTGGGAGCCTTCGCTGCACGTGGTGCTCGACGGCGTGCTGCCGATCGCGCCGATCTTGTCGGTGGTGGCGGCGCTGCGCAAGGAGGGCGCGCCCACGCGGCTGCGGGTCTCGGTCGCGTTCCTCGGAGGCGTCGAGGAGACGTTCGTGCGCGAGGACGCGGACCTGATGGTGGCGGTGCTCCCGCCCGAAGCGCACGGCCTCCGCACGGTGCGCCTCCCGCCGCTGCGTGCCCAGCTCGTCGCCCACCGCTCGCACCCGCTCGCCCGCGAGAAGGGGCCGCTCCCTCTCGAGGCGCTCGACCCCCACGTGCTCGTCACCGTGCGCGGCTCCGACCCGCGGCTCGAGCTCTCGACCGGCCCCCTCGACCAGCGCTCGACGGTGCAGCTCGCCGACTTCGCGGCGAAGAAGGCGGCCATCCTGCAGGGGATCGGCTTCGGGTGGTTGCCCGAGCACCTGCTCGCGCCGGAGCTGGGGAAGAGGGAGCTGCGGGCGCTACCGCTCGAGCGCGGCGCCGTGCACACGTTCCAGCCGCGGCTCCACCACAAGGAGCACCTCGGCCGCGCGGCCACGCGGGTGGTCGAGGCCCTGCGGCGCCCCTGAGGGGCGGTCGTTTTACATTCGTGCGGCGCCGAAAAATGGCACTCTGGCTCCCGATGACGACGCAGAAGCCGTCCTCTCCGTTCGCCGCGCTGGCGGCGCTGCGTGACGCGCTGCCGGCGGGACCTGCGCCGAGCCCTGCGACCACGCCTGTCGCCGAGACGCCCGCCGCGAGCCTCGGCGACAAGCTGGTCGTGTCGCGCTCCAAGAAGGGACGCGGCGGCAAGACCGTCACCACCATCGCCGGCGTGACCGAGTCGCTGCGAGAGGCGCTCGCCCACGATCTCCGGAAGGCGCTCGGCTGCGGCGCCACCGTCGAGGACGGGCTCGTCGTCGTGCAGGGCGATCAGACCGCGCGCGTGCGCACGCTGCTCGAGGCCCGCGGCGTCCGCAAGGTGATCGTCGGCAGCTAGGCTTCAGCCGCGCACGCTGAGCTTGTGGACCACGTCGCGCTCGGTCTCGATGGCCGTCCGCGCCACCGCGACGTTGGCCGAGAGCAGGCGGGCCGAGAGCGAGAGACTCACCATGTCGGACACGACGTCGCCTTCGCCGGCCCCGGCGGCGACGAGGCTCTTGGCGGCAGCCTCTGCCGACGCGCCGGCGCGTTCGATCCCCTGCGCAGCGATCGGAAGGACCCTCATGGACGGGGGGACGGACCGTTCGCCGCGGACTTGAGCAAGCCGTTGCGCGATCGGCGCAGCGGCCCGCGCGTCACCTCGCCGTGGCGGCGCCGAACAAGGGCTCTCGGCGACGTGACACCGCGCGATTCGCAGCGTTTCGAGCCTGTCGATGCACGGAACGGAGGTTGCTCTAGGGGTGCCCATGTCGCCCTCCCGCTCGCTCGGTGCCATCCTCCTGCCCCTGCTCCTCGTGTCCTGTGCGCTCCAGCCCCGCGACGGGGACACGGGCAGCGTGGGCTCCTCGGCCGCGCCGAACGGCGTCCTCGGCGACCGCGAGGTGCGCGACTACGAGCTCCCGCTGCCACCGCTCGCCGAGAGCGCCGATCTGTTCCGCGGCTTGCCCAAGGCCGATTTCGTCTCGCCGGATCGCACGCTCACCGACGACGCGGCGAGCTTCTCGCTGCAGGACTGGGACACGCCGGTCAAGTCGCAGGGCTCCCGGCCCTGGTGCACCGCGTTCGCGCAGGTGGCCGTCATCGAGAACATGGTCCGCCACGGGTTCGGCGAGATCGTCAACCTCTCGGAGATCGACCACTGGGACCACTACCAGGAGTACGCGATCGTGCCGTCGATCGAGGCGTCCCGCACGACGATGATCGTGCCCGAGACGTCCTGGCCTTACTACGGGAGCCCGATCAGCGGCTACCGCTCGACGGCCATCGCCAAGATCACCTCGTGGCGGAGCCTCACCAAGCGCAGCCAGGTGTGGGACGCGCTGCGCGCGCAGCACCCGGTGCACCTCGGCGTCGATCTCAACAACTCCTGGAACGCCCCCGGCAAGGGCGGCCGGATCAGCGTGGGCAGCGGCTTCATCGGCGGCCACGCGATGGCGATCGTCGGCTACCAGGACGATCCCACCTACGAGGGGGCGGGCTACTTCCTCATCAAGAACTCGTGGGGCTCGAAGTGGGGCGACCTCGGCTACGCGCGCATGCCCTACGACTACTGCAAGTACCACAGCTGCTACTTCCTCGAGACGCTGGGCGTCGTGTACGGCGGCAAGACCTGGGACGGCACCACCCCTCCCCCTCCGCCGCCGCCGAGCGACGACCCCACGGCCGCGGATCTCGTGGTGGTCACGCGCAAGAACCCCAAGGAGGCGAGCAAGTTCACCCTGGCCCTCGTGGAGCGGCGCGCGGGGGCGCTGGCCAAGGTCAAGAGCGTCACCTACGACGTGCACGAGACGTTCAAGGAGTTCCGGCTCGCGACGGTGACCGATCCCAAGGACGGCTTCGTCATCCCCTACGAGTACACGACCTATTTCAAGGGCCGGTGGAAGACCAACGGCGCCGCCATCCAGCTCGCGAGCGGAGCGACCCTGAACGTCCCTGGCGCGAACGTCGACTGGTTCTTCGTGGACAAGGGGTGAGCACGCCCGGAGTCGTGGTACGGGACACGGGTGCGTGCCGTCGCCGCGCTGCTGCTGTCGACCGTGGTCGGTTGCCCGGCCGCGCAGAAGCCGCTCGCCGTGGAGCTCGTCGATCCAGCCAACCCTCCGCAGTTCCGCGTCAGCGGCACGCGAGGCCGGTCGGTGAGCTTCACGGTGCTCGGGCCCTTCGCGTCGGTCGCCGAGGCCGAGGCCACGGTCAAGAAGCGGCCGGTCGTCTCGACGCTCGAGGCGCTGGACCGGGAGGCGCAGGCCGCCACGCTGCCCGCCATCCGGTACGGCGAGATCCCGGCGGGCCTCCGCGCGACGGTGTGGGACGACAAGCTCGGTCGCTCCCTCGACGCGACCGCGCCCGCCGCGCCGCTCGAGGTCGGCAAGGTCTATCGCGCGCTGGTGTCGGCGATCGAGGTCACCGCGGGGCATCGCGCGTTCCTCGAGGCCTCGATCTGCTTCGAGGTGCACGCGAACGACGTGGCGCGCGTGCCCTGCGGGAAGTGATCGCGGTCAGGGAAATCGCGTCAGAGAATCGCGTCAGGGAATCGAGCGGCGGACGGTCGTACGCTCGTCGTCTCGCACGTCGCGCATGGCGACGACGTGGATGAAGCGCGCGATGTCGGCGTACGGCGAGACGGCCCCCGCCGCGTCCTCGAACGCCAGGATCGCACCGAAATCCTTCTCGAGGGCCACGTCGGGCACGAAGTCGGCGGCGACGCGGATGCCGAACATGCCCGAGATGACGAGCCCCGAGCGCGCGGCGCGGCTGCGCAGCCCGTCGACCTCGTACACACGGCGCTGGATGCCGAAGGTCATGTCGGGCTCGGTGCGCGGGCTGCCGAGGGCGTCGAGCGCGCGCTGACACAGACCGCGCACCGCGAGGCCGAGCGGGACGAAGTGGCGGTTGGGCACCACGATCGAGACCGAGCCCCCCGGCCCGGTGAGGCGGCTCAGCACGCTCCACACCGGTTCGTCCTCGAGGTACTCGAGGGTGCAGTGCGCGACGACCAGGTGGAAGCGGGCGTCGGACCAGGCGTCGGCGACGTCTTCCACCTTGGACTGCACGAAGCGGAGGCGCTGACGGACCGCGGCGGGCGCAGCCGCGGCGTTGCGCTGCGCCTGCTCGATCATGGCCTTGGCCGGGTCGAGCACGGTGACGTTGGCGCCCTCGGCCGCGAGCCGTAGGGCCACCTCGCCGGTGCCCGCGCCCACGTCGAGGACCTCGACGTCGGTCAGGCGCACGAGGCGACGGAGCTGCCGCACGGCGAGCTCCGTGCGCAACCGGCCGAGGGGGCTCGTGAGCAGCTCACCGTAGGCGGCAGCGCCGCGATCGAAACGCTCCTCGGTCACGAACGGTCCTCGGTCAAGTCGGCTCCCTCCGCACCATCAATACCCGAAATCAGGGCTGCCTCCAGGCTTCTTCGACGCAGAGCCGACGGGCGGAGGCTTCTTGCCGGTGCCGGTCCCGACCGGCGCGCCAGTGGCGGCGCCCGTGCCGGTGCTGGTGGGCGGAGCAGTGACCGTGGCGACGGGCCCGCCGGTCGCGGGGACACTCGCGGACGCGCTTGGTTTGGTCGACGCGCTGCCCGCCGGATTCAGGTCCTCGGGCTCGCCCTTGTCCTTGTCGCCCTTGTCCTTGTCGCCCTTGTCCTTGTCGCCCTTGTCCTTGTCGGCCTTGTCCTTGTCGGCCTTGTCCTTGTCGGCCTTGTCCTTGTCGCCCTTGTCCTCGTCCTTCTTCTCTGCGGACTCGGTCTTGCCGGAGGCCTTGCTCCCTGAATCGCCCATCAGCTTGAAGCCGATGACCACGCCACCTCCGACGACGACGAGGCCGAGGACGAGCGCGACGGCGACGAGCCCCTTGCCGCCCTTCTTGGGCACGCCGGCGCTGTCGCCATCGGCCGTGAAGGCGCCTCCGGTCGTGACGTTGAGCGGCTTGTCGTTGGTGAGCCCGGGCTGCGACGCGCTGAGCATCTGCGGCGGCGGGGCCGGCGCGGTGGCGGGCACCACCGAGTAGCCTCCGGTCTGCATCGCGGCGTTGAGGCCGGGCTGCGAGGAGCCGAGGGGAGGGATCCCGAGCTGCCCGAGCACCTGGTCGATCGCCGCCTGGAACTCGCTCGCCGACTGGAAGCGCTGGCTCGGATCGCGGTGCATCGCGCGCCGCACGAGCTCGGCGACGAGCGGGTGCACGTCGGGCACCTTGGTCTCGATCGGCGGGATCTCGGCGAGCACGATCTCGAACAGGAGCTCGCTGAAGGTCTGCGCGTGGAACGGAACGGCGCCGCAGAGCGCCTCGTAGAGGATGACGCCGAGCGCGTAGATGTCGCTGCGCGCGTCGGCCTGCGCGCCGCCCTTGGCCTGCTCGGGCGACATGTACAGCGGCGTGCCCATCATGGCGCCCGCACGCGTCACGTTGAGGGTGTCGCCAGCCTGCGAGAACTTGCTGATGCCGAAGTCGATGATCTTCACGAAGTCGGCACGACCGGCCTTCTCGCGCAGGATGAAGATGTTGTCGGGCTTGAGATCGCGGTGGATGATCCCCGCGTTGTGGGCGGCGCCGAGGCCCTCCAGCACCTGCCGCATGAGGGGCAGTGCCTGCGCGGGGGAGAGGCGACCGAGGCGACGGATCCGGTCGGAGAGCTGCTCCCCGTCCAGGAACTCCATGACCATGTAGCGCTCGCCGCTCGGCAGATACCCGAGGTCGATCACCTCGAGGATGTGATCGCTCCCGATGCAGCCCGCGGCCTGGGCCTCGCGCTCGAACCGCGTGACCAGCTCCTGGTTCTCCGCCACGTTGGCGTGCAGGACCTTGATGGCCACCCTGCGACGGATGCGGGCGTTCTCGCCTTCGTAGACGGAGCCCATGCCGCCACGCCCGATGGGACGGACGATGCGATATTTCCCGTCGATCACCTCACCGACTTCGACACCCATGGTCGTAGGAGGCTACCACCGTCCGCCCAGCCGGGCACTTTTTGGTGGCATCGTGCGAGGAACCGTCGGCTCGGGTGGCCCCGGAGGCCCCCCGCGGCGGCATGCGCCAGCGCAGGCTCGTCAGAAGGCGCCGAACACACCCACCGAGTTGACGCCGACCCAGGGACGGACCCAGGCACCCGTGGCGGGAGGCGGCGCGCTCTTGGCGGTGAGCAGGAGGGTGAGGCCGACACCGGCCGACACGATCCCCACGCCGTACCCGATGAAGGAGAGCGTGCGGTACCCCTTCCACTGGTCGTCGAGCTCGTTGACCTTGGGCAAATCGCCGACCGGGCAGGTGCCGTTCGGACAGAGCGCGTCGGCGTCCGACCGGGTCCCCTGCCACTTCAGCAGGAACACCGTGCCGACCGCGAGCCCCACGACTCCGACGCCGATCAGCGTGAAGGGCAGCACCCGCGACGGGCCCTCGCCGGCGTCCGGCGGCGGGTCCTTCTTCTCGGGGGGCGGCTGGTCCTTCGGGTCCGGCGGCGGCGGGTCCTTCTTGTCGCCGGTGCCACCCTTGCCCGCCTCGAGCTTGAGGGTGACCGTCTCGTTCGCGCCCTCGGCGAGGTTGATGGTCTGCTTGGCGGTGGCGCCATTGCCGTCCTTGGCCTCGAGCGTGTGCTCGCCCGGATCGACCGGGCGCGGCAGGCCGATGAGGGCCGACTTGACCACCTCGCCGTCGAGCTTGACCTCGGCGTTCTTGGCATCGCCGCCCTCGACGACGATCTTGAGCTGCGGAATCTTGGGCTCGAGGGGGGTGATCTCGGCCTGGGCGGCGGTCTTGGCGTCGGTCCAGGCCTTGGGCTTGCCGGCCGGGATGTCTTCCTTGACCACCTTCAAGTAGTATTCGCGCGCCTTCACCAGGCGCCCGATGGCCACGTGCGCGCGCGCCAGGAACACGAGGTGCTGCGGCGAGTGAACCAGCGACTCCGCGCGGGTGAACAGGTCGATCGCGTCGGTCCAGCGCTTCTGGTCCATGGCCTTGGCGCCGTCGGTGGCGAACTGACGGGCGGCGGCCTTGTCCTCGTCGGACTGCGCGAAAGCGGGCACCGAGGAGGTGACGACGGCGCCGGTGGCGAGCGCGACCGAGAGGAGCCCTGCGGTGAGCCGACGCGAGAAGGGGTGGAGACGCATGCCGCGGACCATACCAAGCGACGGGCTGGGTGGGAACGGGGGTGGAATCGCGGGACGATGCAGGGCTAGCATCACGCGATGGCTGACGAGTGGACACTGATGGTGCTCGACGAGAAGATCGCTCGCCGCAACGGCGTGCCCCCCAAGATCCCCGTCCCGAAGGACGAAATGGCGGGCATGGCCGACGAGGGAATGAGCGCCAGCAAGGTGCGGGACTGGATCACTCGATTCATGACCCACTACGGGGACGGCGTCCGGAAGTCGGACCAGGACCTCGCCAAGAAGCTCGACGCCTACGTCGGCAAGCAGGACGCGTGGAAGAAGGCCCAGGAGGCCATCGCCAAGCACGATCTGGCCCGGGCGATCTCGTCGCTCAAGATGGTGATCGCGGTCGATCGCGACGACCACGTGGCGCGCCTCAACCTGGCCTCGGCCCTCGCGGCGAGCGGCGATCCCAAGACCGCCGCCGGCCACCTCGACGCCATCCGCGTCACCTTCGAGGGCGACCCGGAGTACCACGTGATCGTCGGTCAGGTGCGCCTGAGCCAGCAGGATCGCGAGGGCGCGATCGGCGAGATGGTCCTCGCGCTCGAGGCCCAGCCCGACCACCAAGGCGCGATGGACGTGCTCAAGCAGCTCGGTGTGCTCGCCGCCATCTACGAGGACCCGCTCGACCCGACCTCGCTCACCTACGTGCGCACCGACTCCATGCTCGACTGGCTCAAGGGCCTCTGGGCGGAGAAGAAGACGTCGGCGGAGTGGCTCCGACTGATCGCGTACCACGCGATGGAGGGCCGTCACGCGGCGGCCGCGCTCGCGGCCGAGCGCGCGCTCGCCACCTGCACGGACGACGAGCGACCGAACTTCGTCCTCGCCCAGCTGCGCGCTCTCCGCGAGGGCGGCAACCCCACCGCAGCCCTGGCCCACGCCGACGAGGCGCTCGCTGCCCAGCCGAGCCCGGGCCTGCACGTGGAGCGCACGCGCGCCCTCGAGGCACTCGGCCGCAACGACGAGGCGCGCGCCGCCCTCGAGGCCGCGCTGGCGCTCGATCCGGGTGACCTCGAGGCCCTCGATCTCGCCTACCTCCCGCGCGATCGCACCGACCTCGCGTCCATCGGTCAGAGCCTGCCGGCGCTCCACGCGCACATCGAGAAGCACCCCACGAGCGCGGGGGCGCGCCGCACGCTGGCCCGCGCCGAGCTGCTCGTCGGCGCCGGCGAAGACGCACTCGTGACGTTCGCGAAGGCCGTCGAGCTCGCCCCGGACGACGACGATCTGCGCTCGGAGCAGTGGACCGAGCTGATCCGCGCGCAGCAGGCGCAGGTGGTCGTCGACGCGGCCGCGAAGATGACCGACCTCGGCAAGCGTAGCTGGAAGCTCCGCTGGAACGAGGCCGAGGCGATGCTGGTGCTCGGTCGCGTCAACGAGGCCTACGCCGCGTTCGCCGCGATCAACGCCGACGAGTCCCTGCTCGTCGACGTACGCCGTCGCGCCAAGCGCGCCGCCGAAGCCGCCCGCGGCGGCGAGAAGAAGTGACCGGAGCGAGCCGAAGGCGAGCGTAGGGAACAGCGGCCGCCTCCACGGGCGGCCGCACGAGCGAACAACGACCGGAGCGAGCCGAAGGCGAGCGTAGGGAACCGCGGCCGCCTCCACGGGCGGCCGCTCCAGCGAACAGTGACCGGAGCGAGCCGGAGGCGAGCGTAGGGAACAGCGGCCGCCTCCACGGGCGGCCGCTCCAGCGAACAGTGACCGGAGCGAGCCGGAG
>CAZUZY010000162.1:0-3613 GCA_964624885.1 uncultured Polyangiales bacterium | reverse complement strand
GCGAGCGTAGGGAACAGCGGCCGCCTCCACGGGCGGCCGCACGAGCGAACAGTGACCGGAGCGAGCCGGAGGCGAGCGTAGGGAACAGTGGCCGCCTCCACGGGCGGCCGCGGACCTCAGCCGCCGAAGCCGGCGTCGGGCAACGGCGGAGGCGTACCCGGACCACCACCGCCCGGGCCGCTCGGCACGCAGGCGCGGATGCCGAGGCCGATCGGCTGACAGCGCTGACCGCTCGGGCACTCGGTGTCCGACGTGCAGAGGCGCGTGCTGCCACCGCCGCCCGGGGTCGGGCCGGTGCCGCACGTCGTCGCGCACTTGGCGCTCCCGCCGGTGGTGCCCACCGTCAGGCAGCAGACCTGTCCGGTCGGACACGCCGCGCCGCTCGAGCACGACAGGGTGACGCCGCCGCTGCAGGTGCCCTTCGTCTTGCAGCTCGCGGTCGCGCCGCCCGGACCACCGGTCGCGACGCAGCACTCCTGCGTGGCCGAGTCGCAGGTGGCGCTGCCGCAGGTGATCGGCTTCGGTCCGCTGTCGACGCCGGTGTCCGTGGGCGGGACACCGCTGTCCGTCGGGGGCACGCCGGTGTCGATCGGGGGCACACCGCTGTCGGTGGGCGGCAACGACGAATCGGACACGATGGCGTCGGGGAACACGACGTCCTCGAAGCCGTCGTCGATGGTGACCGCATCCTCGCCCGGTCGGCCCGTGTCGAACGTCGAGTCCGTCGACCCGTCGCCGACGGCATCGCCGAGGGCCGCGTCGTCCACGGGGAGGTCGTCGAACGCGGTGCGCGCGCCGCACCCGACGAGCGGCAGGACCAAGAGCAAGGTTCCGAAGCGGTTCATGGCGTCTCCTCTAGCCCCATCCGGTACCCGATGGGCGCTTCCTGCAGACAGCCGTGCCGACGGGAACGTCCTCGCCGGAAGATTCGGCGACCGGCTCACGTGGCCCGCGCAGGAGACCCCTCGGGACCGACAAAAGCGAAACGCCGGAGCGGTGGACGCTCCGGCGATTCGGCCCGCGAAGGCGGGCGGCTACTCCTTGTCGAGCTTGCCGACGAGGCTCAGCGTGAAGAACGCACCCATGTACTTGAAGTGCGGGCGCACGCGCATGTCGACCTTGTACCAGCCGGCATTGCCCTCGACCTCGCTGACGATGATCTGCGCCTGACGGAGCGGACGCTTGCCACGGACGGCGGGGGTGACGCTGTCCATGTCGGCGACGTACTGGCCGATCCAGGTGTTGAGCTCGCGCTCCAGATCGCCGCGCTCCTTCCAGGTACCGATCTGCTCGCGCTGCAGCACCTTGAGGTAGTGAGCGATGCGGCAGACGACGAACATGTAGGGGAGCTGCGTGGACAGGCGGTAGTTGAGCTCCGCCTCCTTGCCCTCCGGCGACTGGCCGAAGTACTTCGGCTTCTGGCAGGAGTTGGCCGAGAAGAACGCGGCGTTGTCCGAGTCCTTGCGGAAGCAGAGCGCGATGAAGCCCTCCTCCGAGAGCTCGAACTCACGACGCTCCGAGATGAGGACCTCGGTCGGGACCTTGGTCTGGGTCTCGCCCATCGCCTGGTACTGGTGCAGCGGCAGGTTCTCGACCGCGCCGCCGGCCTGGGGACCGATGATGTTCGGGCACCAGCGGTACTTGGCGAACGACTCCGCGATGCGGGTCGCGAAGGCGTAGGTGGTGTTGCCCCAGAGGTAGGCGTCGTGGTTGCCCGTCGACTGCTCCTCGTAGTTGAACGACTTCACCGGCACCGTCATCTGGCCGTAGGGCAGACGGAGCAGGAAGCGCGGGAGCAGGAGGCCGACGTAGCGCGCGTCCTCGGACTCGCGGAACGACTGCCACTTGGTGTACTGCGGACCCTCGAAGATCGACTTGAGGTCCTTGAGGTTCGGCAGGTTGAGGAAGTTCTTCTCGTTGAAGAACTGCGGGCCGGCCGCCGCGAAGAACGGGGCGTGCGCCATGGTCGCGACGGACGCGATGTTGGCGAGCAGCTGCACGTCCTGCGGACCGGGGCCGAACTCGTAGTTGGCGAAGATCGAGCCGATGGGCTTGCCACCGAACTGGCCGTACTCCGCCGTGTACGCGATGCGGTAGAGGCCGCTCTTGGTGATCTCGGGGGCATCCTCGAAATCGGTCTGCAGATCGTCCTTGCTGCAGTTGAGCAGCTCGATCTTGATGTTCTCGCGGAAGTCCGTGCGGTCGATGGTGAACTTGAGGCCGCGCCAGGCGGACTCGAGCTTCTGGAACCCCGGGTCGTGCAGGATCTCGTCCAGCTGCTTCGACAGCTTGGCGTCGATCTCGGCGATCAGCGCGTCGGCGAAGGCCTTGTCGACCTTGTCGGAGGCGCGGTTCGGGGCGAGGAGCTCGGCGATGAAGGCCTGGACGCCGCGCTTGGCGACCTCATACCCCTCGTCGGTCGGGGCGAGCTTGGTCTCGCTGAGGATGTCGTCGAGGAGAGAGACCTCGGTGGACGCCGCGGCGCCGCCGCCAGCCTGCTGCTGTTCGCTCATGGATCAGGTTCCTTCCTTCAGGCCGAGCTCCGCCATCAGCTTCTCGCGACCTGCCTGGTCGCCGAGGAGCGCCTGGATCTTCTTGCGGAACGCGGGGACGTTGCCGAGCGGTCCCTTGAGGGCGGTCAGCGCGTGACGGAGTTCCATCAGCTTCTTGAGCTCGGGCACCTGCTCGGCGACCGCCTCGGGACCGAAGTCGCTGAGCTTCTTGAACTTGAGGTTGACGTTGAGGTTCGCGTCCTTCTCGCCCGAGAGCATGTCGGGGACGCTCATCGTCAGCGAGAGGTTCTGTTCGGAGAGGACCTGGGTGAAATTGTCCTTGTCGACGTTGATCGGCTTGCGCTCCTCGAGCGGACGGGGGTCCGGCCGACCGGTGTAGTCACCGATGAAGAGCATCTTCAGCGGGAGCTCGACCTCGGCCTGGGCATTGCCCGTCGCCGGCTTGTACGTGATGTTCACGCGCTCCTGCGGAGCGACCGAACCTTCTTTCGCCATGAAACCTGCTCCCCTCTATAGGTGGTGCCGAAACGGGTCTTCGTCAGTCTCGAGTCGAGCTCGGCGGGGCGAGCCTGCCGAGTCGAGCGAGAGAGTGTCGCTCACTTCTTCCAAAACCGGAACGGCTTTCGCGCTCCTCCCGCAAGGTGGAGCTCTCAGCCGGCCAGACGCAGCGCAGCAGCCGGATCGAGCCGGCACAGTCTGTCGAACAACTCGGCCTTCCGTGACGCGGCCGCCTCCCCCTCCTTGCCCTGGGTGGGCATGCTCGCGATGAGCGTGGCGTAGATCGCCGCGCAGAGCGTGGGTTCCCACCCCTCGAGCCCCCGCTGGTCCGCCTCCACGGCGAGGGCCTCGAGCATCGGCCGGGCGATGTCCGACTTGCCGCCCTCGACGGCCAGCTGGGCGACCTCGAGCCGGGCCCGGAAGCGGGCCCGCGCGTCCGCCGCGCGACCGGCCAGCTGATGCGCGAGCGCAAGGCCCTCCCCCGGCTTGCCTCCCTGGACCAGGCTCCGCGCCTCCTCGAAGCGCTTCTTGACCTCGGCGTCCTCCTCCGAGATGGCCGCGGATCCGCCCCCGCCGCCCCCGCCGCCACCGCCGCCGCCCCC
>CAZUZY010000161.1:0-17174 GCA_964624885.1 uncultured Polyangiales bacterium | reverse complement strand
TCCACGACGCGGTGTTCGGGGGGCACGCGCCCGAACCCGCGGCGGTCGTCGCGGCGCGCGCGCACCTCCGCGCCCTCGGGCGCGCGTGATCACTTCGCGGGCTTGCAGAACCCGTCGATGCAGGCCTGGAGCGGGCACTCGCTGGTCGAGGTGCACGGCTTGCGATCGACCTTGGTGACCCACTGCGCGATGTGGTTGCCGCTGCCCACGTCCTGGAACGGCAGCCAGAAGCCAGGGTAGCTGGCGTCGAGGCCGGCCTTGGCCTTGGCCGGGTCGAACGCGGTCATCCAGATCTGGGCCGTCGAGCCCGAAGCGAGGCGCAGGCCGTAGGCGCGGCGGCTCGAGAAAGTGAGCCACACGAGGCTGCCGCTCTTGTAGGCCTGCATCGAGGCCGACCACTTGGGCCACGAGTCGCCACCTGTGGAAGCGGTCGCGAGCCGGATGGGCGCGCCGCCGCTGGCCGGCACCACCCACACCTGCGCGTCCTTCGCGTCGTAGGAGTTCGCGTTGCTCGGCGACTGGTTGAACACCACCCAGCTGCCGTCGGGCGAGTACGCCGGGTAGAAGTTGTTCTTGCCGGCGAAGGGCACGAGGTTGGTCGCCTTGCCCCAGGTGGTGCCGTCGAACGGCATCACCTCGATCGAGGCCGAGTCCACGCCGGTCGCACCGCAGAACCCGATGCACGGCGGCGGCGAGGCGGCCTTCGCGAACACGGCGTGCGCGCCGTCCGGCGCCCAGTCGGGCATGGCGCCGTTGGCCACCAGCGGCTCGACGAACGGCACGCCGGTGACCGCGTTGCGGTACGAGATGTTCACGCCGTTCGACGTGAGCACCTTGGTCTCGTCGGGCGAGAAGCTGAAGAAGTTGGAGCCGCCGCCGAACGTGCTGCCCTGCGCGTAGACCAGCGTCTTGCTCGCGACGTCGAACACCTTGTACGGAGAGGGCGCGGGGATGTCGAGGCCCACCGCGATGCGGTGGCCCTTGCGCGACAGTACGTGGCAGCCGACGCAGGTGGCCGCGCCGGCCGTCACCGCGTTCATGTAGGTCTCGCCGGTGGAGCCGCTCACGCCGAACTCGTACCGCATGGTCGCGCCGGCCTTGGCGTTCCAGTAGTAGATGCCGCCGATCATGTCCTCGAGGCCGAACGAGAGCGTGCGGGTGGCCGAGACCGAGACCTTGGCGGGCGCGCTCGCGTTGACCGCGCGGAGCTTGTAGCTGACGGCGTCGCCGCCGCGCCCGCCCTCGGCCACCAGCTTCCAGACCGTGGCGTCGGGGGTGTAGACGCAGCCGCCGCCCACCGGCGTGCACCCGAAGTAGACCTTGGTGTCGACCGTGGCGCTGGTGAACGAGAGCTCGAACAGCGTGTTGCCTGCGCCCGGCAGGAAGTGGAACTCGAACACGTTCATGTTCGGCGGCACGAGCGTGCCGGTCTCGGGGTAGACGAAGCTCGGGATCGCCGAGCCGTCCGTCGCCCCCGTGAACTTGGTCGGCGCGTCGGTGCCCGCGCCGGGGCCGATCACCGTGGTGGGCGTGACCACCGTCACCGAAGTGGAGGCCGCGTAGCCCGGCGTCGTCGCGCTGATGGTGGTCTTGCCCGTCTTGGTCGTGGTGGTCAGCGTCGAGCCCGCGAACGATCCGAGCGTGAGGTCGAGCAGCGAGAACGTCGTCTTGCTGGTGACGTCGGTCATCGTGCCGTCGAAGGCCACGAGCTTCGCCGCGAAGGTGCGCTTGGCGGCGGCCCCGCCGACCAGCGTGATCACCGTGTCGGCGGGCGCGATCTGCAGGACGCTGGCCGGGGGTGGCTTGGCATCCGCGCCGCCGTCGACCGGCGCGCCCGAGTCGGTGAGCGGCGGGTCGGTGTCGCTCACCGTGCCGTCGGCCGGCGCGCCCGTGTCCGGCATGGCGTCGTCGATGGGCACACCGTCGTCGTCGAGGGGGCGACCCAGGTCGTCCACCGCCACGCCGGTGTCCTTCTTCGGCGTGACGATCTCGCCCTTGTCCGGTGCGCACCCGTAGGTGGCGAGCCCCACCGCGGCGAGCCAGCCGACGAGGAGCACAGACCCGTGACGGAGGGCGAAGCGGGCGGGCGAGGACATCGCCGCAGAGGATACCGCTTCAGGGACGGTGCTCGGCTGTTCCTTCGGTGTGACACTGCGCGGCGAGGGTTCGCAGGAGCTCCTCGTAGGCGGGCTCGGCCTCGGGCAGACCGATCGCCACGAGGCCCGGGACCACGTCCTCCTCCATGCCGTCGAAGAAGGCCTTGGCGTAGCCCGCCGCGCTCAGCGTCCCGAAGTTCGGGCCTTCGTCCACCGACGGTGCGCCGAGCGCCCAGGCCCGGTCGCCGGTCACCTGACACAGGCGGGCGAAGTGGGAGAACAGGAACGGCAGCCGGTCGGCCAGCTGGCTCCGCTCCTCGTCGAAGGCGGGCCCGTCGCGCCGCATCAGGAGGGCGCCGAGCTCCCACCCGAGCTCGCCGTGGAACGTCTCGTCGGTGACGATGGCGCCGACGACCTCGCGCGCCAGCGGCACATCGGCCGCGCGCAGCGCCCGCCGGAACATGCGACCGCTGATCGTCTCCCCGATGCAGAACGCCGAGACGATGGTCTGCCGCACGTGCGAGCGCGGCGAGCTCGCCGAGAGCAGGTGCAGCTCCGAGGGGTCGATCTCGGGCCGTGCCGGGCGGCCGAGCGCTTCGCACATGCGCAGGCAGAGATCGGTGTGGCGCACCTCGTCGGCGATCATCCGGGCGAACGCCCCCGACCAGTCGAGCGGCGCGCCGAGCAGGTGCAGCTGCGCCGCGAGCTCCGTGAACAGCGCGAGCGAGTGCATCTCCTGCACGGCGCGGTGCGCGTAGAGCGCCGCCGCCGCGTCGAGCACCGCGGGTTCGTAGAGGCTCGGATCGAACCGCTCCCAGTGCACCTCGTCGTGCCGCGGACGCGCGATGGCGAGGTGCTCGCGGTGGAGGGCGAGGTCAGCGCCGCTGCAGCGTTCGAGCCGGTACACGGGCGCCGCTCACTGCGGACCCGGTGAGTTCGTGTGCTTCGGCGGCTTCGGCGCCTGCTTGGGGGGCGAGTTGGTGTACATCGGCACCTTGGGACCTTCGGGCGGCGGAATGATCGACGCGCTGGTCACGGTCGACGCGCTGGTCGTGGTCGACGCGCTGGCCGTGGTCGACGCCGACGCGGACGGGGCGGCCGAGGGCGCGGTGCTGTCCACCGGCGCTGGCGAGTTGACGTGGATCGGGTCCTTCGGGGCTTCCTTCTGACAGCCGGCGAGGCCGATCAACGCGGCGCCCTGGGTGAGCAGGCTCAAGCGACGGAGGCGGTGACTGCGCATCGGGGGAGCCTAGCCCAAGAGTCAGTCCTCTTGCTCGACGAACGCGCGCATCTGTCGGCCGCGCTTGGAGTTGCGCAGCTTCATGAGCGCCTTGGCCTCGATCTGCCGGATGCGCTCCCGCGTGAGCGAGAACTCGCGCCCCACCTCGTCGAGCGTGTGATCGTACTGTTCGCCGATGCCGAAGCGCATGCGGAGGACCTTCTCCTCCCGGGGCGTGAGCGTGCGCAGCACCTCACGGGCCTTCTCGGCCATGAGCTCGTGGGTCACCGCCTCGTGGGGCTGCGCGCTGCCCTTGTCCTCGACGAAGTCTCCGAGCTGGGCGTCGCCCTCGGTGCCGAACGGCGCGTCGAGCGAGAGCGGCTCACGGGCCACCTCGAGCAGGCCGCGGATCTTCTCGAGCGGCACCTCCATCTCGACGGCGATCTCCTCGGGTGTCGGCTCGCGCCCGAACTCCTGCAACAGGTACTGCGAGGTGCGCCGGAGCTTGTGCAGCGCCTCGGTCACGTGCACCGGCACGCGGATCGTGCGGGACTGCTCCGCCACCGCGCGGCTGATCGCCTGCCGGACCCACCAGGTGGCGTAGGTGCTGAACTTGTAGCCGCGACGATGGTCGAACTTCTCCACCGCGCGCATCAACCCGATGTTCCCCTCCTGGATCAGATCGAGGAACTGCAGCCCGCGGTTCATGTAGCGCTTGCCGATCGAGACCACGAGCCGCAGGTTCGCCTCCACGAGCTCGGCCTTGGCCTTCTGGCCGAGGCGCTGGCCCTCTCGGATGCGGCGACACGTGGCGCGCAGGCTCGGTAGGTCGTTCTTGCGGGCGCTCGCCTCGGGGCCGCGCGCAGCGGCCTGTTCGAGCGTGTGGACGCGGCGCTGGAGCGTGGTGACCACGCCGTCGATCGTGCGCTGCGTGAACCCGATCCCACGCATCGTCCTGGCCATCGAGGCCCGCAGCGCCTTGCTCTCCGCCGGCTTGCGCGCGGCAGTGGCGAGCTCGCCGTCGAGCCGCGCGAGGGTGGCGATCTCCGCGAGCACCTGGTCCTTGAGCAGGTCCTCCTCGGGCGGCTCGCCGTCCACGTCCTCGACGTCGACGAGCTCCTCCACCCGCAGCTGGCCTTCGCGCAGGCGCTCCCCGAGCGCGATGATCTCACGCACGGCCGCCGACGAGTCGAGGATGGCCTCCCGCACCACCTGGGCGCCGGCCTCGAAGCGCTTGGCCACCTCGACCTCTCCCTCGCGCGTGAGGAGCGGCACGCGCCCGAGCTTGCGCAGGTAGGTCTGCAGCGGGTCTATCGTCGCGCGCCCGTCGAGCTTGGTCTCGTCCTCGCGTACGAGCCGACGCTCGCGCGGCTCGTCGTCCGGCAGCGCACGAGCCGAGGTGCCCACCTCGGAGACGCGGATGTCGGCCCGCGCGGGCAGATCGTCGGCCAGGTCGGCGGCGAACGGATCCGTCGGGTCGAGGTCCTCGCGCTCGAGCGATCGCCCTGGTTGGTCGCTGTTCCCTCTCCCCGCGCCGATCCCGCTCACTCCTGGGTTGTTCAACGGTTCCTACATTTCCTGTGCGCGAGACAAAACGAGGACGCCGCGGCCCACGTTGGCCACGGCGCGAAGTGTCCTCCACCGTACGCTGGGGAGTGAGCGCCGGCAACCTAGCGGCGTGCTATGGTCCGCCTTCCAGTCGTCGTCGGGGCTCGGCCCGCTTCCTCTGGTTCGAGGAGCGACGATGGGTCCAGCGGGGTTTCTCACGGGTTGTCCGCGCCGATCGCGGCCCCGATCACGGGACAGACGGGTGAGTCCTTCGAGCCTCTCGACGACGATCGCGAGGCGCCTTCATGGGTGGCCCTGAGGCAGGCGCCCTGCGTCCCGGGGTCGTCGGCCCCGCCGAAGACCAGCGCCTCCTCCGACTCAACAGCGTGCCGCCTCCCGTGGCCCACGCGAACGCGTAGTCCTCCCCCATTCGTGGAGATTCGTCATGGCAGGGTCACCGTCCATCAAGAAGCGTGAGAAAGAGCGCAACCGCAAGGAGCGTCAGGAGGAGAAGGCCGCCAAGCGCAAGGAGCGCAAGGAGAGGCCGCCGGGCGAGGTCTCGGCCACCGGTGAGGACCCGGACATCGCGGGTATCGTGCCCGGCCCGCAGCCCGAGTCCACGCTGTAGCGAGCCCGAGGAGCGGCCTCGTTCGTCTTCGGAGGGAGCGTCGTCGCAACAGCGATCGACGCTCTCGGTGTCGAGACGACCCCCGCGATCACTTCGGCAGCGGGTCCACCTTCACGGTGCTCAGCGAGGCGAGGTTGCCGCCGCCCGGGTAGGCATAGGACGAGTAGCTGTCGAGGCCCCACACCACGATGCCGAACGGCCCCGCGCTCTCGGCGGTGTGTCGGCCGTTGAGGCAAGTGCCGACGCCCTTGCCCGCGCGCACCAGGTCCACCTCGGTGACCTCGAAGCGATCGTCGGCGCCCACCTTCTTCCATCCGGAGAGCGTGCCGAGGCAGTCGACGGTGACGTCGGCGAACACGCCCTTGGACTTGACCCGCGTGAACACCAGGTTGGTGGTCGGGTACGCCGGGTCGGTGAAGAACACGTAGCGGGAGAGGAACTGCGCGGGCGGGAGCATGATCACGAACTCCTCGTCCCCGAGCCACGGTCCGTAGCCCGGCGCGATGGCCCCCGGGCGCGAGGGCACGGGCAGGTTGGCCGTGTCCATCATCTGCGCCGCCGCGAAGGGGTGCGCGCTGTCCTGGCTCGCGACGCGGAACGGCCCGGTCACGACGAAATCGGCGACCTGACCGCGGTCGAGCGTGGTGGGCGCGCCCGTGAAGGTCGGGTCGAACGTGAGCTTGGTCCCGTCGACCGCGCCGACCAACCGGTAGCGGATCGCCTCGGGCGCGAGGTCGCTGCGGCGGGTGGCGAACGGGGCCGCCACGTACTCGTTGCCGAGCGCCGACACCGCGAGGTTCTGCTGATGGGTGGACTCGCCGCCCGGCGCCGGCGTGGGTTGTTGCCGGTAGAAGCGGTTGCCGGTGAACACCGCCACGGGCTTGTCCGCGAGGACGATGCTGCCCGAGAGGTCGACCTTGCCCCCGAGCTCCCACTGCGCGTACTCGCCGGGCTGCAGCGTGAAGGTCCCGGTGGTGCCCTTGGGGGTGGCCGCGAGGCCGCCGCCGGTCGGGAGATCGGCGACCGGGAGGATCTTCACCGAGGTGTCCGCCTGCGTGGCCACGATCTGCGCCCACAGCGGGCCGGGCGTGTCGTAGGTGCCCGCGGGGGTCGCGATGAGCACGTAGTTGTCGCCCCACGCCGAGCTCGGGAACAAGAGCTCCGCGCTCGGGAAGTGCGAGCGCGCGCCGCCGTACGGCATGATGTCGTACGCCGACACCGGCACGCTCGTCGTGACGTGGAACGCCTTGGACTTGCCGGTGCCCGCGAGCACGGTGGAGGCGTCGATCGCGGGGGTGACCGGGCAGTTCAGCGGCACGCCGGTCTCGGGCATGATCGACTTCGGGTTGCTCGAGAGGAACAGCACCGCGACCTGGTTCTCGGGGATGCCGTCGGCGGGCACCGGCTTCCACAGATCGGGCGTCTTGCCGTCCTCGGGGATGCGCGCGAACTTGGTGGCGTCGAACGCGGCGGTGTCGCGGCCCACGGTGATCTTGGCCGGCTTCGGCCAGGTGTTGGCGAGGAACACCGCGAAGCACGGCGGCAAGGCCGGTGGGTACGCGGGCGGGGTCGGCGCATAGAACTCGCAGCCCACGTTGCCGTGGCTCGCGGCCGCCGCGGCGCAGGCCTCGACGCACTTGCCCTTGCTGCACCCCTGGTCGGCGGGGCAGGTGCCGACGACCTTGCCCGTCGCGTCGACGAGGCTCCGCAGATCGGCGCTGCACCCGAGCTCGCCCGCGTCGGGAGCAGGCGTGTCGAGCACCAGCGTGGTGTCCGTCGCGCCGTCGGAGGCGTCGAGCCCGCCGTCGGTCGTCGCGTCGAGATCGTTGGCCGGGGTGCCGGAGCCATCGTCGCCACAGCCGAGGAGCCCCGCCGCGAGGAGAGCCACGCACGAGGAGAAGCGGACGGGACGGGTCATCCCCGCAGGATACCCGTCAGCGGCGGACGCGGAGCGCCGGATTGCTCTCGGGGATCTTCGGGTTCGTGCTCGTCGTCGGGCCCGTGGAAGGCACGGGATGGCCGCCCACGAGCTGCCTGCGGCTCGGTGGGACGGGCGTCACCAACGGACGCAGGGCCGTGGCCGAACCGCTGAGCGCGCCGGCCCACGTGGTGCGGACGCGCAGCACACGGGGCAGCAGCTGGGTGTCCGCGGTCGCCCGGCCGGCGAAGCGGAAGTGGCGGAGGAGCCCCTCGTGGCCACCGAGCCACGCCTCGATCCAGTGGGGGTTGCCCGCGTGGCGGAAGCCCACGATCTCGGTCTCCGCGGCGTGACGCTCGGTCGACAGACAGCGCACCTCGCCAGCGTCGCGGTACTGGCTCGCGAACAGACGCGGAAGCTCCTCGAACACCCGGACGGGCGTGACCCCTTGCTGATCCTTCAGCGGCTCCACCTGCGCGACCAGGATGCTCTGCAGCGCGAGGCGCATCACGTGACGACCCACGCTGCGCACGGTCTGGGCGTCGCGGAGCTGACCCACCACCTCGAGCACCGCGATCACGGTCGCGAGATCCTGGAACTCGCCGACCTCGGCGCGCAGCCCTTGTTCGGCGCTCGGCGGGAGCCGCTTGACGACGAGATCCAGCAATCCGTGCCACGAGAGAGAGCTCCGATACAGGGGCATCCAGGTGGAGCGAATCTCGGGCATGACTACCCGTTTCAGGTAGCGCGCGCCGCAGCGCAGCACAAGCGGACAAGTCCCCTGTTCTCCGGGGTATTCGCGGTTCAGGGGGCGGTCGGAGCGGCGCAGCAGCGGGTCCCTATTTGATAGAAATCAAAGTCGGGAGGGTGGAGGTCGGTGTGCGCGCGACAGAACGGGTGCGCGCCCTTCGCGTAGTAACCACCTTTGAGCTGGCTCGGGTGCCCACTCTGCGCACGATCGACCGGGTCCAGCGTGGTCCATTCATCCACGTTGCCCGTGAGGTCGAACACGCCGTGCGGCGATGCACAGAGGGGACGGGCCCCGCTCGCCTCGCGTTGATCCACCTCCGCGAAGCCGTCGTGGGAGCCATCGGCGGGGCGATGCCAGGTGCGCGCGGGCCGGTCGACGTTGCAGACGGCGCCGTCGATGCGCCAGCCGGTCGCGGTCGGACGCCGCTCGGGCCCCTCGCACGCCGTCGTGAACTCGGCCGACGTGCAGAGCCGCTTGCCGACCGACGCGCACAGCTTCCCTGCGTCGAACCAGCTGATGAACACGGTCGGCTTCTCCCCCGCGTGGTTCGGCCACTCGTACTCGTCCATGCACACCTCGACGTGGGTGTACTCGGGCTCGTAACGGACGATCTCGTCACCGACGACGATCGGTTTGCTGCCCTGGCAGTACGCCGTGCCAGGGATCCACTCCTGGCACTCGCTCGGGTCGAAGTCGCAGCCCTCGGGGCAGTACTCCCCCGCCTTGCCGAGCCGACCGACCCGACAACGGTGGCGCAAGAAGTGGCAGTACTCGCCGACCACGAGCCGCATGCCGGTGGGGCATCGGCCGACGCGGGGCGGGCCTCCGTCCGGTGCCGGTGCAGGGGGAGGGGGCACCGAGGGCGACGGGTCACCATCGACCCCTGCCTCGGCGGTGGCGACCTGCGGTGCCGGCTCTGCGCGCGGTGGGCGTCGCGCGCAACCCACGACGACGAGCGCACCCACGACCAGCTGGAAGATCGCGGTCCGACCGCAGACCCACCAGCAAGCCGTCGTGCGCACGCCTACGTCGTCGTCGAGGAGCGAATCACTCGTCTTCGTTCGTGATCTTCAGCGCCTGGCGCTGCGCATCGCCGGTGAGGCTTCCCGCGCCGGTGAGCTGGAACGTGCTGAGGGTTCCGTTGCCGTCGAGGTCGCCGTTGGCGGTCGCGGTGTAGGTCGCCGCCGTGCCGGTGGTGCCGGTGTTGCCCACGTAGCTGTACTGGTAGAACTGGGGCTCGTTGATCGAGAACTTGAGGCACTCCCACGCGGCCTGGTTCCAGTCCGTGGCGGTGGCCTTGACCTTCGCCGCAGCGGGCACGGCCGCCGGGACCGGCGCGGTGGTGTCGGGGCAGAAGCGATGGACGAAGGGACCGATGCCGGTGCCGCTCGTGTCGGTCTCCTGCTGGAACTGGTTCTTGGAGCCCGTCTCGATGCTGCCGAGGTTGCGCGTCGCCTCGGCGGTCTTGGCGTGCTTCAGGTAGCGGCTGACGCCGTAGATCGCGAGCGCGGCGAGGACGCCGATGATCGCGACCACGATCATGAGCTCGACGAGGGTGAAGCCGTCCTGGCGCTTCCGCATGAGAGTCTTCAGCATTCTTCCATCCTCCTGAGTTGCGTTTCGTCCCCCGACGCCCTCGAAAGGGGGCGTACCTCGCTGCGACGGCTCGATGTGGGTGGACAGAGCGGGTGACACGGCGGTCACTCGTGCGTTGGCGCATTCCTGCAGCATCCGTGCCGCAAATTGCCGCACGAAAACGCGCGAGTTGGCGCAAGACGTCGCACGTCACCTGCCGTTTCTCGTCGCATGGCGGCAGGCGGGTGACGAAGTTCGTCACGTGGGTGGCGGACGCACATCGCGCCGTGCAGCGATCGCTGCAGGAGCGAGGAGATGGTCCGTACCGAGATGCGGGCCCTTCGAGTGCGCCCACTGCGAGGAGACACGCGATGCCTGGGACGGTCCTGGTCGTGGACGACTCACGAACGATACGCACGCTGGTCGGGCGGGCGCTGACGAGCGCGGGCTACCAGATGGTCGAGGCGGTCGACGGGGTCGATGCGCTCGCGAAGATCGACGGTGATCCCGCCCCCGCGCTGATCATCTGCGACATCAACATGCCCAACATGAACGGGCTCGACTTCCTCGACACGCTGCGCAACCAGGGGAGCGCGCTGCCGGTCGTGATCCTCACCAGCGACCCCCAGCCCCAGCTCGTCGATCTAGCGCGCACCCGCGGGGCGAGCGCCTGGGTCAGCAAGCCGTTCAAGGCCGACTCGTTGCTGTCGGCGATCCACGCGCTCATCGCCGCCTGAGGCCCGCGCCGAGTTCAGGGGCAGACGCAGCCGCCGCCGCCTTTGTTCGCCGCGAGTCCTGCGAAGCGCGGCTCCTCGAGCGTCCACGTCTGCGCGACCATCGACTTGCCCACACCTGCAGGGAAGTCGAGGCCCGTGAGGACCTTCCGGACGCACGCGCGCGTGCCGTCGTCGACGAGGGTTCCGCCGCTGGTCGACAGCGACTCGGTGGCGCCCGTCGCGTCGATCACGAACCTCGCCGTGATCGTGCCCGTGAGGCCCGGATCGCGCGCCCGGCCGGCCGCGAAGCACCCCCGCACGAGGTCTGTCCGCGCGAGGACGGCGCGCTCGATCGCGGAGTCCTTGGTGGCCTCGGCGTGGATCGGGACCTTGGTCGCGGGCGCGGTGGCCGACGCAGAGGGCGCGTCGGTCGCCGGTGCGGCGCCGACCGCGGTCGTGGGGCCGGTGGTCATCGCGAGCGGTGCCCACTTCGTCGCGCAGCCGCACGGGCTCGCGGCGAAGCCCCCGCCGCCCAGCACGAGGAACGGCTCGCTCGGCGGCGCGGTCGGCAGGTGCAGCGGGCTCGCCGAGAGCGGGTCGCGCCCGAGCACGAAGCCGCCGAAGTCGAGGGTCTTCCGACCGTCGAGGGCCTCGCTCAAGGCGCCGAGGGCACCGAAGCGCTGCGACTCGACCAGGGCCCAGGCGTCGATCGGCGCGGCGGGCCGCGAGCCCTTCGTCGCATCCTTCGTCACGAGCGACGCCGCGACCTCGTGGGGGACGTCGTCTTGCGGACTCGCCGCGACGACATCGGCGGCGGCGGTGGGCGCCGACCCGCCGAGCGTCTCCGTCTTCGCGAGCAGCAGGGCGCGCGTGGCGGAATCCATCGCCAGCGGCTCGTCGTCCAGCGACTCCTTCGGGGACGAGGCCAGCGCGCCGAGCGTGCCGGCGTGGAGCAGCAGCGCGAGCGCCCACGGCGCGAGCCGACGCTTCGGTCCGCGCCCCGCGAGCTTCTCGGCCGCGGTCACCATCGCGACCTGCACCGTGAACCCTCCGATCTCGAAGCGAAGTCGGACACCGCGAGCGAGCGGAAGGCGATCGTCGACCAGGTGACCGTCGGCGCGGGCGGCGCTGAGGGTCATCTCGTGCTCACCCAGCGCCACGAGCCCCTGGACGTGCGGGGGCACGAGGACGGCGCGGCCCGCCACGAGATCGAGGCGCGAGGTCCCGAGACGCTCCGCGGGCAGGGCGAAGTTGCCGCGGTCACCGAGGGAGAACGCCGCGTTCGCGCTCGCGAGGTGGGCCACGTGCAGGACGCTCTCGCCCCAGGCGACGACGACTTCGACGACCGTTCCGGGGTCGACCGCGGGGGCCGACGCTTCCGCGACAGCAGGCATGGCGCATGTCCTCTCGGGAGTCGGTGCTCCCGGCGTGGGGTTCGCGAAGAACGACAGGAGCTGGCCCGGGAAGTTCCCGGTCGAGCTCGCCGATCCGCCGTTGCGGGGCCGCGCGGGGTTCCATAGTCTCGTCGTCGCCACGCTCCGTGGCTCGGCAAGGGGGCTCTTCATGCGTGCACGACGATGGCTTTGCTTGGTGGCGTGGGTGGGCAGCGCGGCGGTCGCCGGCTGCGGAGGTGGCGACACCACGATCGACGAGAGCGACACCGGCGTCGACGACAGCGGTGCCGACGGGACCGCCGACAGCGCGGGTGACACGGGGGGTGGAGACACCGGGAGCGACACGACGCCGGACGACACCGGCAGCGCGGACTCGGGCGGGACCGACTCGGGCGGCGACGCGACGGACAGCACGGCGACGGACAGCACGGCGACGGACAGCACGGCGACCGACAGCACGGCGGCGGACAGCACGGCGACCGACAGCACGGCGACCGACAGCACGGCGACCGACAGCACGGCGACCGACAGCGCATCGACCGACAGCGCGTCGACCGACAGCGCGTCCGACGCGGCCGACACCGCCGAGGCGCCCGCGGCGCCCACCATCACCGGCGTCAGCATCAGCGCGCCCACCGGCTACACCGACCGCCAGGTGCGGCAGGGCCTCGGCGTCATCACCCTCGCGATCACCGGCACCAACCTCACGGGCGCCACCACCGCGACCATGACCGGCGGGGTCACCTGCACCGTGGCGGCCTCCACCGCGACCACCGCCACGCTCACGTGCAACGTGCCGCACGGTGAGGCGATCGGCACCAAGAACCTCACCCTCACCACGCCCTCGGGCTCGGCCGGCTTCACCGGCGCGCTCGACGTCACCCGCATCACGGTGCTCGGCACCACCGGCAGCGACACCACCGGCGTCGGCACCACCTCTCGACCGTTCCGCTCGGTCAGCGCCGGCCTCGGCGTGGCCGCTGCGGGAGCGTCCGCCGGCGACATCGTCTTCGTGCGCTCGATGGGCGACGGCGTGGCGAGCGCGACCGCGCGCTACAACACCACCAACATCCCCACCCAGACCTGGGCGACCGCGGGCGGCACGGCCAACGTCCCGGCCGGGATCACCGTCGAGGGCGAGTCCGGCGCCGGCGTCGTGCGTCCGGTGCTCGAGGGCGGCGCGACCAACGTGGCGTTCAAGCTCGCGGGCGGTGCGGTCCTCAAGAACCTCATCGTGCGCAACTTCGTGAACTCGGTGCTGGCCTCCACCGGGGCCACGTCGATCACCGACGTCGAGCTCTCCGCGGCCAACGGGGTCGCCGGGTACTCGACCGACCGGCACATCGTGGTCTCGGGCGGCACCCTCACCATCGCGAGCAGCGCCGGCACGCTCCCCGGCTCCACGCGGCCGACCTGCGCGATCGACGGCGCCAACCTCGAGCTGATCCGGATCACCGGCGCCCCGACGGTGGCCATCACCGGCTGCCTGCTGCGCGGCTCCAACGAGTACGCCATCAACACCACCGACGGCGCCTTCGCCCTCACCCTCCTCAACGACCAGATCTCCAACAACGGCAACTTCGGCACGGGCGCCGCGGCCGACGGCGGGGTGCAGGTCAACGGCGGCACCACCACGGTGACCACGAGCCTCCTGCAGGAGAACTACGGCTTCGGCATCCGCGCCTACGGCACGGCCAACGTGACGGTCGCCTCGAGCACCCTCAGCGGCAACGGTCAGGGCGTCGGCAACATCACCAGCACGCCGTACACCCCGGTCACCGGGAACAACGGCATCGACTTCCTGGGCAACGGCACCCTCGTGGTGGGCCGCGTCGCCGGCAGCCTGCTCGACACGCAGATCACCAAGAACGGCTTCAGCGGCATCGCGATCCACGCCGCAGCCGGGGGCGCGACCAGCACCCCGACGGTGAACCTGCAGGGGGTCACCATGACCGGCAACGGGACCACCGCGCCCGAGCTGTTCATCGACACGGCGGCGAGCGTCACCGCGCGCAGCGTCAGCATCACGAGCGGCACCGGGTCGGCCGTCCAGGTCGGCAGCGTCGCCGATCCGCAGGCCACCCTGGCCGTCACCACGCTCCTCCCGAGCAAGCTCGACTTCGGCACGTCGGCCAGCACCGGCGGCAACACCCTGCTGACCTCGGCCGGCAGCCTCGCCATCCTCGATCGCCGCGGCGCGATCGCGAGCGCCACCGGCCCCGTCTTCACCGTTTGCGGGACCAGCATGAACGGCGCCACGCTCAGCGTCGGCACCACCGTGGTGGGCTTCGTCACGTCGGGGTTCTCGTACAGCGTCCGCCACACGTTCCAGCGCCTCGGCTGCCCCTGATCCGAGCGCGGTCCCCGTGCAGGCGGTGAACCACATGCGAGGCTCGGTCTCCTCCTCGGGGACCGGGCCTCGTTCGTCACGCCGGTGTATCTTTGCGGGCATGGCCACTCCTCACCGCGCCTGGCTCGCCGCGGCCGTGCTCGTGGGCTGCAGATCGAGCGGCGGCGCGCCCGAGCCCGCCGAGCCGGTGGATCCGCACGCGGGCACCTGGCACGTCTACCGCGGCTTCGTGCGCGACCCGGAGGGCAGGGCCGTGATCATGCGCGGGGTGAACTTCTCGGGCGCGCACAAGGCCAAGCCGTACTTCGGCCCCGAGACCGCCGACGACGCGCGCCGCATCCGCCAGGACTTCGGCATGAACGCGGTCCGGTTCCTCGTGGTGTGGGCGGCCATCGAGCCGAGCCGCGGCGTCTACGACGAGGCGTACCTCGACGAGGTGCAGAAGCGCGTGGGCTGGATGGAGGCGCAGGGCATCCTCGTCGTCCTCGACATGCACCAGGATCTCTACGGTGAGGGCTTCTTCGGTGACGGTGCGCCACGCTGGACCTGCGACGAGGCGAAGTATGCCGCCTTCAAGCCGGCGACCCCGTGGTTCCTCTCCTACTCCGACCCCAACATGACCGCTTGCTACGACGGCTTCTGGAACGACACCGCGGCCGACGGCCTGCAGAGTCACTACGTCGAGGCGTGGCGGAGGGTCGCGAAGAAGCTCCGCGGATCGGCGGCGGTCATCGGCGTCGATCCGATGAACGAGCCGTACTGGGGCTCCGCGAGCTCCGACTTCGAGACCAAGAAGCTCCTGCCGCTCTACCAGCGGGTGATCAGCACGGTGCGCGCCGAGGCGCCCCGCTGGATCGCGTTCGCCGAGCCGAGCGCGGCCCACAACCTCGGCCTCGGCACGCGCATCGAGGCGTTCCCGTTCGACAACGTGGCCTTCTCCCCGCACGCGTACGACTCCAGCGCGGAGTCGGGCAAGGGCTTCAACCCGGCCGGCCACGACGTCTTCGCGTCCACCATCGCCTCGTTCGCGGACGAGGCGCGCGCGTTCGACGCCGCGCTGTGGATCGGCGAGTACGGGGGCACGGTCAACCCGGGGATCGCCTCGTACATGGACGCGGCGTACGAGGGAGCGGGGTCGGTCGCCGCCTCGCAGATGTACTGGGCCTACGACCGCAACGACGGAGGCTACGGCCTGCTCGCCGCCGATGGCTCCGAGAAGAAGGCGCTCACCGACGCGGTGGTGCGCCCGTATCCGATGCGGGTCGCCGGCGACCCGATCCAGTATGCGTTCGACGCGACCACGCGCGTCTTCACCACGTCGTGGACCGCGAGCGCGCGCGTCACCGCACCGACCGAGATCTCCGTGCCGCCGCGCGTCTACCCCTCCGGCTACTCGGTCTCCTGCGAGGGTTGCGCGTTCGAGAAGGCCGACGGCCTCCTCCGGGTGACGCACACGCCGACCCGCAAGGTCACGCTGGTCGTCCGTCCCACCTGAGCGTCACGCCGACGTGACAGCGACGGGGCGACGAGACACCGCGAGCGCACGACGACAGCGGAATCTTGCGGTGTCGGTGCGTGGCCGCTCTGGCCCGGCGCGTGCTCTACCAGGGACATGACTTGCTCTCGGCTCGGTCTCACGGTCCCCGTCCTCGTCGTGCTGACCGCGGTGTGGGGGGGCTGCGGCGGAGGCAACATCGAGGGCGAGACGCTCATCGCCGACACCGGCGTCGCCGACACCGGCGTCGCCGAGGTGGCGGCCGATGGTGGTGGCGACGAGGGCCTCAAGGTCGACGGCGAGATCAACGCCGACGAGGACGGCGACGGGATCCTCGACTCGGTGGAGGGGCGATTCGACCCCGGTGGCCCGCGCGACACCGACAAGGACGGCATCCCCGACTACAAGGACCGCGACAGCGACGACGACGGGCTCGACGACAAGGTCGAGGGCCTCGAGGACTGGGACAAGGACGGCATCCCCAACTACATCGATTCGAAGAACGACGGCGCGCCGCCCACGCTGCACTTCACGGCGATCTCGACGGCGTTCAACAGCCCCATCGGCATCGACTTCCACGAGCCCACCAAGACGGTGGTGATGTCGGTGAACTACGCGACGGGCGGCATCCCCTACAACTTCGAGCGCATCGACGAGAAGGGCGAGCACGCGCCGCTCTCCACGTTCAGCGGCATGACCGACGAGGTCAAGATCGCCACCGTTCGCTCGGGCAACGTGGGTGGGTTCGTCACCGGTCAGCTCTTCACGGGCAACGGCAAGGACGGCGAGATCGTGCGCATCTCCGCCGACGGCTCCAAGATCGACAACCCCTGGGTCACCTTGCCCGGTGGCGGCAACGGCCTCATGCGGGGCTCGCTCTACATCGATCGCACCGGCGTGTTCGGCGGAGACCTCATCGTGGTCACCACGGTCGGCAAGGTGTGGCGGGTCACGTCGGCCGGCGTGCCGACCAAGCTCGCCGAGATCCCGACCCACCTCGAGGGGATGATCGTCGTGCCGAACGCGCCGACGCGCTTCGGCCCGCTGGCGGGGCAGATCATCGCCGGCGCCGAGGAGGTCGGGCTGCTCTACGCGATCTCCAAGGAGGGCAAGGTCACCTCGTACTCGGTCGGCGTGAACATCGAGGACATCGATCTCCTCGCGCCCAACGAGAACTTCTTCGGCTCGAACTACGGCACGAGCCGGCTCCTCGGCGTGCCCTACACCGAGCTGCTCCCCATGGCCGGCGACATCCTGCTCGCGCAGGAGAGCGTGGCCGCCGGCACGACCGGCCTGTTCCGCCTCCAGTGGACCGGGACCGCCCTCGCCGCCGTACCCATCGTCGCGGACGCGACCTCCGCCCCCATCGGCCAGTGGGAGCACGTCACCACCGCCGGCGCCGGCATCAAGGAGATCGCCTCCCCGATCAAGTGAGTGAACGGAGCGAGCGGAGCGAGCGCAGTGAACAGCGGCCGCCTCCATGG
>CAZUZY010000160.1:0-17425 GCA_964624885.1 uncultured Polyangiales bacterium | reverse complement strand
GGCGGCGTGGCGACGACCGGGTGCGGCGCCGGCACGTGGGTGGGCGAGGCGGCCGCCATCGCGTCGGCCAGCGCCTTCTTGCGCTCCTCCTCCTTCATCTCGAGCTTGCTCGCGTCGAGGGTCATCATGGGGAGCTGCGTGCCGGCGTACATCGGCAGCTTGCCGTCCCACTTCTCGAGCTGGCGGTAGGCGAGGACGGCGGGCGTCACCGACAGGCGGAGCACCTCGTTGGCCTTGGCCTCGGCCTTGGCCTTGATGAGGATGGCGTCCGCCTCGCCCGCGGCCTTGAGGCGCGCTGCGTCGGCCGCGCCGGTCGCGCTGGCGATGGCCTGCTCGGCCTCGGCCTTGATCTGGCGGACCCGGTTCTCTGCCTGGATCGCGTTCTGGGTCGCCTCGAGCGCGCGGTTGATCGACTGCACGACGTTCTCCGGCAGCCGCAGCGCGCCGTTGATGGTGAGCTGGTCGAGGATGATTCCTTCGGGGGCGAGCCCGTCCCGGACGCGCTTGGCGACGTCGGCGACGAGCTTGGTCTTGCCCGCTCCGTAGATCTCCTGCACGGGCAGCTGCGCGCCGCTCTCGCTGAACGCCTCCCGCACCGCGTTGCGGATGTACGAGTTCGCTAGGATGGCCATGTTGGGCTGGCGGAACCGCGCGTAGAGCTTGGGGGCCATCGCCGGGTCGATGTGGAACGCGATGCCGATGTCGGCGTTGATGCTCGCGCCCTCCTTCGAGGAGAAGGTGATCGAGTCGTCGTGCGGGGTGCCCTCCGTGTGCGACGCCGTCCACACCACGTTCTGCACGCTGGTCGGGAACTGCACGATCTGCTCGGTCAGCGGGTTGTAGACGACCCAGCCCTGCACCGTCGGGCTGTCCTGGACCCCGCGGGCGGCGCCGGCGAGCTTCACCCGCACGCCGACGTGGCCGGCGTCGACGCGCGTGACGGACGAGCAACCGATCCAGACCGCGAGCACGAGCAGCGCGACGAACACCCCGGCACGGCGCAGGAATGCAGCCCCACCGCCCTCACCGCCCCCGAACACGATTCGCTCCGCCATGCGGGGAGCCTCGCCCCGCATCCGCCCGGGAAGCAAGGCCCGAACGGCGCCTCGCCGTCGAGGGATTGCCACGCCGGGCGTCGAGGTTTCGTGGTAGCGTCGCGCCCTTCATGACGTGGGTGCTCCGGACCTTCCTCTTCGCGCTCGTCGCGATGCTCACGACCGGGATGGGGTGCGCTCCGACCGAGGGCACCACGGTCGACCTGCACGGCAAGCGGGTGCGCTTGACCATCGTGCACACCTCCGACATCCACAGTCGGCTCTTCCCGTATCCGTACACCCCGCTCACGCCCGACAAGGCCGCGGGCATGCAGGACGGCAAGGGGCCCTACGGCGGCCTCGCCCGCCTGGCGTACGTCGCCAAGCGCGAGCGCCTGCGCGCCGACCGCTCGATCCACATCGACGGCGGAGACGTCAGCCAGGGCGCGCCCATCTACAACTACTTCAGCGGGGAGGCGGAGTTCCGCGCGCTGTCCGACATGGGCATCGACGCGATGGTCATCGCCAACCACGAGTTCGACCGCGGCGCGGCCAACGTCACCTTCCAGATCCAGCGCTGGGCCACGTTCCCGGTGCTCGCCGCCAACTACCTCCCCGACGACCCCTCGTTCCCCGGCGCGTCGCCGATCGGGTCGGTCCTCAAGCCCTACACGATCCTCAACGTGAAGGGCCTGCGGGTCGGCGTCATCGGCTTCGGCAACCTCTCCACCATCACCTCGCTGTTCGAGGTCCCCAACAAGCTCGGGCTCTCGCCCTGGAAGACCCGGGACATCGCGCAGTTCTACATCGACCTGCTGCGCCCCCAGGTCGACCTGGTGGTCGCCGTCACCCACCTCGGGCTCGAGGTGGACGAGGAGCTCATCCAGCAGACCGAGGGCCTCGACGTGGTGCTCGGCGGCCACAACCACATCGTGGTCTCGCCCCCCAAGCAGGTGTGGGACTGCGGCGGCCAGGACACCGCGACCGGCTTCGTCGAGGTGCCGACCGCGCCCGGCGGCACCACCCTCGAGAAGCGCGCGTGCAAGCCGCGGCGCGTGCTGCTCATGCACTCCGGCGCGTTCGCCAAGTTCGTCGGTCGCCTCGACGTCGACCTCGCCGACACCGCCGACGAGGTCAACAAGGCCTACGGAGGGCGCAACGTCTACGACCCGGTCAACGGCTTCGAGGTGCTCGCCCACGACATGCAGGTGTTCCCCATCGACGCCGACGTCCCCGAGGACCGGCAGATGGTGCAGCTGCTCGAGCCCTACAAGCAGTCGCTGAAGGACATCGGCGGCCTCGATCTCCTCGTCGGGTACGCCCCCGCCGACGTGCGTCGCACCGCGCCCGCGGGCGGCGACTCCCAGCTCGGCAACCTGATCGGCACCTCGATGTGGTTGCGCCTCGGCGTGCAGACCGACTTCGCGATGACCAACACCACGGGCATCCGCTCCGACCTGACCAAGGGACCGGTCACCCTCGAGCAGATGTTCAACGTGTTCCCCTTCGACAACAGCATCACCAAGATGCAGGTGTCGGGCGGCGAGGTCTACGAGATGTTCGACTTCGTCGCGCGGCGCTCGGCGCAGCGCGGCTGCACCTCGCAGGTGCAGATCGCGGGAGCATTGCTGGTGCTCGCGTGCAACCAGTGCGACCCGTACTACCGCGACGGCGAGCTGTCGCCCAAGGTGCTCACCACGACCGACCCCTGCGCCGAGCAGGTCTTCATCGGTCACACCGCGCAGGCGTGCAAGCAGGACAAGGACTGCGATCCCCGCACCGACCCGACCGGCCTCAAGCTGAAGGGTCGCAACCAGTGTGACAAGGCGGTCGGCAAGTGCTGGTCGCCGGTCTCCACCTTCGCGAGCTACGAGCTCGCGACCTCCAACTACCTCGCGGGCGGCGGCTCGGGCTTCCGCGTCCTCCAGCGCAACACGACCCAGTTCGACACCAAGATCCAGCAGCGCGACGCGGCCGCCGACTTCATCCGCTACGGCAAGCCGTGCGGCTGGCAGAGCTCCAGCAGCGGTGGCGGCCTCCTGGTCTGCAGCAACGACGCGGACTGCGCGGGCATCGGCGATTTCGTCTGCGCGTGTCCCAGCGGCGGTGACGCGGTCGCCTCGTCGAACCCCCTCACCTGCCAGAGCACGGCGAGCTGCGCCGGCGCGGGCCGCTGCGTGCTGCGTGACTGTCGCGACGACGTCGCCAACAACCAGGCCGAGAACTGCGAAGGCATCAAGGACGCCGGGGTCCTCGCGCTGTGTCGGCGGGAGTCCTGCATCAAGGCCGGCGAGATGTGCAAGGTGCTCGCCTGCATCGACAACACCATCGGCGCGCTCGTCGACGCGCGCCAGATCATGCTCGGGAGGTGACCGTGCCCGCGCTCCGTCCTCGACTCCTCCGGACCCTCGGCTTCGCGGCCCTGCTGGTCGGCTCCACGGCGTGCGCGTCGGCCTCGGTCCCGGTGACCGACCTCTACGCCGTGCGCATGGCCGTCACGCCGGCCAACGCCTTCTCCCCCGACAAGCGCCTGCCCATCAGCTTCGAGGCCTCCACACCCGAGACCTTCACCGTGGACCTCGAGCTCACCGAGCTGAACGGCGCGGTGCGCACCTCGTTCAACGGCTGGGTCCGCCTCGCGCTCGAGCCCGGCGGGGTCATCTCCTCCACCTCGGCACCGCCCGGCGTCGAGGTCTCCGGGCCCAACGTCCGCCTCGTGAACGGCGTCGCCAAGGGCATCACCGTCAAGGTGATCGGGGCCTACGGCGACACCCGGCTCGTGGCCGAGGACGTCGGCTTCGCGCCCGCGCCGGCCACCAAGACCGCGGCGTGCGCCAACGGCGTGGACGACGACGGCAACGGCTTCGCCGACTTCCCCAACGACCCGAACTGCCTCTACCTCAACGACGACGACGAGACCCCGGCCACCCACGCCCGCGGCGTGTCGCAGGCCCTGAACTTCGCCTTCCCGCTCATCCACGACGTGCAGGCGGGCGCCTCCACCCCCTACCTCGCGCGCCAGGTGAGCCTCGTCGCCGACGCCCCCGCCTACGACGGCAAGGTGCACCGCATCGTCGTGCACGGCCTCACCAGCAACGGCATGTACGTGACCGACATCGACGACCTCGCCCGCGGCTCGGCGTCGATCTTCGTGTTCAACTTCTCGGTGCCCTTCGGCGTGCGCACCTGCGACACGCTCACCCGCCTGTCGGGCAACGTCGCCGAGTTCTTCGGCGGCGTGCAGCTCGGCACCCCGGGATGGACCAACATCCCCTGGCAGAACGAGAAGACCTCGGGCCCCTGCCCGATCCCCGACTTCGCCCCCATCGACGGCACCAAGTCCGGCATCGCGGCCGAGATGGACAAGCTCGAGTCGGGGCTCGTCGTGGTGAAGAACCCGACCATCGGGCTCCACTTCGGCCCCACCAAGGCGCCCGGTGGCGTGCCCGCCGACGGCGCGTCCAACTGCGACCTCGACGGCGACGGCATCGTCGGCTTCAACGCCAAGAAGGGCGGCTTCAAGGCGGACGAGAAGTCCTGCAACGACGCCTGCACCGCCGACCCCGACTGCACGGAGTGGAACAACTACAAGCAGTTCGGCCAGGCGAAGATCAAGTTCTCGCCGGGCGACGGCGTGCTGTTCTTCCAGCCCACCGCCGTGCCGGGCTTCGACATGCTCTCGCACGTGGGCCCCGGCAAGTTCGCCGAGCTGCGCGGCGTCCTCACCAAGTTCCTCGGCCCGACGCCGCCGTACACCGTCGAGCCCCGCTGCGCGGACGACATCGTCGAAGTCGGCCGCCCCGCAGAGACCATCAAGAACGCACAGAACGCCTGCGTCAGCCGCCGCGTCGGCATCGACCTCGAGGGAACCAACTGACATGCGCCCCGCCCTTCGTCTCCCGCTCCTCGCCCTCGTCACGTCGGTCCCGCTGCTCGTCCTGCGCACCTCGAGCGCGCAAGAGGCCCCGAAAGACGCCGATCCGCCCAAGAAGCCGGGCTCGGACACCGCGGCGTCGGCCCTCGCGGACGCGCCCCCGGCCGACCCGCCCCCCGCCCACAAGAAGAAGAAGCACCTCGACGAGACGCCCAACAACGTCCACCCCGAGGGCGCCGTCGCCAAGAGCTTCGGCGGCAACGGCGGCTTCGTCGACACGCGCCTCTCGTGGACCTTCGGCGACGACGACATCCTGCACCGCACCGGCCAGGCGCTCCCGGCGTCGCCGCTGCCGAGCATCGGCGACCGCCCCCAGTACCGCCTCGGCTTCGACAACCTCAACAGCCGCTTCGCCGGGCGCGAGAACCTCACCCACCTCGTCCTCTACAAGAAGCTGCCGGCCTTCATCCCGAACCTCGAGACCGAGGCCGCCGTCGTGCTGCGCTTCGACCTCACGAGCCTCGCGGCCAACCAGAACTCGGGCGGCAGCCTCTCGGCCCAGAGCCTCTACGACTCGGGCAGCTACCTGCGCCTGTTCTACAAGAACGGCGAGTCGGCCGACGGCAAGCGCAAGTACGGCGCGTCGCTCACGTTCTTCCCGCTCGACACCGACCGTTTCCGCCTCGGGTACCTCTACGAGATCTCGTGGGGTGGCACCAACCGCACGCGCAACGAGTCGATCTTCCCGGGAATCTCCTCGGGCTCGCCCGGCCTCAAGTTCCAGTACGACACCGAGTCGTTCTACGTCTTCGCCGGCTTCAAGACCGCCCAGATCGTCCAGGCGCAGACCATCCTCAAGCCGGGCTCCACGACCGACGTCGAGACCGTCCGCGTGGGTGAGACCAACTACGGCTTCCTCGGCGGCCTCGGCGGCGATCCCACCGAGCTCGTCCACCTCGACGCCGGCTTCGGTTACTTCCAGCAGGGCCGCTTCGAGTTCCCCGACATGCGGCCGCCGCCCGGCAGCGACACGCAGGCCGCGCGCGTCTTCACCTACGGCGGGAGCGCGCGCCTCGTCCTCCACTACGGGATGCCGGCGCCGCAGTCGATCGACTTCCAGCTCTACCGGAACGACCCGAACGCGCCGATGATGCTGTTCAAGCCCGAGGTCTACAAGGCCGACGAGTTCGCCTTCGCGCTCGCGTTCGAAGGCTCGCAGCTGATGCAGAACCTCCACGATCCGAACCCCACCAAGGTCGGCGCGACCAAGGTGCAGCCGGCGCGCTCGGCCGCCCTGAGCGGGGTCATCAAGTCGGGCTTCGCGCGCATCGGCCTCGCGGCGATCTACCGCGATCTCCCCTTCGTGCTGCGCAACGTGCCCGGCTTCGTGCCCTTCGAGGCACTCGACACCGAGCGGACCAAGTCGCAGAGCGAGCTCTTCCTCGCCGGCACGGTCGACTACTACATCGAGGGTCTGCACCTGCGGCCGGGCCTCGGCGGCGGCGTGCAGTTCCCGGCCACGTTCAGCGCCGAGAGCACGGTCGGCAACGCGCCCGTCTCGCGCACCGTCGTCATCCGCGCGCAGGGCAACAACGCGATCCTCCCCGAGAACGAGAAGCGCAAGCCGATCATCCAGGGGCGCTTCTCGCTGCGCTGGGACATCAGCGACATCTTCAACGCCATCGGCTGGGTGCAAGTCGTCCAGGACCCGAACGCCACGCTCGTCACCCGCGACCCCACCTCGGGCACCGCGGAGCTCCGCACGTTCCAGTCGAGCACGCTGTTCGGATTCGGCGGTACCGTCGCGGCGCGCTTCTGAGCCGCGCGCCGCGCAGGCGGCCGGCTACTGGAGGGGCTTCGGCTTGGGGGTCGAGCTGCTCGGCGCGGCCGAGGCGGTCGTGCCGCCGGTGTTCGTGTACGTGAGCTCG
This sequence comes from uncultured Polyangiales bacterium, assembly GCA_964624885.1. Lineage (GTDB taxonomy): Bacteria > Myxococcota_A > Polyangia > Polyangiales > JADJMO01 > JADJMO01. Next base: position 10,589 of record CAZUZY010000160.1, on the reverse strand, counting down.
AGCTCGACCTCGACGACACCGCCCGCCTTGACCTCCACCTCCTTGCGCACCTCGGGCATGCCCTGGTGCGACGCGGTGACGTAGACCTTGTTCTTGCCGGCCGGCACGCCGTTGATGCGGAAGCGGCCGTCGAGGGCCGTGGTCTGGTGGAGGGCGCTCGGGATGACGAACACGGTGACCTCGGGGGCGCTGCCGCCCGGGAGCACGCCCGCGAGCCACGTCAGACCATAGGCGCCTGGATGACTCAGGATGACCGGGACCGGTGACTGGTCCTTGAGCGCGAGGCGCGTGATCTTGGTCTTGCTGACCGCGGTCTGCGGCGCATACGGCATCTCGTCGGCGTTGGCGACGAGCAGGCGTTGCCCGAGCGAGAGATCGATCACCCGCGGCTGGATCGCGCAGTCCTTGATGATGATGTGCTTGTCTTCGCGCGCGGGTCGGACGTAGCCGTTGGTCTGCAGCACGCCGACCAGCGCGTCGGCGAGCTCGCCCTTCGGTCCCGCGCGATAGGCCGGGCCGTGGATGCCGGTAGCCTTCTCGCAGCCCTTGGGCAGGGTCTGGTAGCTGCGCACGGCGGGCGCATCGCCCTTCACCCGGACGATGCCCTCGATGGTGCCCGTCGGCCCCGTGTACTCGGTGGCCCCCGACGGGTTCATCAGCTTGTCGAGCTGGAGGTCGGTCAGGGGGAACTTGCCGGCCGGATCCGCGTGGGGGTCGACGGAGGGCATCGGGGCGCCACCGGAGTTGACGGCGGGCGGCCCACCGGTCTTCTCCACGACGATCGAGGGGTTGGCGACGGCGCTCGGCACCGCGCTCGGCACGGCCTTGCCGTCGACGAGCTTGGGGGGCCCCTCGCAGCCAGAAACCAGGCTCGCGAAGGCGATGGCGGACACCAGACTGGGCAGACGGTTCATCGGCAGCTCCCAAGGACACGCGGCAGACGACGGCGGAGAGCCAAACGGCAACGGGAGCGAAGCACGAAGCATTCCTCGCGCCTTGCTCCCGTGACCTGCGTCCGCTTGCGGCTCAACCCAGCGACAGCGCGGCGCTGATCGCCATCTCGAGCGACCGGGTCGGGAAGATGCCGAAGTAGAGCAGCAGCGCCGCCGAGAGCACGAGGGCGGCCGTGACGTAGCCCGATCGCATGGGCACCGCCTGCGGCGCGCCGGGCGCGGGCTCGCGCATGTAGAGGTACACGAGCACGCGGAGGTAGTAGTAGGCCGCGAGCGCGCTGTTGAGGAGGCCGAGGATGGCGAGCCAGGAGAAGCCGCCCTCGATGGCCGCGCGGAAGATGTACAGCTTGCCGAAGAAGCCCGCGGTGGGCGGGATGCCGGCCAGCGACACGCAGAAGAGCGCGAGCGGGAGCGCCGCCGCCGGGTGCCGGCGCCCGAGCCCCGCGAGGTCCTCGTAGCTGACCGCCTCGCGACCCCGCGAGCCACACAGGATGAGCGCGCCGAACGCTCCGGCCTGGGTGACGGTGTACTGGAGGATGTAGAACAGCAGCGCCGCGCGGCCTTCGTGCGCCACCTCGACGTTGCCCTGGCCCCACGCGGCCACCAGCCCGACGAGCAGGTAGCCCGCGTGCGCGATGCTCGAGTACGCGAGCATGCGCTTGACGTTCTCCTGCCGGATGGCGGTCAGGTTGGCGACGATCATGGTGACGATCGCCAGGCCGGCGACGACCGGCGGCCAGCCCGAGGCCCACGACGCGGACGCCTTGTCGCCGAACGCGACGAGCATCACGCGCATGAGGGTGGCGAGGGCCGCACCCTTGACCACCACGCTCATGAACGCGGTCGCCGGGGTGGGCGCGCCCTGGTACGCGTCCGGCGTCCACATGTGGAACGGGACCGCGGACACCTTGAACGCGAGGCCGACCAGCACGAGGGCCATCGCGATGACGACCGTCGCGAGCCGCGAGGGGTCGCTCTGGGCGCCGAACACGCCCGACTTGAGCGCCTCGCCGATGCCGGCCAGCGTCGTCGTGCCGGTGGCACCGTAGAGCAGCGCACCGCCGTAGAGCATGAGCGCCGCGGCGAACGAGCCGAGCAGGAAGTACTTGAGGGCACCCTCCTGCGAGCGGGGGCTCGTGCGGCGGAAGGCGGTCATGCAGTAGACGCCGAGCGACATGGTCTCGAGCCCGATGAAGAGCGCGAGGATCTCGCCGGCCGCAGCGAGGAGCACGGCGCCGATCGCCGAGAGCAGCATGAGGGCGTAGAACTCGCCGCGGTCGATCTCGTGCTCCACCATGTAGCCACCGGCGAGCAGCGAGGAGATCGCGCCGCCGAGGCCGATGGTGGTGGCGAAGAACAGGGTGAACTTGTCGAGGATGATCCAGGGGGCCACCTTGGCGGCCACCTCGGGCGGCACCCCGCCCATCATCCAGACCGACACCGACAGGATCGAACACGACAGGAAGGTGACGCACGCCCCGAGCGCGAGGTCGGTCTTCTGGGTCGAGAAGGCGTCGGCCAGCATGAGGCCGAGCACACCGACCGTGAGGACGACGAGGGGGGAGAGCGCGAACCAGAGCGACATGGTGCTCATCTCAATCGACCTTCGCGGGCTTGGCGGCCTCGGCCACGAGGGGCTGCGCGGCGGCGGGCGGCGGGGCCAGCGTGGCCTTGTCGACCGGGGGCGCCTTCCAGCGCATGGTGAACTCCTTGACGAACGGCACGACGCTCACGTGCATCGGCTCGGTCAGCACCCGCGGGAAGAGGCCGATGGCGAACACGAAGGCGATGAGCGGCGCGAGCCCGATGACCTCCCGACGGGTGAGGTCGGGGAGGCGACGGTTCTTCGGGTTGTCGGTCGGGCCGAAGAACATCTTCAGGGCGACGGTCAGCATGTAGGTCGCGCCGAGGATGACGCCGACCGCGGCGCCGATGGCCTGCGAGCGGCCCCACTGACCGAGGGTGCCCTGCGACATGAATGCGCCGCTGATGACGAGCCACTCGCCGACGAACCCGTTGGTGCCGGGCAGGCCGATCGAGGAGAACGTGATCACGATGAAGGCCGCCGCGAACCAGGGCATGGTCTTGGCGAGGCCGCCGAACTCGGCGAGGTCGCGCGTGTGGCGCCGATCGTAGATGACGCCGACCAGGAGGAAGAGCGCGCCGGTCGAGATGCCGTGGTTCACCATCTGGAGGATGGCGCCCTCGACCGAGGCCGGGTTGCACGAGAAGATCCCGAGCATCACGTAGCCGAGGTGGCTCACCGACGAGTAGGCGACCAGGCGCTTGACGTCGGTCTGCTTGAGCGCGCAGAGGGCGCCGTAGAGGATGCCGCCGACCACGGCCACGCCCGCGAGCGTGGCGCCGGCGTCGTGCGCGGCGTGCGGGAACAGCTGCATCGCGAAGCGCAGGTAGCCGTAGCAGCCGAGCTTCAGGAGCACCGCGGCGAGGATGATGGAGCCGCCAGTCGGCGCCTGGGTGTGCGCGTCGGGCAACCAGGTGTGCACCGGGAACATCGGCACCTTGATGAGGAACGCCAGCGCGAACGCCGCGAACAGCATCTTCTGGGGGCCGAGCGGCAGCGACAGCCGCATCAGGTCGGCGAGGTCGAACGACGGCACGCCGTTGTTCAGGGTCTTGTACTGGAACACCAGGTACAGGATGGCGGCCAGCATCAGGAGCGAGCCGACCATCGTGTAGATGAAGAACTTGATGGCCGCCTTGATGCGGTCGACCCCGCCCCAGACGCCGATCATGACGTACATGGGGATGAGCATCAGCTCCCAGAACACGTAGAAGAGGAACAGGTCGAGCGCGACCAGCGACCCCACCATCGCGCCCTGCAGGAGCAGGAAGGCGAAGCAGAAATCCTTGATGCGCGTGTGGATCGACCCGAGCGAGGCCCACACCGCGATGGGGGTGACGAAGCTCGTGAGGACGATGAGCCAGAGCGAGATGCCGTCGACGCCGAGGTGGTAGGTGATGCCCCAGCTCGGGATCCAGGCCTGGCGCTCCTCGAGCCACATCTGGCCCTCCTTGGGGGCCACCTTGAGCAGGAGGACGGTGGCGCCGAGCTCGACGGCCATGGTGAGGAACGTGATCGCGGTGACCGCACGCTTGGCCTGCCGCGGGGTGAAGAACACCGCGAGCGCGCCGACGATCGGCACGAACACGAGCCACGAGAGCAGGTGCGGGTAGCTGGGCTGCGCGACCGCGCCCTCGACCGCCTCGAGCACGGCGGGCGTGTCGGACGGCCAGAGCTTGACCACGAAGAGCGCCGCGACGGCGGCCGCGAGCGCGACCCAGAAGCGCTCGGCCTTCGACGGACGACGCGGGAGCAGGGCTCCGGCGACACCGGCGGCGGCGACCGGCCAGAGCTCACCGACGACACCGGCGAGCGCGGGCAAGAGCTTCGGGGATTCGGCGACGACGGGCTGGATGGCGGGCTGCATGGCTCAGTGGCCTCCCGGGGGAAGACCACCGGCGCCGGCGGGCGTCGGCGGTGGAACGGGGGCGGCCTTGCCCTTGACCGAGGCGCTGGGCGCGACCGGCACGGGCTTCGGATTGTTGATCTCGATGGTGCGCTTGCGGGTCAACCCGAAGGCGTTCTTCACCTCGAGGGAGACGGTCTTCTTCTCGCCGAGCGGCACCGTCAGGGTGCGCTTGAGCGCGCCGTCGCCGGCGGTGAACGCCTGCTCGACGGACTGGTCGACCTCCCAGCGGTACTCGTAGCCGAGGCCGGGGGGCGCCTCGACCGTGTACGAGTCGCCCTGGTGTTGCAGGGTGAAGTCGGCGTGCGGCCGGACGAAGAAGGCGAACACGGCCAGCGTGCCGAGGGCGATGAACCCGGCGTACACGTGGACGACGCCGGTCTGGAACGCCCGCAGGATCGCGCCGAACGCGTTGACCAGCAGCGCGGTGAGCTTGGCGATGATGCCGTCGACGATCCACTGGTCCATGAGGGCCGCGCCGTCGGCGAGCGCGTCGGCGCCCCCGATGACCGTCGCCTCGTAGGCCTCGTCGACGTACCACTTGTTGTAGGCCGCGCGGTGTAGGCGGGGCCAGTCCTCGGCGAGCTTCTTCGGGGCCTGCTCGCCGCCGATCACGTACCAGTAGTACGCGAGGCCGCAGCCGATCGCGAAGGCCGCGACGCCGGGGCCCATGAGCGGCCACTCGAGCGCCTTGGTGCCCTCGGCCATGAAGATCGACTTGCCCACGTAGGTGTGGAACACCGGCGCGAGCCAGTGCCCGAGGGGCTCGATGTGGAGCGCCTCGGCGTAGAGGAAGCCGGCGCACAGCGCGGCGGCGCCGAGGATGGCGACCGGGAGCGCCATCTGCCACGGGGCCTCGGCCGGCGGCTCGGCCGGCGTGACGAGGTCCTCGTGGTGATGCCCGTGGTCGTCGTGCCCGTGGTCGTCGTCGGCGTGAGCGGCGTGATCGTCGCGGACGTGCGCCGCCTGGGCGTCGTGCGCGTCGGGTGCGTGGTCGTGCACGTCGTCGCCCGCGTCGGCGTGCGCCGCGTGGTCCTCGGCGTGGTCCTCGAGGGGCTCCACGTTGGCGAAGGGATCCACCGCGAGCGCGGCGTTCGGGTCGACGTTCCAGCCGCGGAACTCGCCCCAGAACGTCTTGAACAGCAGGCGGAACATGTAGAACGCGGTCATCGTCGCGGCGAGGATGCCGACGGCGAACAGCGCCTTGCCGAGCCACTCGGGGGCCTGGAAGTGCTGCTTCACCACGGCCTCGGCGCTCTTGCAGATCGGCCCGGTGACCTTGCCGGCGGCACAGTCCTTGAGGATGGTGCCGGCGGTGTAAGAGTGCGGGAAGACGATCCGGTTGGACCAGACCTTGAAGAGGATGCCGTCCTTCGAGAAGAAGCCGGCGGTGAGCGGGAACCCGGCGATGGCGAGGGTGGCCGCGCCCATCGAGTAGTAGGTCCACGGCATGTACTTGCGCAGGCCACCCATGTTGCGCATGTCCTGCGAGCGCACGTCGTCGTGGATCCGCGCGTGCATCGCGTGGATGACCGAGCCAGCCCCGAGGAACAGACAGGCCTTGAAGAACGCGTGCGTGAACACGTGGAAGAAGCCCATGTCGAACGCGCCGACGCCGACGCCGAGGAACATGAACCCGAGCTGGCTCACCGTGGAGTAGGCGAGCACCTTCTTGATGTCGTTCTGGACGAGGCCGATGGTGGCCGCGAACAGCGCGGTGAGCGCGCCGACGACGGCGACGACCATCATGGCGAACGGCGAGAGGGCGAACACGAAGTTGAGGCGGCAGATCAGGTAGAGGCCGCTCGTGACCATCGTGGCCGCGTGGATGAGCGCGGACACCGGCGTGGGGCCGGCCATCGCGTCGGGGAGCCAGACGTAGAGCGGGATCTGCGCGCTCTTGCCGGTGCACCCGAGCAGCAGCGCGAGGCAGGCGACGGTCGCCGCGCTGGCCGTGATGACCTTGCCGCCCGAGGTCCAGAGCGGGATGCGGTTCTGCAGGCTGAGGAGGCCGTCGGCGCCCTTGGCGATGCCGTCCCAGTCGAGGGCGCCGGTGCAGTAGGCGAGGAGCAGCATGCCGCCGATGACGCCGACGTCGCCGATGCGGTTGGCGATGAAGGCCTTGCGCCCCGCGGCGGCGTTCTCGGCCTTCTCGAACCAGAACCCGATGAGGAGGTAGCTGCAGGCGCCGACGCCCTCCCAGCCCACGAAGAGCAGCGGGAGGTTGTCCGCCAGGACCAACGTCAACATCGAGAAGATGAAGAGGTTGAGGTAGGCGAAGAACCGGTGGTAGCCCGGGTCCTTGGCCATGTAGCTGGTCGAGTAGAGGTGGATCAGGAAGCCGATGCCGGTGACCACCAGCATCATGACGCCCGAGAGCTCGTCGACCGAGTACTTGATGTCGATCGCCATGCGGCCGTCGCCGCCGCCGGTGGCCACGTCCATCCAGCGCCAGGCCAGCCACGAGAGCTTGGTCGGGTGCTCGGGCACCGCGTGCCCGGTGGCGGCGCCGTGCTCGGCCACCTTCTGCCCCGCCGTGGCGAGGAGCGACTCGGCGTGGTGCCGGAGCGCGTGCAGCTGCACGAAGGTGTAGAGCGCGGCGAGGAAGCTCACGCCCATCACGGTCAGCGCCATGATGCGGACGGCGGGCTTGCCGAGGCGCTTGCCGAACACGCCGTTGAAGAAGGCCCCGAAGAGCGGCGCGCCGATGATCAAGGCGAGCGGGAGCCACGCCTCGGGTTGGAAGGGGAGATGCAGCTCGGGCATGGTCAGTTCTTCAGGATGTCCGCGGCATCGGAGCGAACGGTCTTCCGGAGGCGGAAGAAGGCGAGGACGATGGCGAGGCCGACGGCCGCCTCGGCCGCGGCGATGGCGATCACGAAGAAGGCCGTGGTGTGGCCGACGTGCGCGCGCGGGTAGGCGCGGTTGAAGGCGACGAAGGTGAGGTTCACCGCGTTGAGCATCAGCTCGATGCTCATCAGGGCCACCAGCACGTTGCGCCGCACGAGGAAGCCGACCGCGCCGATCCCGAACAGGATGCCAGCGAGGACGAGGAACGCGGGGATCGGGATCACGCCTCACCTCCGGACACGGCGTCGTCGGTCGACGCCGGCGCCGCGGTGGACTTACCGCGGGCGACCGCGACGGCGCCGACGATGGCGACCATCAGCAGGAAGCTGATGGCCTCGAACGGCACGAGGTAGTCGGTGAAGAGCGCCTCGCCGATCGCCTCGACGCTGCCGAAGCCGTGCTGGAGCGCCGGGGGACGGGGGAAGGTCTTCTTGCTGAGGACCAGGATGGTGGTCACCACGATCGCCGAGGTGGCGAGGCCCGCGAGGATGCGTGGGACCAGCGCCCTCCCGTCGCGCGGCGCCACGGCCGCGGGGCCGATCAGCATGATGACGAAGAGGAACAGGACGACTACCGCGCCCGCATAGACGATGAGCTGGATCGCCGCGAGGAACGGCGCGTGCAGCTGCAGGTAGAGGCCCGCCACCGCGATGATGGTGAACAGCAGCGACATGGCGCCGCGGATCGGGTTGGGCGACGCGACGGTGCCCAGCGCGCCGGCGATGGCGAGCACCGCGCACAGCGCGAAGTAGATGCGTTCGAGGGTATCGGCCTGCTGCATCGCCGCTCTCCTAGAGGATCGACCGGTTGTTCGGGGACTTGCCGGTCCGGATGTATTCCTCGAACTCGCCGCGGAACTTCCGCAGGAAGCCGAGGATCGGCGAGGCGGCGCCGTCGCCGAAGGCGCAGATCGTGTTGCCCATGATGTTGGACGCGATGTCGGAGAGCTGATCGAGCTCCTCGAGGCTGCCCTCCCCCGCCTCGATCTTCTCGAGGATGCGGTGGATCCACCCGGTGCCCTCGCGGCAGGGCGTGCACTGGCCGCAGGACTCGTGGCGGTAGAAGCGGGCCACGTTGGCGGTCGCGCGGACCATGCAGGTGCCCTCGGCGATGACCGTGAGGCAGCAGGTGCCGAGCATGGTGCCCGCGGCGCGCATGGTGTCGACGCCCATGGGGACGTCGAAGACCTTCTTGCCGTGCCAGGGGTGCAGCGGAGACTTCTCGTCCGGCGCGTGCAACACCTCGTCGGGCAGCAGGATCGGGCAGGAGGAGCCGCCCGGGATGACGCCCTTGATCTTGCGCCCGCCGCTCACGCCGCCCGCGAGCTCGATGAGCTCGTGGATCGTCGGACCCACCGGCAGCTCGACGACGAGGCCCTTCTCGACGTGGCCGTTGACGCCGTACAGGCGCGAGCCACCGTCGCCGAGGGCGTGCAGCTTGGAGAGCTTGCTGAACTCCTCGCCACCCATGGACAGCGCCGGCACCGCGGCCGCGATCGACTCGAGGTTGTTCACCGTGGTCGGGCAGCCGAAGGCGCCCACCTGCGCGGGGAACGGCGGCTTGAAGCGGGGCTCGCCGCGGCGACCCTCGAGCGAGTTGAGGAGGCTGGTCTCTTCGCCGCAGATGTACGCGCCACCGCCGGTGTGCACGTAGACCTGGAGGGGGTAGTCCTTGCCGAACGGACGATCGCCCAGATAGCCCTTGGCGCGCGCCTCGTGGATCGCGTCCCAGAGGCGCTTCTTGCTGAGGTGCAGCTCGTCGCGAACGTAGATGTAGGCCGCGTGCGCGCCGATCGCGTACATGCCGATCATGCAGCCCTCGACCACCGAGTGGGGGTCGAGCTCCATGAGCGTGCGGTCCTTGTGGGTGCCGGGCTCGCCCTCGTCGGCGTTGATGACCAGGTAGGCCGGCTTGGTGGGGTGGGGCCGCATGAAGGACCACTTCACGCCCATCGGGAAGCCCGCGCCGCCGCGCCCGCGGATGTTGGCCTTCTTGACCTCGTCGATAATCGCGGCCTTCTCCATGCCGAGCGCCTTGCGCGCCGTCTGGTAGCCGCCGCTCTTCTCGTAGACCGGCAAGGTCCACGACTCGGGCACGCCGTAGTTCTTGGTCAGGATGCGGATGGGTTCGATCATCGCGCCCTCACTTCTTTCCTTGCAGCGTGCAGCCGAGCGAGGTGAGCACCTCGTCGACGCGCTCGGGGGTGAGGTTCTCGTGGTAGTCCTTGTCGACCTGCATCATCGGGCCGGTGCCGCACGAGGCGAGACACTCGGCGCTGCGCAGGGTCACGAGGCCGTCCTTGGTGGTCTCGCCCTCGTGGATGCCGAGGCGCTTCTCGCAGTGGTGCAGCAGGTTCTCGCCGCCGCGCAGGGCGCAGGGGAGCGTGCGACACACCCAGACCTGGTGCTTGCCGACCGGCTTCTGGTTGAAGAGGGTGTAGAAGGTGACGACGCCCTGCACGTGGGCCGTGCCGAGCTCGAGCCGTTGGGCGACCCAGGCGATGACCTCCTCGGAGCACCAGCCGTTCTGCTCCTGACAGGCATGCAGGACAGGCAGGCACGCGGCCATCTTGTTCGGATAGCGCCCGAGGATCTCGTCGATCTCCTTGGCGCGTTCAGGGGTGGGTTCGAAGGGCATCGGCCAGCTTGGATCTTGGTTGGAAGCACCGCGGGATCCGCGCATGCTGCGCGCGCAACAGGGGCTCGTGGCGCGCGCGGACACTAGTTGTCGGCCACCTCCACTGTCAACCGCTGGATTGCGCGTTCGTTCAGCGGTTTGGCCGGCCGTCCCCCCCCCTCCACCTGGACCGACGACCTCCGGCTGGGTCGGCCTCAGCGGCAGAGCTCGAGGGGCTTGCTGAAACGAACCGTGCCGTGTCCCGACCCTCCTCGGAGCGGATCGTGACAGAGACCACATTCCCCGCTTGTGAGTTGAGCCGACGCGAGTGTAGGCTCACCCGCGTTTCGCGCGCGGCTTGACGTTGCGCGCTCTCGAGCGAAAGGACGGCGACGGTGTTCTGCCCCAACTGCGGTACGCAAAACCCGGACACTTCGGCGCAGTGCAGCAAGTGCGGCTTCAACCTCAAGGGCGGCGCCGCCCCCAAGTTCAAGGGCACGATGCTGATGATGAACCAGCCTGGTGGCGCGGCTGCGCCCCCGGCGGCTCCTCCTGCGCCAGGGGTTCCCTCCCCTGCAGCGGCGCCCGCGCCGGCTGCTCCACCCAAGCCCAACATCAAGGGCACGATGGTCGGCATGGCCCCGCAGCCCGGCGGGGCGCCGCCGGCCGCGCCAGCGAT
>CAZUZY010000159.1:0-17613 GCA_964624885.1 uncultured Polyangiales bacterium | reverse complement strand
GGTTCGTGTTCTCGGCCCGCGACCTCGCCTCGGGCGTGTTCGCGAACCTCGAGCGTCGCTTCCAGTCCCTCGACCGGAAGGTGGGCGCCGGCTCCGACCGGATGAGCGGCGCCTTTCGGGAGATGGGGCTCGGCCTGGGCATCATGGCCGGGGGCGCCGTCCTCGTGGGTGGTGCCTTCGCGCTTGCCGACAAGGCTGGGCAGTTCGAGCAGGCGATCGCAGCGGTGGCCGCGGTGTCGGGCGCGACCCGCACGGAACTCGCCCAGCTCCATGACGCGGCCATCGAGGCGGGGATCGCGACGCAGTTCTCGCCCACCGAGGCGACGGTGGGCCTGAAGGAGCTGGCCCAGGCGGGGTTCTCCGCGCAGGAGTCCATCAAGCTGCTCATCCCCGTGTTGGACCTCGCGGGGGGGTCACTCGGCGAGTTGACCCCTGCCCAGGCCGCAGGGCTGGCCTCGCAGGCGCTGAAGGCCTTTGGCATCTCCGCGGACGACGCCTCGATCGCCGTGGACCGCATGCTCCAGGCGGTCAACGTCTTCGCGCTCAACGCCTCCGAGCTGCCGATGGCGCTGGGCAACGCGTCGCGTGGTGCCCAGGCGCTGAAGCAGTCCATGAGCGAGACCCTGATCACGCTCGGTCTCGTGAAGAACATCATCCCTGGCGTGGAGCGCGCCTCCACGGGCGTGGCGGTCGCGATGGAGCGCCTGGCCGAGCCGAAGGTGCAGGAGCACCTCAAGTCGATTGGCGTGACTGTGGTCGACAGCACCGGCCATTTTCGGAACTTCCTCGATGTACTTGGGGACCTCGCGCCCGAGCTCGAGAAGATGACCGACGCGAAGCGCGCGGCCTTCCTCATCGACACCTTCGGGGCGCACGCGCTCGGCAGTGTGCAAGCCGTGCTCACCCAGGTCACGACCGGCATCAAGACCAACACGGGCGAGACGCTCAAGGGCGGCGCGGCGATCGGCTACCTCCGAAAGCAGTTCGAGCAGGCCGGGGGCACCGCGGCGTCCTTCCGCGACAAGATGCTCGACACGTTCGCAGGGCAGAAGCAGCTGCTGCGTGGCTCGCTCGAGACGTTGGCGATCGTGCTCGGCGAGCCGTTCGCGCAGGTGTTCAAGCCGATCCTCGCCGCAGTCATCGATGCGCTGAACGGTTTTCTGAAGTTCGTCCGCGGGATGCCGGCGGGGCTGAAGCGCGGGATCGCCACCTTCATCGTGGCGGCCGGGGCACTGATCACGCTCATCGGAGCTGCTCTCTCCGCGAAGGCCGCGATCGTCATGTTCGGACTCGCGCTCAAGGCGGCGGGGGTCACCGTTGGCGGGCTGCTACTGACACTCGCTCCCGTCGTTGCTGTCGTCGGTCTCTTGGGCCTCCTCGTGTGGGGCTTCGCGCTCGCGTTTCGGAGGAACTTCGGCGGCATCGCCGACTTCGCCCATCGAGCGTGGACGGTGGTGTCGATGTTCTTCGAGGGGCTGAAGCAGCTCTTCGAGGATGGGGGCTTCTCGGGGGCGCTCCGCACAGAGCTGAACCGGGCCGAGAACGCTGGCCTCAAGGACTTCCTCATCAACGTCTACTTGTGGGCCAACCGCCTCAAGAACCTCTTCGCCGGCATCGCGAAGGGCTTCTCCACCGGGGTCGAGGCGGCAAAGCCGAGCATCAACGCCTTCCTGGTCGCCCTCCGCGCCCTTGGTGTGGAGCTGGGCTTCCTGGGCGACCGGGACGACGCGACCACGGCGGGCGCGAAGTTCGAGGCCTTCGGTGCGGTCGGCCAGAAGATTGGGCTCGTTCTCGGGAAGGTCTTCGAGCTGCTCGTGAAGGGGTTGACCGTCTTGGTCGACTTCTCCCGCGGGCTCGCCGCCTCGTGGGTGGCCATCCGACCCGCAGCGATGCTGCTGTTCGGCGCCCTCGTGCGCCTCGCGGGGCAGCTCGGCGACATCGTGCGGCTCTTCGCCGGGTCGAGCGCGGCGACCAGGGACGGGGCGAGCGTGTGGAGCGCATTCGGCACCGTGGTCGGCTGGGTGATCGCCGGCGTCATCGCCTCCATCGGGTTCCTCGCCGCCCGAGCGGGTGCCGCCATGGCGTGGGTCAACGCCCGGATTGCGACCATGATGGCCATGTTCTCCGGGATCGCAGACGTGATCACCGGCGTCGTCTACGTGATCGGGGGCATCGTCACGGGCAGCTGGAAGGACGTGTGGACGGGCATGAAGCTCGTCGCCTTCGGGGTCATCAGCGCCATCGTCTCGGCAGTGCTCGAGTTCGTGGGCGCTATCGGCGGCGCAGTCGACTCGATGGCGGGGTTCGTGGGCAAGAGCACCAACATCCAGAAGTCGATCCGCGACTTCAAGGACGGGGTGAACTCGAGCCTCGCCAAGACGCTCGCCGTCGACAACGTCACCTTCAACGGAGCGTCGGCCGCCGTTCCCACAGCCCCCGCTGTCGCCCACGGACCGCCCACGGCGGCCGGGGTGTACCCAATGCCAGCCGTGGCGGCTGCTGGCGTCGCGGCCGCGCCTGCGGCGCCGGCGCCGGTCTACGGGCCGCCAACCGCACCGAAGCCCATCGTGATCCAGCTGCAGCTCGACGGGCAGACCGTCGCCACGGCCGTCCACAAGGCCGCTGCGGACGATGCCGCGCGCGCCTTCAGCACGTTGCCCAAGTACTGACCTTTTCCAGGGGGGACCACGTGGGAATCGAAGTTGCCGGAACTCGACCGCCTCGATGCGTGCTCGCGAACGTCGCGTCGGGCGAGAGCCTCGTGTGCATGTTCAACCCGACGTCGTTCACCGAGAAGGTGCAGGTCAACTGGAACCGGGTCAGCGTGCCCGGGCTCTCCCACCAGCTGCTGCAGTTCCTGTCGACCGGGAACCGCCAGCTGCCTGGGGTCGAGTTCTACGTGGACCGGTTCTTCGCAAGGGCGGAGGGGGATTCCAGCGACATCCTCGAGTTCCGGGGCTTCCTCCGCGCCCTCACAGTTCCGCCGAAGGCTGCCGTTGGGGTTGCTACGACGGCACCACCCCGACTCCTCTTCATCTGGCCACAGGTCATCACCATCGAGACCGTGGTGACGGACCTCGAGCTCGCTTACCGGCAGTTCGCAGCCGACGGCTCGGTGCTGGTCTACGCGGCCACCGTCACCTTCGAGGAGGTCCTTGATGCGCGCGTCACCTCCGAACAGCGACGGGAGGACCTCTGATGCCGCCTGGAACAGGCTCTCGCTACGGGCTCTGCTTCGGCGAACGGGACGAGAAGGGTCGGCTCTACCTGACCGACCGGGTGCCGTTCCGGTTTCAGGTGCTGCCGGACACGCGCGTCCACGTCGTCGCCGAGGGCGAGACGCTGTTCGACCTCGCGGGGAGATACTTCGAGCCCCTGCCTCGAGCATGCGGCCTCTGGTGGGTGATCGCCGACTTCCAGCCCGACCCCATCCACGACCCGACGCTCGCGCTCGAGGTGGGGAGGAAGGTCCATGTGCCGAGTGCAACGCAACTTGCGGCAATTGAGGCCCGGTAGCCCTCCGATCCGTTCGAACCGCAGCACAAGCACAGACCCCAGTTCGTCCACGACCTCGGTCGTTCGGCATATCGCCCATGGGTGATAGGGTCTAGAATCTGGTCGGGATCAAAGGCTATCTGGCGAGCCGAGCAACGGTGACAAGCTCGGGACAGGAACGCAAATGTCCGACGGTGTGGACGATGGGGATGGGGACGACGCCGACGGCAAGCCGCTACTGCGTAGCCTGCTCGACTATGCGTTGTCCTTCGACTGTGCCGAACTCCGGGACGATGTTCGTGCGGTGAGGGCGAAGTACCCGACTTGGAACCAGCGCCGTCTCGCAGACAAGTTGATTAGCCGTGCCCGGTGGAAGGGGGCCGGCGTCGGCTCAGTCACAGGGCTGCCGTCGAATCCATGGGTGATGGTTCCCGCGGCAATTGCCGACACCGGCATAGTCCTTCGCATAGAGCTCGCGCTGGCGGGTCGCATTGGCCTTCTCTTCGACGAGCACTTGCTCGACGGCAACGAGCTGCCCTACGAACTCATGGTGCCGGTCATGGGTGCGCACATGCTCGGCGAGCTCGGGCGCGACTTCGCTGTTCGCGGTGGAATGGGTCTAACTCGGGTGGCGATCCGGAAGCTTCTTACAAAGCAGACTCTGAGGCACTTCAAACGCATCATGCTGAAATACCTCGGCCTGAAGGTGACACAGAGGGCCGTCCTTACCAAGACACTCCCGGTTGTGGGCGGTCTAATCGGTGGGACATGGAATCTCGTCGAGGTGAAGGCTGTCGGCGATCGAGCCTACGACTACTTCTCCCAAGCACCGCCCTAGCTTGAGCGCCGGTCTCGCCACCAACTGTCCCCTTGAGTCGTCCCTGCGCTCTTACGCTGTGTGCCTTTCGATCGCAGCGCGCCTGGTGTCCGCCTCACCCTTCTCCCCGACGAGAAGGCTGCGTCGGGTGCGTCCCTCGACCTCGCCGACCGCCTGGTCGGCCTGACGTACGAGGACACGGACGAGAAGGCGGACAAGCTCTCCCTCCAGCTCGACAACTTCGACCTGAGCCTGTTCGAGCGCATCGACCTACTGACAGGTGCCGTCCTCGAGGTGTCGTGGGGTTACCCCTGCGCGATGTCCCCGCCTCGGCGGGTGGTCATCCAATCGATGAAGGGCTTCTCGACCCTGACCCTGGAGGGCGTCGCGCTCTCGGCCTTTATGAACAAGGTCGTCCGCACCCGCCGCTGGGAGCACCACACCCGCGCGGAGGTCGTGCGCAAGGTGGCGGCCGAGCAGGGGTACGAACACACGCTCGCCGACATCGAGGACACCAAGGTGGTGCTGGACGTTGTCTGCCAGACCGCGGAGACGGACGCGTGGTTCCTGAAGCGGCTGGCGGCCAAGGAGGGGTTCGACTTCTACGTCGACGGGACCGGCCTGCATTGGCACCGGCGCCGACAGGAGGCGCCGCCCTCGAGGGTGCTCACTTGGTACGGCGGCGTGGGCGAGCTCCTCTCGGTCAGCGTGGAGTCGAACCTCCAGAAGCGCGTGGGTGAGGTCGAGCTGAAGGGCCGCGATCCGCTCGACAAGACGACGATCACGGCGAGCGCCACCTCCGACACGGCCAAGCGCGCGACCCTCGGCGACTTCATCGAGGTCGTGGACCCGAAGACGGGCACGACCAAGCTGCTCAAGCGGAACGCGACGAGCACGAGCGGGCCCACCGCGGCGGGCTCGAAGGGGCTGATCGACAAGGAGGCCGAAGCGAAGTTCGTGAAGGCCGAGCGCGAGGCCGTGAAGCTGACCCTCTCGGTCGTTGGCGATCCCACGCTCGCAGCCAAGACCGTCATCGAGGTCGAGGGCATCTCGTCGCTGCTCTCGGGCAAGTACTACGTGAAGGAGGTCAAGCACCAGCTCGGGACGAGTGGCTACATCTGCGAGCTCAAGGTGACCCGGGACGGGAAGGGTGGAGCGGGCGGCGCTGGCGCCGCGAGCACCAAGCCGCAGGGCGGCGACAAGAACACCGCTGGACCCAAGAAGGCGGGTGCCAAGAAGCCCATCGAGGTCATCGATCCGAAGACGGGCAAGAGCCGCATCGAGTGGCGCGACGACGGTGCCGGATCGGCAGACCCGGAGGCGAAGAAGTAGCCATGCACCCCGCCTTCGACGACGACCTCGGCGCAGCGCAGTCGCGCCTCCTCGGGCTCTACATCGGCTACGTGACCGACCGGCACGACCCCGAGCAGCTCGGGCGCGTCCGCGTCTGCATTCCAGGGCTGGTCGAGCCCCACAGCGCCTGGGCGTGGCCGCTGGGCACCGCCGGTGGTGGGTCGCGGGACCGGGGGTTCTTCGCGGTGCCCGAGGAAGGTGCCGAGGTTGGGGTGTTCTTCCACATGGGGGACGTCGACCATCCCCACTACCTTGCGGCCCACTGGGGCAAGCCCGGCGGGAAGAGCGAGGTGCCGGAGGAGGGCCGGCGGAGCCCGCCCGACAACCACGTCATCGCCACGGAAACCTTCCGCATCGAGCTCGACGAGACCAAGGGGCAGCGCAAGCTGCAGCTCACCAACCGGAAGACGGGCGACCGGCTGGTGTTCGACGCTGAGGACAACGCGGTGACCCTCGAGGGCACGACCGCGATCACCCTCCGCGCGGTCGGCACGATCTCGCTCGACGCGCCCCAGGTCACCATCAGCGGCCGACTCGTGCGGCCGGTCGAGGACCCGATCTGATGTCCATCCCGGTCTGCGTACACCTGCCCGAGCTCCCGGACCCCTTCAGCCTGCCGCTGCCCGGTGGCGTGGACCTGGAGGACATCGACCCGATGCGGCTCGTGCAGCCAGCCCTGACGCCGCTCGTGCCCATCTTCAACATCATCGACGCCGTCGCGGCGATCGCGGCGTTCGCCAAGACCGTGCCGGCTGCCGTCGCAGTGCCACCCGACCCCACTGCGATGGCCAAGGCCCTGCCCGAGGTGGCGAAGAAGACGAGCAAGCTGCTGGGTCTGGTGCCGCAGCTCTCGGTGCCGCGGATGGTCGTGCGGATGCTGACGCTCGCCACGAACGTGCTGCGGCGCGCGCGCAGCCAGCTTCGGCACCTGCAGACGCGCATGAAGCAGGTCGACGCGATGATCAACCGTGCGAAGGAGCTCGACGATCCCGGCCTGCAGCGGGTCGCGGCCTGCACCCGCGCGAACGTCGAGCAGGAGGCCGCCAACGTGGGCAAGAGCCTGGCCGCCGTAGGCAAGCTGCTCGGCCTCGTGAACCTGTTCCTCGGCATGGTCGGCGGCCCCACGGTGCCCGACGTGAAGGGCCTGTCGGGTCTCCCGCTCGACGAGATGTTCCCGCCGCTCGACGAGCTCGTGAAGGCGCTCGAGGCGGTGCGAGACGCGATTCCCCTGCCGTAGGAGGTGGTCCCTTTGTCGCTCGAACCGCACGGATTGCTCACGCCCTTCCGCCGTGACCGCAAGCAGGACCTCGCCCACGGAGGAGGCGGAGACGATCTGGTCGATGCCCACGTACAGCAGGTGCTGGGCACGGAGCCTGGGGAGCTTCTCTGGCGCACCGCCTTCGGCACGCCGCTCGAGCGGCTGCGGCACCAGCGGAACGACCTGGTGCTCGCCGAGCTCGGGCGCGTGTACGTGCGCGATGCGCTGCGGAGGTGGCTTGGAGAAGCGCCAACGTTCGTCGCGGTGCATCGGGATGGGGCCGCGCTGCGGGTTAGGGTGCGCGTCAGCGTCAACGCGCAGCGTCAGTCGAGCCGCCCAATCGACATAGCGAGCCGACCCTTGACGAAGGAGTGAGCCGAGCTACTTTGGTCATCGCGGCGCGCAGCTCTCTGACCAACTCCGTTGGTCCTTGCCCCGCTCTCAACCCAACTACGCAGAGCGTTCTGCGGCAGGAGAGCTGCGCCATGATGTTTCCTCGCTGGATCCTGGGGATTGATGCATCTCGAATGTCGGCTGACCAGGCGCGTGCCCTGGGTGTGCGGCTCGACAGCGCGAACGTCGTTCAGGTTCATTCGGGCGACCCTTTGGTGGTCGCCGCGTTTCGTGAGTCATTCGGGGGTGCACTCGACCAACGTGAGCTGTGGGTCGTCGCGGATCTGTCGGCCGCAGCCAAGGTTCCGGCGCTCCTCGAACCGCCGCTCTTTGCAGTGACGATTCGCTACGACGACTGCGCCCTACGACCTCTGCTCCTCGAGATGGTCGCCGCGCTGCATGACCGTGGCACGGTCGTCTTTGTGGATCCTGTGTGCGAACCGCTGGGAAGCTACCACCTCAGCGGCGCCTACCAGGTGGCGCCAGGAGCAGGCTGCACACCAGCCCTGATCATCGACGGCGACCTTCGGCTGACACACCCGGGCAGCCCCGAGACCTGGGTGGACTTTCGTGAGGGTGTGCTCTCGTCGGCGATGCAGACCCGCTGGGTGCGAGCGAGGACCGAGAGCGAGACCCACTTGATTCCAGGTCCCGTGTCGTTGCCTGAGTACCCGGATGTCTTTCGAACCTTCTGGGGCGGCGGGACGATGGCCTTGGGGGCGACGTGGGAGGCGCGCAGTTCGAAGATCGCCTTCGGCATGTCGACGACTGAGTTCGATGCATGGGCCATGGTCGTGGGCGACTGCTCGTTCGGGGACACTGACTTTCCCACCTTCCTGTCCGTCGAGGGAGCCGTTGGGGAGAAGGAGGCGACCTCCTCGTCGCCACTCGGGCGCCGCAAGTGGGAGTTCATCCTGGCCTCATGGATCCTTCTCGGCCTTCGCGATCGCCTACGTCAGGCCTTTGGCATTGCCGTTGCCGACCACAAGCTCGACCTCGCCGAGGTTCGCAATCGCCCGCAGGAGATGTTCGGTGCGGCCGTGATCCTGATCGTGCGGTCGAAGGCTCCGCGTGAGCAGAAGCTCGCCGCCGTTCGCTCGCTGTCCCTACTGGGTGCCGGACACGAACGCGCGAAGAACTGGCGAAACGTTGTCGGCGGTGTCGACGCGGACCTCGGTGCGGAGCTCGAGCGGCGACTGGGTGCGGGTCACGTCGCGCGGCGTGCCCGCCAGCTGAACCAGTACGCCATGAAGTACCTGGACGACGCGATCGGCGAGGCGACGAGCCTTGACGACGCCACATAGACGACGGGGCGGCATGCCCCTCAACCGCACTCGCTTGCATGTCGCAAGGGAGGCGGTCCTCTATTGCCACGCAACGGAGCAGTCATGAGCAAGTCAGGTCACCACAGCGGCAAGTCGAACAATGATCGCAGCAACGGGATGAACCCCAACAACGCGCAGTATCACGCCAACCGTCAGAACAGCATCCAGCAAGGCCACCCCGTGCCCCCGCTGCCGCCGACGGCAACGCCCCCAACACCGGCGTCCAAGTAGTTCGAGCGCAGGGTCACGGTGGTTGGCGCCGACCACCGTGACGTCCCCTCGAGACAGCTCCGCCGCTCTGTCCCAGCGAGGACGGCGTGGCGATTCTCCCCCCCAGCACCGACTACACGGACCGCGACTTCGACGCGCTCCGAGAGCGCTTGATTGCGCTCGTTCGCTCGGTCTTCCCCGAGTGGACCGACTTCACCGTGGCCAGCTTCGGCACGCTGCTCATCGAGATGTACGCCTTCGTGGGCGACGTCCTCGGGTACTACCTGGACAACCAGGCCCGCGAGTCACGCCTTGCAACGGCCACGCAGCGCAAGAACGTGATCGCCCTTGCGCGCATGCTCGGCTTCCGGCTCGAGGGTGCACGGGCCGCGAAGGCGAAGGTGGCGTTCTCCATCGGCGCCCCGAGCGCCGGCGACATCGTCCTCCCCACCGGCACCGTGGCCCGGACCCAGGAGGTGACCAACCCGGTCCGCTTCCAGCTCACGGAGCCCCTCCTCTTCCCCCCGGGCACGACCACCGCGATGGGTGTGGTCGAGCACTCGGAGAGCCACACGCAGCTCTTCGACGCCCGCGGCCTCGCCGGCACCGACCTCGCGCTCGACCGCGTGCCCTACCTGGATGGCTCGGCCCGTGTGGTTGCTGGGAACGGTGACTACACGGAGGTCGAGACGCTGCTCGGCTCGGGACCGACCGATCGGCACTTCGCCGTGCTCGTGGACGAGAGCGACAAGGCCACCCTGCGCTTCGGGACCGGCCTGAACGGTCTCCCACCGACCGGGACCATCTCGGTCACGTACAAGACGGGCGGCGGAGCGGAGGGCAACGTCGACGCTGGTCGCATCGTCGTCGTGGAGGGAGTGTTCGGCGACAGCCTCGGGCGACCCGTGAAGGTGCTGTGTACCAACCCCACCCCCGCCGTTGACGGCACGGATCGCCAGACTGTCGAGTCGGCGAGGCGACTCGCCCCCGAGAGCCTGCGAGCTCTGACCCGCACCGTCGCGCGGGAGGACTTTGAGATCCACGCCCGCAAGGTGCCGGGCGTCGCCCGCGCGCTGATGCTGACCTCCAACGAGGACCTGTCCATCCCAGAGAATGCCGGCATTCTCTTCGTGGTCCCCGTCGGTGGCGGGCTGCCGTCGCCGGCGCTCAAGGGTCTCGTTCACCGACAGGTGACAGAGACCTACCCGTGCACACTGACCTTCGAGGTCGAGGTCCAGGACCCCGTCTACCGCACGGTAGACGTCGAGGCGCGTGTGTTCCTGCGGGAGGGAGCCCGACCCGAGCTCGTGCGCGACCGTATTCGCCAGCGCCTTGCCGCGATGTTCAGGCTGATGGAGACCGATGGTACCCCCAACCCGAGGATCGACTTCGGCTTCAACCTGCGGGACGCCGAGGGCAACCCTGCGGGCGAGGTCGCCTGGTCGGACGTGTTCGACGTGGTCCGCGACACCGACGGCGTCCGAAAACTCGGCGATGGCTCGCCGCTCGACCTGAAGCTGAACGGCCTGCCGACGGACGTGAAGCTCGCCGTGTGCGAGCTGCCGATCCTCCGCAACGTCACGCTCGTCAGCGGCGACACGGGAGGGCTCCTCTGACGATGGCCCTGCTCAACCCGACGTTCCAGGAGGCGGGCCCCACGCCTGGAAGCGCGAAGGCCTGGCGCATCGTGGCGAGCGTGCGCGCCGAGCGCCTGGCTGCGTTCGGCCCCAGCCCCGAGCGTGCGCGAGAAGACTTCGAGCGCTGGGGCACGCTGCTCCAGGCATTTCCGGCGGTGGGTTCCCTCGTGCTCGCCTTCTTCGACAAGAAGCCGCAGGGGCGCGAGACATTTGAGGGCTGGACCAGCGGCGCGTTCCTCGACGAGCTCGGGCCAGCGTTGCTAAAGGCAGCGCTCTTCGCGGGCAAGCCCGTCGACACGATGGACTGGGGGGAGCCGCTCCACACCACGTGGGACGACGTCACCCCGATCGGCGGCCCCCTCGGCGCCGACGGCATCGAGGCGTTCGAGAGCTGGGCTCTGCCGACCACGCCCACCTTCGCGGCCACAGCGTTGGGCGCGGAAACCTTCGAGGCCACCTGGGCCCTGATGACGACCTTGTGAGCTGGAGGGGAGAGCGATGGGCAGCACGGACTGGAGCTATCTGACCGATGGACTCGACATCGCGACCGTCGAGCGCGGCGTGACTGCGGGGATCCCCAGGGCCCCGGGAGGCGGCTCGTTCCTCTTCGGCTTCAACTCGCTCGCACCAGCGAAGGGAGCGGTGGGGCTCTTCGTGAACGCCGTCGGCTTCGCGCCGATGGCCAAGGGCGGTTCGATCCGCGGCTGCCTCCAGCGAGGCCCAGGAGGCGGCCCTACGGGCTTCTCGCCGGCCCTGTTCCTTGGCTGCCAGGGCAACTCGGTCAACGACCGCGCCTACCTGCTCGGCCTCTCCGACGACGACCCCCACCGCATCGTCCTGCGAAAGGGCGCCGTGGTCGGCGGTACGCCGCGCGCCGACGGCCCCGGCAACCTGCTCCGCTCGAGCGAGAGCTTTCCGGTGGGCACTTGGCAGCACCTGCGTCTCGACATGGTGGTGAACGACACGGGGGACGTCGTTCTCTCGGTCTTTCGGAGCGACCTGGGAAAACACGCGCTGGGGAGCACCCCGAACTGGGAACCGGTCGCGGGCATGGCGCCCTTCATCGACGACAAGCTGGGCATCAACAGCGGCAGCAAGCCACTGACCTCCGGCCGCGCTGGCTTCGCCTTCGCCACGAGCGATGTGACTCGCCGCGCCTTCTTCGACCACCTCGAGCTCTTCCGGCAGACCTGACCCGTGGAGTTCTCCGCCCTCGACAACCGGCTCGGCGAGACCCAGGGGCGCGTGCAGCTGCCTTCGGGCGAGGTGCGCCTGGTGCTCGGCGACCTCGACCCAGGGCGCCTCGAGCACCTCGAGCCGGGCGATCAGGTCGAGCTTTTCCAGGAGGTCGACCTCTCCGGTGTGACTCTCGTGCGCGTCCAGGGCGAGCTCGTGGTGCGCTCATGCCCCTTCCTGTGGGAGGTGGCCGTGGTGGTCGATGGCGCCATCCACGCGCGCCTGCTCACGGGCGCGCACCGGCGACGACCCGTGGACCTGGCCGCCCACGTCTCGAAGCTGGGCGGCAAGCACACCGTGGGCGCGCGGCTCTCCTTGGTGGCGCTCTGATGGCCCCCATCGAACTCCCGCTCTTCACCGTGGCCGCGATCACCGCGGTCACGACGAAGGCCCGCCTCCTCCTCCTGAATCGAGACCCAGGCCCCGCGGAAGAGGAGGTGCCGCGCGACGCGAGGATTTCCTTCGAGCTCGCCGACACGGGTGTTGCCGGCATCGATCCGACATCGATCGCCGTGTGGGTCGACGGGGTCCAGGTGTTCGCCGACAAGGCTTTCGCGCCTGCATTCTCAGGCTCGGCCTCGGCCATCACCGCCGGGAAGGACACGACTCGGGTCACGCTCGACCGCCTGGCGCCCTTCGCGAGCAGCACCGAAGTGCGCGTACGCGTCCTGGCGCGAACGCTCGATGGCGTCGCCACGGTCGACGAGAGCTACGCCTTCGCCATCGAGGACCGCACCGCGCCCAAGCTGCTCGCCGTCGTGGCTCGCGGTCCGCGCGCGCTGCGGCTCGCGTTCGACGAGGCGGTGCTCGTTCCCCCGACCGCATCCTTCGCCTTCACGGTCCTCACGACGCCCGCCGTGCCACTCACCGTCGCGCACGCTTCAAGCTCGGGCTCATTTGTGGACCTCGAGCTGCTCCGGGCCATGAGCCCGGACGCTCGCTACGCGGTGGCGGTCATGGGCGTGACCGACCGAGCTGGCAACGCCATCGAGGCGCCGTTCGACCGCGCGGTGTTCGTCGGCTACCGACCGCCACGTCCTCCGAGCCGGCGCTTCGACCTCTGGTCCATGCTGCCCCGCCACAACCGGCGGGCCGACGAGACGGGAGATCTGCGGAAGTTCGTCGCGTGTCTCCAGGAGATCCTCGACCTGCAGCTGGCCGAGCTCGACGCGTTCCCTGACCTGTTCGACCTCGAGCGTGCCCCAGAACCCTGGTTGGATCTGATCCTGACCGATCTCGGAAACCCCTTCTCCTTCGACCTCGATCTGCCAGGGAAACGTCGGCTGGCGGCGGCGCTGGTCGACATGTACCGCCTCAAGGGGACCGCGCCTGGAGTCCGGAGATCTCTGCAGTTCCTCCTCGGCATCCAAGTGCTCGAGATCACTGGCCTCGCGGCGACGGCCCTGGTCCTCGGGGAGTCCGAGCTCGGGGTCGACTGGGAGCTCGGCCCCTCGAGCAGGTTCGCCCGCTACGCCTTCTCCCTGCGGGTCGATCGGGTGCTGCCCCCTCGCGATCGTCGGAACGTGCGGACGGTGGTCAACCTCCTGAAACCCGCCCACACGCACTTCGTGGATCTGGTCGAACCACTCCCGCCGCCCACCTTCGATCACTGGGAGCTCGGGGTCTCGGATGTCGGGGAGACCACCCTCCTTCATTAGCCGAATCGTCCGCACTTGGTCTTTGACTGCATCACACCGTTTGCACTACCGTGCCGGGCGATGGCCATCACTCGCAAGAAGTCCGCCCGCAAGCCCCGCGCCGCCAAGAAGGCTGAGAACCGTCGTGGCTCCCCGGAGGCCATCGAGAAGCGCCGCGTCGCGCGCGCCTTCAACGACCTGCTCGGTGCGGGCGCCGCTGCCGCCAAGGTCGACGGCCGCACGGAGAAGCGTCGCGCGCGGCTCCTCCAGGACCTGAGCAGCGAGAGCAAGAAGGAGCTCAAGCCCATCGACGTGCTCAACCACGTCAAGGAGCTGATCGCGCTCGGCGAGACGCTGGGCTCGATCCGCAAGGTGCGCTCGGTCCCCCGCCCCCGTCCCGTGAGCGACGAGTCCGTCGAGCTCGTGAAGCGTCTGCACGTGGCGTACGAGTTCCCCCTCGTGGCCTACCGCTTCGTCGGCATTGGCGACGACGCGCTCAAGGCAGCGGGCGTCATCGAGGGCGCGAAGAAGGCTGCTCGCGGGCGCAAGAGGAAGGCAGCCTGAGCCCCGATCCACAGGCTGATCATGGAGCCCTCCACCCCTCGCGGGCCGGAGGGCTTCGTTGTGTCTTCCGCTGCGGTTGCCCGTGCCGAGCTTCCTTGGAGTCAGTCAGCGCAGGCAAGGCGCAGCGACCAAACGCGTCATGTTCATGGGCTTCGGGCAGGCAATGGGCGGGCCGTGCCAGGACTCTCGCCCTCCGCCCGAGCTTCCGGACGGGCGACGTCGGCAAGCCGCTCGAGGTTCGTGTTGAGGCGGGCGAGCTCGCGTACGAGCCTGGGCATCGTCACTTCGTAGAACTGCTGGCCCGTCCGCGTGCGGTAGAACTCGCTCATGATGTGATCTCGATCGGGTTCATGACCCCCACCATGAGCTTGGATTCCCCGATGGGAAGTCCCGTACCTCGAACACTCTCCGAGCAGGGTCGCTCGCTTGCGTGTCGTGCTGAGGTGGGAGCGCGGACAGACAATGTCCGGCGACGCGATCAGCTCGGTTCCGAGGTCGGCCTCCGGCAAGTAGTGTGCGCGGATGATCAGCGAGTTCCTGCCTCAGGGCGTGCGTCGCCTCGTCGTGTTTCCGAAGTCGATCGACCCCCGTTGGGGACCCCAGCGCCTGCGCGACACGTGCGAGCGCGAGCTCGGCATCCGCCTGGACACGACCACCGCCGTTCTCTTCTACAACCGCGCACAGGACACCCTCATCCTCTATGCCCTGGATGCCGACGGCGACCGGTGCATGACGAAGAAGCTCGAGCGCGGCGTGTTCCTGTTGCCCATCCCCCCCGTGGGCGAGAAGTACGCCGTCGTGGACGCCTCGAAGACCGACGCGCTGTTCCGCAGCTGAGGATTGACATGGCCGCGAAGAAGAAGCCCACCAGCGCCACGGCGAAGCTCTCGCGTGCGGAGCTGCGCGAGATGATCGAGGAGGCAACGGTCGACGCCCACGACGAGGGCGAGCAGTTAATGGGGTTCTCCGCCATGCTCGACCAAGAGCTGGCGCTGCCGTTCGAGACCGAGGTACTGGGGGTGGTCGTGCGGGTGGTCAGCGTCACGCAGCGTGGCGCGTCACTTTGCGCCATCTGCCAACGAGGTCGCATCAAGCAGGCGATCGAGCTCAGCGAGCTGCCGCTGCCGAGCCCACCGCCCAAGGGCGCCGAGTGGATCGCCGCCTACGCCCACTGGTTGTCCTCACGCTGGTAGCCGCACCAGCCGAACGAGTCAGTGAAGGACTCGCGTGTCGCCGTCAGAGGACCACGGCTGCTCACGACGTACGCTCTGCCAAGCGCTCGATGCGTTCTGACCGTCGTTCGGGTCCAGCGCCAGGAGCCGACGCAGCACGCGCTCGGCCCCAGCGAAGTCACCAAGGCGCCAACGACAGAGCGCCAGCCCGTGGAGGCAGCGGAGGAACGGCCGATTGAAGATGCTGTCCCAAGGCAGCACGCCCTCGAACGACGATCCCAACGCCTGCTCGCCGATGCCCGCGCCGATCTCGTAGTGGAGTAGCGCGCGTCGAGCCGACGCATCGAACTCGAGCAGGCCAAGCGCCGCATGGGCGTCCAGGCATCGCAGGTCCCGATGCAGCACGCTCATGAGAAGCTCGCGTGCGGCCTCTGACTCACCAGCCTCGCGCAGGTCCAACGCGTCACGGACAGGATCCGCATCGGGCTCTGCCGAAGACGCCCCCCACGCCATGGCGTCCATCTCGAATGACTCCGCCTGGTCGTCCTTGTGGAGGACGAGAGGGGCGAGTGCGAGACGGGGGATGTCGATGCGGGTGCTCAAGACGTTGCCCGCGGCGTACGCGTCGCCCAGCCACGTCCACCGCTTGGTCACGGCCACCTGAGCGATCTGCCCAGGTGCGAGGTTCGCGATCTGCGGGGCCCGGAGCGTCACCTCGCCCTCGGCAACACGCACGCGCGCCGACCGCGTGTTGACCTTGAGCACGAAGGCCTCCCAGTGAACGGGCACGAGTGTGACGTTCGCCTCGCCTTCGCCGAGCACCTCCGCGCGTGCGCGCAGCAGGTGTTGGCGCGCTTCGGTGTAGGACTCGCCCGTCACGCGCTGGCGCTCACGGATCCGCTTCTTGAAATCGCCCTGAACGGTCATCGTGGAACTCCTCGCTCCGCGTTGCCTCGGCCCCCGCCCTCGGCCACGCAGCTCGAGAGGACACACGTCGACCGCCGGAGGAGTGGACTCCCCTTTGCCCCACAAAAGGCTCCAGCGGGGGCGGAGCCATCGGGGTTCGGCGTCGGTACCGCCGTTCGGTGACGATGACTGGATGCGCCAGATCCGTCAAGGGGCCTGCTGGCCCACTAACCCCGGTCCCCCTCGCCCTGCATCGACGCTCTCCCCCTCCGGAGGCGTCATCGCGTGGCACATCGCCTGGACTTCTACTTCCGACAGCGGGTGACCGAGGCCGAGCTGGACCTCGGGTTCGAGCTGCTCGAGCGGGCCGACCGCAATCTGGCGGCCGACATCGGTCTGTTCGGCGTCGTCAGCGGGGCGGTCCCCACGCAGCACGCACCCGTCGCCGACCTGACCGTGGACCTGACGGGCCCGGGCCGCGCCTACGACAGGCTCGGGCAGCGGATCGCCTTCGGCACGGGCCAGCGCGTAGATCTCTCGATCGACTCCACGGGCATCCCCACGGAGGTGTCGACGTCGGGCGAGGAGCGCTGGCTCGGCGTCTTCCTGAAGTTCGCGCGGGTCATGTCCGATCCGCGGACCGACGGGAACTCGCAGCTCGTCTACTTCCGGCGCGACGAGGCGTTCCAGATCGTCGTGCGCATGGGACCGCAGGCGCCGACCGGCGCCGCACCCAAGGTGGCGCTCGTCGAAGGCGAGCTTCTCCTCTGCGACGTACGCCGGAAGGCCGGGCAGACCCAGATCTTCGAGGTCGACATCGACAAGAGCCGGCGGCAGGCGTTCGTGTTCGCGACGAGCGCCGCGGTGGGCGTGTTCGCAGCCCTCTGGAAGGCCATCGCCTCGAGCGCGACCACCGCACAGGCGGCGCTCGACTCGGTGGACGCGCTCCTCGACGCCCACTTCACGGCCAGCGGTCAACGCCACAAGGCCGGCGACATCGACTACGCGGGCAAGGGGTTCATCGCAGCCAAGACGGTGGGGGCCGGACTCGACGAGCTCGTCGACGACCTGTCGGCCCGCACCACCGGCAAGCCCGGCGCGTCCCTCGTCGGCGCCGATGAGATCCCAGGCGCCCCGCACGGGCTTCCCGAAGGCTCCGTCGACGGCCAGCTGTCGCAAATCCTCGGCTGGCTGAACGCCCACGAGGGCGCCGTCACGGGCGCCCACCACGCGAGCGCGATCGCTGCGACACCCGCGGACTGGCTCGAGACCAAGAGCGTGCAGGGCCAGCTCCAGGAGGTGTCGGGCAAGCTGTCGGCGAAGACGGGCTCCACCCTCGTCGGCGGCGAGGTGGTGTACGGCACGCCGCACGCGCTGCTCGAGGGGACGGTGCACGACCAGCTCGCGCTCCTCATCGAGCATCTCAACGCGCACACCGCATCGGGCGAGCACGACCTCCGCTACCCCCGCCGCATCGGCTCGGGCGGGGCCATCCTGAAGCCAGGAGAGGTACGCCAGATGATGGTGCTCGACCTCGGGCCGGAGATCCTCGAGGTCAGCTACTACAACCTCGACGCTGCCGGCGCGCCTGTGCAGCCCGAGCGATTTCA